>PLDF01000167.1 GCA_003135055.1 Bryobacterales bacterium | reverse complement strand
CGCACCCTGCGGGCCGAACGCAAAGCCGCCCGCGATCAAGCGCTCGAAGAAGCCCTGCTTCTCTCCCAACTCGCACAGAGCAAAGGCGAAAAGTACGATCCGGCGGCCGATTTCCCGCCCCAGCTCCTGGGAATTAATTCTGTTTTTTCAGTTGCCGCAATCGCACTTCTGATCGCCCGCACTCAGCGCCTCAACGAAGCCCGCGACTACGCGAAAGCCCGCGTAAACCCGACGTCAGGTCGCCAAATGCCCGCAGCCGCGTAACTCAGAAGTAGGGCGGACCCCTGGGCGGACCCGCTGGTCCGCGCGCGACCCCCTGGTCGTGCTCCGGCACTACCCGAAATTCATTCTGTGGCCCGGCTCTCGGCGTATTTCGCCCAGCCGTTCCCACCAGTTCTTTGACAATTGAATATAAATCCACTCACCACGCGGGAACCAATTTGGCTCGCGCTGGCCTCGGCGCTGAGCGGAAAACCGCTTCATTCATCCTCTTTAAGTTTTCTCCGCGTGGACATCTGCGCCTCTGCGTCTCTGCGTCGAAGTCTTGTTTTGGCCGTTTTTGGGACGAAAGGTGACAAATCGAGGCCGGTGGATGATAATATCAATACTCCCCCGACCGGAAGGAAAGCGACGCTCACGTGCAGCCAAAGCTCACTCCTGGCGGACAGGCTCCCTGGACCCCAGGCAACCCAACTACCGGCGCCGCCGAGGAAACGAGCATCCGGCAACTGCTCGCCCATGGAAAATCCAAGACCGCCCTCGATCGCGCCAAGGATCTTCATAAAGCGTTAGGCTCGGCAGCCTCCGAAGCGGTGCTCATAGACGCCTACGCCGGCCGCATTCAAGCGCTTCTGAATCAGAATCTCGCCCTGGAAGCGAAATCCCTGATTGAGCTGGTGCGCGATCGATACCCCTCCGCAAGGGCTCGGCTCGACGCGCTGAGGGCTACTTCCGCGGCGCGCGCCGGCGCCCTGGACGAACTGCTCGCGCCGCTGGCCGATCCGGGATTGGGCGCCGAACACCGCGCCGCTATCGAACAAGCCGTTCAGAACAAGGTCGCGGATCTTGCGGCGATCGCCGCTTGCCCGGCCTTGCCCGCGGACCATTCTCTTCGTACCGCCGCGGCCGCGCTCGACCGGGCGTTTATAGCGGCCACTAGCGGATTCGTGAAGGACGAAGAGATTGCGCTGCCCGAGGTGTCGCACCGCAGTCCGCTGGGGTCGTGGAAGCTGCTGGTGCGCGCCATCGCGCATTTCTATCGCGGGGAAGACGATTCCTGCCGGGAATGCCTGGGCGCGATCAAGCCCGAATCGGCGCCCGCGCGGCTGGTTCCGGCGATGCATTCCATGTTGGGCCTAAAGCCTGCCGCGCCGCTGACGCCGCCGGAAACGTTGCTGGTTTCGCGGACCACCGAAAGTTCAGCCACTCTTCGGAACGAGCTGGAGAAACTGGACCGCGCCTTCGTCGACGACGAGGACGAAAGCCGCACTTTCAAGTTGGTGCGCCTGGCGATGCAGGAATGCCGGCGAATCCTGCCGGATCAAGTGGAGACGCTGAGGCGGCTCATCTATGTTCGCGGTTCGATGAACGCTGTTGAGGGCGAGCGCTTGACCGCGGCCTTGCAAGGCATGCCCCGTCAGGACGCGCCATTCTTCAGAGCGCTGGCCCACGGCATGGAATCGACTGGCGATCCCGAGGACCTCGCCATGGCGTGCGAATACTGGGATGAGTTCCGCCAACGCGCCGTCCGCGAAGGCTGGTTCGGCGCAAAAGGCATGGAGGTGGCCACGCTCTATATCCACATGGCCGGCCTGCTGAGAAGGATCCCGGAAGCTATGCTGAGGGACCTCCAACGGGAGAGCCGCTCGAACCGCAGGCTGGGCCTCGAAGACTTCTACTTCCTTTTTCCCGAAAGACTGTACGAGCGCGCCTGCGTTCTCGATCCGCATCCGGAGGTCTTCTCGCAATGGCTCAGTTGGGCCGTGCGGGTATCGGCGCACCGGGGCGAAGACGTGGCCAAGGCGTGGCACAAGATCCGCCCTATGGATATCGAGCCGCTCTTGTACCTGCTGCAAGCGGCCGAGAAGCGGAACGCGTTTCCTTCCGCGCTGACCTACCTCGACAAAGCGGAACGCATCGACGCGGTTCATTCCGTAGTGCGCGCGTCGCGCTTGCGTCTGCTTACGGGAAGCGCCCTGCGTCACCTGGAGCAGAAGAAGCCGCATCTGGCGGCGGAGAAACTGAAAGCGATCGCCGCTCTTCCGCAGTCGAGGCAAGGGGACCGGCCGGCCTTCATGGCGGCGTTAGGCTATGTGATCGCGGTCGAGCGGGGAGACGTCAGGGTCATGGATGACATGCGCGCCGAAGCCTGCCGTTTGCTGGGAAGCGACAAGGCGGCGTGGATGCTGGTTTGCGGCATCTCGGCAGCGGCGAAGCGCCGCCCCGTTGCATTGCCGCTGGTGGAGAATTTCAGCCGGGCGGAACAGTCGGCTCTGCCGGCTCAAATCGCCAGGCTGGTGGCGATCGCCAAGGATGTGGGGATTGCGAAATTTCACCTTCCCCTGCCCTACCTGGAGGAGGCCGCCAGGCAGTTTCCGCGCGTCATGGGTTCGCTTGATGCCAACCAGCTTCGAACCCTGGCCGAGACGGCGCTGGCCATGGGCGATGACGAGTTCGCTTACGCAGCTTCGGGGGAAGGTCTCAGCCGGGGAGGGGACACGGAAGCGCGGTTTCTGGTGTTGCGCGCGCGTTCGATGCCCGAACGGCAGGGCGATCGACACGCGATTTGCGCCGCCGCCGCGGCTGAGCTGGCGCGCCCGCATCGGGATATGGAAACCGTCGGCGAAGCTGTCGATCTGGTTCGCGGCGCCATGGACTCCGACCCCTTCTCTCTCACGCTCGATCAGGCCCGCGACGTGGTGCGGAAGGAAATAGCGGCATCCGCTTATCCCGCCGGCAATGCCCGTAGTATTACCCCTGGTCCCGATTACTCGGATTTGATGCCGGACAGCCAGTGCGATTGCCCCAAGTGCCGCCGCGCACGCGGCGAGAAGCCCCGTCCCTTCGACGACGACGATGAGTTTGACGGGAATGACTCCGACGATGACGACATTGACTTCGCGGGGATGGAGAAGATCTTCAACGAGCGGATTCCTCCGGGCATGCCGCCAGAAATGGCCCAGATGTTGTTCGAACTCCTGAAGGAGGGCTACCTCAACGGCATATCTCCCGATGAGATCCTGGCGGACTTAGAGGGTACGGAAAGCCTTGGCGGCAGTTCCCGCGGCAAGGGCAAGAAGGGCGGGCGGAAGTGACGGACCCGAGAGAATTGTTAGGCGTTTCCCCGAATGCCGGGGAAGAGGAGATCCGTGCCGCCTATCTCCGCAAGGTGAAGGAATACCCGCCGGACCAGGCGCCCGAGGAATTCGAAAAGGTTCGCAACGCGTTTGAAACTCTGCGCGACCCCCGCAAGCGCACCTTGGCCATGTTGCATGCTTCCGACCCCGGCGCGCCGCTGGCGTCTGTGCTGGATGGCCGCGCGCCGCGGCGGCTGTTCGCGGGCCCGCAGCCTTGGCGCGAGGTGTTGAAGGCCAAATGATGGCACAAGCGATGAAGGCTAAATGACGGCGCAAATGACACGGGACGAGATTTTGCGCCGCCTGGAGCAATTACTCGAATCCGTGTGGGCCGATGAAGCGCCGCCCGCCGGAATCGACCCCGAGATTCTTTCCGCCGTCGCGGGCGCCGGGGATACGGATGCGGACCGCCGGTGCGATTCCTATTCTTTGTGGGCTGCCGTGACGGCTCTGACGCAGGAGGTCAAGCTGCAGGGCAGGGCCTTCCTGGAATTGAATCGTACGCTGGAAGCCCAGACCAGCCGCATGCTGGAGGAAGTCCGCGCCGCGCATGCGGAGCGTGAGCGCAATCTGCAGCGCGAAGCCGAGCGCCGTTGCCGCAGGGAGGCGCTGAGCGCGCTGATCGATTTGCGCGACCGGCTGGGCCGCGGGCGCGAATCGGCGCGGGCGCGTGAGGTGGAAGCGCAAAAGGCCGCCGGGGCCGGTTGGCTCAAACGCTTGTTTTCGCGGCCGGACCGGAATGCGGCGGAAACTATCGAAGCATTAGTCAGAGGCTACGAGTTGGGCGTCGAGCGCCTCGATCAGACGCTGGGCGAGTTCCAGGCGCGGGAGATCCGCTGTGAAGGGGAGATGTTCGATCCGCGGCGGATGAATGCGATCGAGAGCGAAGAATCGTCCGTCTTCCCCGAAGGCGTGGTTCTCGAAGTCTACCGCAGCGGATACGAATGGAACGGCGAGGTGTTTCGTCCGGCGCAGGTCAAGGTGTCCCGCGCTCCTGCGGCGGAAAAAATAACGAGCGACCTAATCATAAATGAGCGATCTAAGTGAACTAATAGTAGGCATCGATTTAGGGACCACTAATTCCGAGGTGGCCGCGTTTGTGGACGGGCGGGTCAAGGTGCTGGGACCGGCCGACCGGCAAATATTGCCGTCCTGCGTGGGGTTCTCCGCTTCCGGCGAATTGTTGGTGGGCGAGGCGGCGCGCAACCAGCAGGCGCTGTATCCCGAGCGCACGGTGCGAAGCATCAAGCGCCGCATGGGCAGCCCGGAAACCGTGATGGTGGGCGGCCGTAATTTCACGCCGCCGGAGATTTCCGCGCTGATTCTGCGCGAGCTGGCGGAATGGGCGCGCGCGTCGCTGGGCGAGCTGCCGCAGAAGGCCGTCATCACCGTGCCGGCCTACTTTTCCGACGCCCAGCGAAGCGCCACGCGGGAAGCCGGCGCGCTGGCCGGTCTGGAAGTAGTGCGCATCTTGAATGAGCCCACCGCCGCCAGCCTGGCGTACGGCTACGGCGACGGATCGCGCCACACCGCGCTCATCTACGACTTGGGCGGCGGCACTTTCGATGTGTCGGTGGTGACGGTGGAGGGCGATGTCACGGAGGTGCTCGCAAGCCACGGCAACAATCGCCTGGGCGGAGACGATTT
Source organism: Bryobacterales bacterium (assembly GCA_003135055.1). GTDB lineage: Bacteria > Acidobacteriota > Terriglobia > Bryobacterales > Bryobacteraceae > PALSA-243. Next base: position 41,393 of record PLDF01000167.1, on the reverse strand, counting down.
CGACGACCTTCTGGCCGCGCGCCTGATGGACGAGTTTCAGAAGCGGCATGGCGTCGATCTGCGCAAAGGGTATCCGGCCGCGCACGCGCGGCTCCGTTGGGTCGCGGAAGAGGCCAAGAAGAAGCTGAGCTTTGAGCCCTACGTCGCCATTCGGGAAGATGCGCTGATCGAGGTTAGCGGCAAGCCGCTGCATCTTGAGATGGAGGTTTCGCGCCTCGAATATGAAGAGATGATCCGCCCGCTGGTGGAATCGACGCTCGACAGCGTGTCGAAGGCGCTGCAGGATTCGGGCAAGGGGCCAGGCGACATGGATGCGGTTCTGCTGGTTGGAGGCTCGGTCAGGACGCCGCTGGTGTTCAATTTGCTGGCCGACCGCATCGGTCTCGAGCCGCGCGGAGACGTGCATCCCGACCTTTGCGTGGCGCTGGGCGCGGGGGTGCTGGCGTCGCGCTTATCGGGGCATGGCGTAGGACGCGTACTGGTGGATGTGTCGCCGTATTCCTTTGGCATTTCGTTTCTGGGGGAGCGCGGCGGCGTCCCGTATCCGCACTGTTATAAGCCGATCATCCGGCGGAACACGCCGCTGCCGCTGACGCGCACCGAGCAGTACGTGACCAGCTATCCTTTTCAGACGGAAGTCGATCTGCATATCTATCAGGGGGAAGACGACGACGCGCTCAAGAACATTTTGGTCGGAGACTTTCGCATCGAGGGCTTGAACGGCCTGCCCGGCCCCAACGAAATCCTCTGCCGGATGCGTCTCGACCTGGATGGCATTCTGGAAGTCGCGGCCGTGGAAAAGCGTACCGGCAAATCGAAACAGATTACCATTGCCAACGCGCTGGCGGCGAAGAGTCCCGAGGAGATTGCGGCCGCCCGGAAGCGCAGTCAGGAACTTTTTGAATCGCGCAGCGAGAGAGTCGACGAGAGCGAAGACGACTACGAAGAGATTGAGGCGGAAGAGGGAGTTATCGAAGGGGAATTTGCCGCCGCGGCTTCTTTGCCGGGCGAGCCGGAGGCGGCGGACCTGGTGGAAAGGTCGCGCAAACTGCTCGACAGGATGCACCAGGACGATCGCGAAGAAGCCATCGACCTGCATGAGCGCATTGGGACGGCGATCGAATCCGGGGATGCGCCGGCGCTGGCTGAAGCTTCGCGGGCGCTGAAGGAGCTGTTGTTCTTCATGGAAGGCCGGGCTAATTGACCGAGGCGGGCCGCTGTCCGGTTTGCCTGGCGCGGTTCCGCGGCGCCCGGGTGTGCTCGCGGTGCGGCGCGGACCTGGAACCCCTGATGATTCTCGCGGTGAAATCCTGGAGATGGCGGGCGGCGGCCCGGGCGGCGATGGGCGCCGGGCAATTCGAACAGGCGCTTGAGCTGGCGATGCAGGCCCAGGAGGCGCAGCGGACGCCGGCGGGAGAGGCTCTGCGGGTGGTGAGTGAGTTGCTGGGTAACGCCGGCGGTCTCGCCGCCGGTGTCTTGCGCGCGCCGGTTGGGCCTTTACTCGCGGGCTTGTACCCAAGTCCGGATGACGTGGGAGAGGTCGAGGAACGTGAGAGCCAGTGGTCGTAAATGGAGTTCCGCACAGGTATCCGGCAGGCGAAGCAGGTCCACCTGCTCTTGACCGTTGAGAGCCGGTTATTCCCAACCTGCATTATATCGGGCACGATTTCAGACTGGGGTTGAAGTACCGGCGGCGAGACCGCCGGTGTTACCGCCGGACCTAGTTCCCGTCTCCCCCGCCACGGCCGCCCGTCCGCACCGGAGCGGGCGGAGCGCCGGTAGTCTTCAGCGGAGCCACGCCGGTGCCCGTAACAGTCTGGTTGTAAGCCGGGATATCCTTACTCATCAGACTCTTGTATTCCGTCTGCACCGTCTGCAGTTGCCGCTCCAGATCGAGCACCAGTGCCGTATCGGTCTCGGTGGCGCCGTAATCGCCAGTGCCTGCCACGTCGCCGCCGCCTCCGCCGATCTCGCCGTTCAGCCAGATCAAAGTGAGATAGAGCTTGTCTTGCTCGGGGAAATACTTGTCGTCGCTCAACATCTCGGATTCGGTGACTAACTTCAGCTCCACCGCCTTCATCTTTTTGTCGATCGCGTCCATGCCCTTCAGCAGATCGGCTTTTCCCTGCGCGGTCTTGGACTGATCCTCGATTTGCCGGCGCATCCATTCCAACTGGTTAGTCATATCCGACACGGCGCCGATATCTTCGCGCACCTTCAATTGAAGCTTCACGGAAGCCTGGATGTCGGCGTCGCTGCCGTGCGCATCGGGTGGCAGCGCGATATGCAGCGGCTTCGATAAAGTTTGGCCGTCCACGGTCATCTTGACGGCGTAATCGCCGGGCGCGGCGAATGGGCCGCTCTCTGCCTGGGCGATGCCCCAATGCAAGACCGGCCGAGTGTCCTGTCCCTGGAACCGCGGCTCTTCCCAAATGTGCGGATTCTCGGGCGGAGTAGTGCGAAGCGCCACCAGCCGCGGCGGCGGATAGCGCATGTCCCACGCGATGCGGTTCAGGCCGGCATGACCCGTGACTGGAGGCAGTTTCGCCACCAGCGCGCCCTTGGAATCGGTCACTTCGAATTCGATCGGGCTCTTCGGCGCGGCGGCTAACTTGAAGCTGATCTGCGCGCGGCCGCCGCGGGGTTCGCGGAACGCGGCGCGCGGCGCCACCAGCGCGACGGAATCGGTAAACGAACTCTCCATCGCGCCCTGTTCGAGCGGCGTGATGTCGTCCATGATATAGAAGCCGCGGCCGTAAGTGGAAACCACCACGTCATGCGCCGCTTTCTGAACTACCACCCAGGAGACGGGCGCGGCGGGCAGTCCCTCGTTCAACTGTTTCCATGTCTGGCCGTCGTTGAGCGTGTAATAAAGCGCATTGCCGGTACCGACGAAGAGCATCCCCTTCTTGTTCGGGTTCTCGGCAATCACGCGCGCGTAAGTCAGTGGACCGTGCGTGGGCAGATCGCCGCTGATTTTCGTCCAGGTCTTGCCGAAATCGGCGGTCTTGTAGACCCATGGATCGCGGTTATCCGCCAGGTGGAAATCCACGCAGACGTACGCCGTTGCCGCGTCGAAATGCGACGGCTCAATCTTGGCAATCACTCCCATGGGAGGCAGGTTGGGGATATTCTTGGTGACGTCCGTCCAGTGCGGCGCGGAAGCCAGTGAGTCGCGCGTATACCAGACCTTGCCGTCATTGGTGCCGGCCCACACCAAGCCCCGTTGAAGCTCGGACGGTGCGATGGCAAAGACCACCTCGCCGTAGAATTGCCCCAGGTTATCGCCTACAATGCCGCCGGATGAGACGACATACTTCGGATCGCGCGTGGAAAGGTCTTCGCTGATCACCGTCCAGGCTTGACCGGCGCTGGTGGTGCGAAAGATAACCTGGCAGCCATAGTAGACGGCGTTGTGGTCGAACGGATCGACGGCCAGCGGCGACGTCCAGTGACAACGGTACTTGGCCTTGTTCGGTTCGGAATCGAGCGTGTGCAGCCACGGGCTGACGGAGCGAGCCACTTTGGTCTTAGCGTCGTAACGAGTCACTTCATTGGCATAGCAGGAGGCCCAAACGATATCGGTATTAGTCAAATCGGGCAACGTAAAGCCGGATTCGCAGCCGCCCAGATTGTGTTCCCAAGTTCCGGTAGCGCCGCCGCCCCCGCGTCCGCCCCCCCCGAAGCCACCGCCGCCGCCGCGTCCGCCGCGCCCGGCCGCATTCTGTCCGGGCACGTTGGCTCCGGCCTCCTGCACCGTGCTGAGGCCGCGCATGGTGCCGTCGTCCTGCATGTTGCCATAGATCTTGTAAGGCACGTCGTTATCCACGGCCACGTGATACATCTGGCCGATGGGCAGAGTGACGCGGTTTGACGTCGTACCGTGGTCGGTGGTCATGAACATGCCGCCGTCGTGAGTCATCACGATGCGGTTGGGGTCGCCCGGATCGATCCAGATATCATGAGTGTCGCCGCCCCATCCGAGTGTGGTGAAGCTCTTGCCGCCGTCCTTGGACATCCAGAAGCTGCTGTTGGCGACGAAGAGCTCATCGGGATTCTTGGGGTTGACCGCGAGCTTGAGGTAATAGCCGGCGCGGCCGATGAGCTCGCGCTGCCAGCTTCCGTTGGTCCAGTTGACGCCGCCATCGTCGGAGCGCCAGAGGGAGCCTTGGTCGGCGGTCTGGATCAGCGCGTAGACGCGCTTGGAATTGGATGGCGCGGGGGCGATGTCGATCTTCCCAACGGGAGATTTGGGCAGGCCGTGGCCTTCGATTTTGGCCCAGTGCGCGCCGGCGTCATGAGTGACGTACGGGGCGCTGGCGGGGCCGCCGCTGAACATTCCGTAGGTGTGCATTTCCACCTGCCACATGCCGGCGAAGAGCGTGTTCGGATCGTTGGCGTCGATGTTCAAGCCGGAGCAGCCGGTGTTGGCGTCGGCGAAAAGGGAGCGGGTCCAGTTCTGGCCGCCATCGGTGGTTTTGAAGACGCCGCGCTCTTCCTGCGGGCCGGTGGTGCGGCCGAGCGCGCAGACGTACACGATATTGGGGTTGGTGGGATGGACAATGACGCGGCCGATGCGCCCGGTCTCATCAAGGCCCATGTGCTGCCAGGTGGCGCCGGCGTCCATAGATTTGTAGATGCCGTTGCCCATCATGTCGCTGTCGCGGATCGCCCAGGCTTCCCCGGTGCCGGCCCAGACCTGTTTGGGGTCCGAGGTGGAAACGGCCAGCGCGCCGATGGCCTGCACGGGCTGGCTATCGAAAATCGGCGCCCAGGTGCGTCCGCTGTCGGTGGATTTCCAGACGCCGCCGGAAGCCGCGCCGGCATAGTAGACGGTGGGGTCGCTGGGGACGCCGGCGGCGGAGGCAATGCGATTGCCCACAGCCGGTCCCATGAATCGGAAGGCGAGATCTTGCGGGAGCGCGGGGGCGCCACGTCCTCCGCGCTGCGCGAACGCAGGGGCGGCTAGAAAAAACAAGGCCAACGAACAGCGCCAGGCGAGTGGCCGGAAATCCTTGTGGCAGGTAAGGGGGGCACGTTGCATAAATTGTCTCGGTTCTTGGAGTCTATACCTATGAGTGGCCGCGCTGCAACGGCATTCGGCTGGCAGCGGTTGCCGCCGGGCGCGCTAAGAGAGCGGCCGTTGGCGCAATTTGCCGTCCGGAGAATTCGGGCTCCGAGCTTCGGTAAGGCAAAGGCCCTTGGCCGAGCGAGGCCGAGGTCCGTCACCCTCTTTCCAAGAGCTCATCAAACGCCATCTTCACTTGCTGCCACGTCGAACAGCTCCTAACTCGACTGAGAGACGGTCAATCGAGATCCATCGCGGCCTTCAGCCCCTCCTCGACTTCACGCAGGGACTCGGAAGGGAGGCTGCCGCTCTCCTGGTTAGTTTGGCGCGGTCCAGCGTAGTCACCTGATGACACACGGCAAAGCCGGTCTTCTGCAGACCGGCAGTCCCGCCCGCAAGCTCAATGACGGTGGGTCCGCGCTTGCCTTGAGATGAGGACGTTGAGATTGGGACCACAATGATCGACGTCCACCCAGCAGTTTGGTTGAAGCCGTCGTGGGACATCACGATTACGGGACGCCGGCCCGTCTGCTCCGATCCCGATCGCGGAACAAGATCGGCCCAGGTTTCCGGGGAGCCAAACCTAAGCGCGCCCGTTAGAATCTTTTTTGCCGCCGGCGATTTCCGTTGGCAACTCAGGCCACACTTCGCCGGGATATACTGCGAAGGGAAGGTAGCCATGGCCGCCGACATTGCGGAAGCGATCGCTTCATTGACGCCCGAGCAGCAGGAATCCGTAATACTTTTCGTTGAGTTCCTGAAGCGTAAGGGTTCGGCTCCATCGTCGCGGCCGTCGCCATTTCTCGGGGCTGTCGACGAGTTTGTAGAGCAGCACCCCGAGCTGCTTCGCCGTCTGGCTCAGTGACCTCCTATCCAACCATCGATGAGGTGGTCGCCGTTCACGCCGCGTTAATCGCCAGATTTGGAGGCTCGCTAGTTCGCTGACCGCGAGATTCGGCGCTGTCGCGAAACCGCTTACTGACGCGCGTGGCTCCGATCAGAGCCGGGACCGTAATGTAAGGGAGTGGTTTCTAGCAAGAGCACAAAATCAGGCGGTCACTATACCAGGAATTCAGGAACGCGGCGCAGGTTGTCACAGAACCGTTCGTTCCTCGATGGCAACAAACGGGTCGCGGTGACCGTGATGGCGGCGTTCTTGAACGTTGGCGGCTACGAACTGGAATTTGACGTGCGGTTTCGAGAACGGAGAGCTGACTGCGCCGACGCCACTGCGCAGCCCATGGGGCCGCGCCACTTACCGGGGGTTCGCTGTCATGGAGGAACGATGTCCGGTTGTCGTTGCCCAGTAGTCCATCCACGCCGCTCGAATCCCGTTGGTTCGCTCGATCAGTTCCCGGCCTGGTGTTTTGCCGTGCTCCACTACCACCACCATCCCGGTGTTGAACTTCTTCTGCGCGCGATCGACGTCGGGTAAGCGCGGCCCCTCGACCGCAATCACATCCTGTATGGTCACCTTCGTCCGGTCGGCTTTGAATATCGGTCGGCCGTTGGCGTCTCTCCCGGCCGCGACCAGGTTCCTCAGGATGAAGAAGTCGGGCACTTCAGAAGGCGCGATCATCCCCATGAGGTAGAGGTCGAGATAGGACCAACCGGTAGCCGGGACGTAGTAGTCGTCATCCAATTGGGTAAACGTGCCATCGTAGTTATCCTGCCAGACGCCGCCGCCCATCGCCGAGGCTTCATAGGGCCGCTGATAGGGGAATGCCGCCTGCGCTTGCAATCCTCTGGCCCAGTGCGTGGGGCCTAAGGGGATCGTCTCGCCGCTGACTTTAGCGGAGACGAAGGCGCTCCAACGGTGGCCCATCTCATGCCCGATCTGCGACATCGCATAGTCATACGGAGGCATCTTTCCATTCGACGTCCGCTCAGCGAGTTGGTGAGAATAGGCTGTCACGTTGTGCGTGTTAGTGTCCGTAACTCCTTCCGGCGGGTATTCCTGCATCTGGTTCGAGCCCACATACACGGGCTGTATGAACTGCCATTGGAACCTTCCCTGAGTGCAGTAACTCTCCAGGTTTCTTTGGTTGGCGCCGATTCCAGTGACTGCGCCGCCCGCGGGACCGCCGCCCAGCGGCCCGTTGCTGGAAGTGCCGGCCTCCGGGTTGTCTATGCGGAAATCGGAGTAATACGCCAGCATATCGAACTTGTCGCCCAGGGCTTTGATAACCGTGCAGGTCAGGTCCACGGCTCTGGGCGGCTTCATGTAATGGAATGCCTCGTAGGCAACAGCGAACGGACCGTCCTCCTTCTTCACGGACGACAGATCCACTTCGGGACTGCCCAGGCCGGCGAGTTTCACCGCTTGCGGGCGTATCCGGGCGACGGTTACGGGGGGAGTCGACGAAGTTTGAACGGCGGCGTACACGAAGATTCGATCGCCGGCCTTGTATCCGGCGGGAAGAGTTCCTTGCACCGAGATGGTGTTTCCGTCGATCTTCACTCCCGGCGAGACACCCGTTCCGGACGCGTTGTAGCGGGAACCTGCGCCGCCTCCCCGGTTGCCGCGCCCTCCCGTTCCGCCCTGAATCGTCCAGATGGCGTCGGCATGAGAGTTCTGCGTACAGTCCCCAAGGGGCTTCTTAGCGGCTTGAGTAGCAGCTTGAATAGCGGCATGATCAGCAACCAGGCAAACCCGGTAGGCGATACCTACGATTCCCGGATCGCTTTCCGGCAGTACAGGTCCGCGGGTCTCGATGGCCGCCTTTAAGAACAGGCCATCGACTGACGTCAGCTTCACACTCCTGATATCGAGGTGGGGAGCCACAGCGGCCTTCCCGGCATTCTCGGCATGCTCTTCACTGGCGAGAGTGGCGATCTCCTTTTCCACGCCCTCAGTAACCATCGGATAAATGCCGACGATCGCATCCTTAGCGGCCACCTGGTCGTAAGACATCTCAATCGTCCCATCTTTCCGCAGCACAGCCTGGAAGCGGTTCACGGTCGGCGTCCAAGTCATGTCCTGGACGCCGCCCACCGGCTCAGTCAGGGTCCAGGTGACGACCGCGCGGTCATCGAGCTCTTTCAAATGACGGACGCCCGCCATCCGCGGCTTAAAGAACACACTGATCGCCGGTACGGTATTGATCAGCGTCCGGCCGGCTTGCTGCAACTCGGCGAACCGATCCACGGAGATGCCGCCGCCCCGGCCGCCGCCGCCACCAGGGCCGCCCCGGCCGCCGCGTGCGCCGCCAGCGGGTTCGCCGAAGGTCATCGACCCGGTCATTCCCACGGAAAACGAGTTCCAACTCTTGCCCGAAAAGGGAAACGAGAAGTTCTTCAGCGCCGCCTGGCTCCCGGTCATCTCGGGACCGAACTCCGAGTCCCACTGCCATGCAAGATTTTGAGCGCGGTACCCGGAGCCATCCGGCGTAAAGCGCAAGGTGCGGCGGACCAGGTCGAACATGTTGGCCTTGCCGAGCGCGCCTTCGTCGAGCGTCATGACGATCAGGTCGCCCTGAGTCGAAATCTTGCCGATGGAATGGCCCGGCTCCTGCCGCCCTTGAGCGTGCAGCAGCGCCGCGAAAGCGATCGGAAATGCTATCTGCGAGAAAAATCGGCTGTGTCTCTTCATGGCAGTCTCTTTCAGTCGGCATAATCGAAGCTACGCCGCGGAGGGGGCAGACTCGAAAGCCCGCCCCGGACCGGCGGCAAGACCGCCGGCGCTACTTGCTACCAGCTTACGTAAGCGCGAAACAGAACGGAGCGGTTACCACTGGCCGAGCTGACTTGCCCGAAGCTGTTCGCCGTAACGCTCGAACTGCCGAGGCTGGTGAAGAACGGATGGTTGAGGAAGTTCAACGCTTCCATGCGGAAGCCCACGTTCCAGCGCTCTTTGATGCGGACCTGCTTGTTCAGGCTCATATTGAGGGTGAACGTAGTCTTTCCGTAGAGGTAAACCAGATCGCTGAATACGCCCGGCGTGGAAGCTGGAGCGTAATCCGCCGGGTTGGCGATGCCGCTCGACTGCACAATGCCCGACACGTTGGAGACTAAGTTGCCGCTCACCACCTGATTCATATTCGGAATGGTGGCAAGATCTTTCTGCAACTGGTTCAAGGTGAGACCGTTGCCGAATACCACGCCGCTCTGCGCGAGCTGATTGACAGTATCGCGACCGCTGCTGATGATGCTGGGAGAGCCGGTGGCGATCTGCTCCACGCCGCCGAGGGTCCAGCCGCCGATGGCGCGATCGATAACCGGGTTGGCGATATTGAGCGCCCTGCCCTTGCCGAGCGGCAGGTCGTAAGTCCAGAAGGAATTCCATGCGAGCCGGTGGTCGAAGGGCGAAGGGCCATAACTCAAGTGGCCGTTGCGCTGGGTGAACCACTGGTAAGTGGCCGTCTGGTCGCTGGAATTCAGCTCATCGCCCATCGAGTGGCTCCAGACGAAGTTGCCGGTGAACGCCAGCCCATGGCTGAAGGCCTTGCGCACCTCCGCTTGAAAGCCGTTGTAGTTACTGTTGCCGTTACTGTCCTGATATTCCAGGCCGCCGCTGGCGTAGGGGTTGGCTTCAAAGAAGTTGACGGGATAGGGAGTGGCTCCGGTGTAACCTTGCGATGCGCACGGAGCGAATTTCGCGCCCACCAGGCGGCAGAAATAGGTTGGGCTGCTGGTGCTGGCGAGAGATGAGGCCATTGTGCCGGCGAGGCCCTGCTGCAAGTCGGTGATGAAGCTGCTGCTGCCGTAGCCGGAGGAGGAAGCCAGCGCGGCGTTGGTTCCGCTGGCGCCGAACGCGGCGTCGAAAATCGGCATCGCCGCCTGCCCGGCAAGGCCGTTGTTGACGAAGGTGTTGCCCTTCCCGTTGGCGGCGTTAATGCTCAGATTCTGCTGCGCCTGTACGAACTGCGGCAGAAAACCGTTTTCGAAGACGTTGACCTCGTTAATATTCTGGTAGTGCCACATGTGCGTGGTCTTGTTGCCTATGTAACGCACTTCGAGAACGGTGTGGGCCGCCACTTCGCGCTGGATGCCCAGATTCCAGTTCTGCACGTACGGCGAGACCAGATTGGGGTTAACCTGATACAGCGTCAAAGAGCTATTTAGCGAGTAATTCGATTCGTTGATCGGATAACCCCAGGTTGCGGGAGTCACCGTGAGCGGCGGAACGGGCGAGCCGAGGGTGGTCCCGATGGGGAATGTCGTGCTGCCCACCGCCGCCGTTCCGGAGATGGACTGAGTAGCGCCTTTGTTACCGGAAACCACGTTCGAAATCGCATTCATGCCTTCGTTATAGTAAGTGATCGAGTAACCGCCGCGGATGACCGTCTTCTTGTCGCCGAGCAGTTTTCCAAGCATGCCACTGGCGCTGGGGTTCCACGCGAAACCGATAGTTGGCGCCGGGTTAACTAAATCCGACTTATACGGGCTGCCGGTAGCTTGAACCAGCGTGGGGCTCTGATTACCGTTCAAGCTGCCGGGTTGGAACAAGCCAGTCGAGGGGCCGAAAAAAGAGCCGGGTCCGGGCGTGCCGTCGATGCCATTGGTGCTGTGAATGGCGCCATCCAGCTCCCAGCGGAAACCGTAATTCAGGGTAAAGTTGGGAGAGACGCGGAAGCTGTCCTGAATATACAGCCCGGCGTAAGTGTAGGCAAAACGCTGCGTAGCAGGCTGAAACTCGGCGTATTGATGCGTAGTCTCACTTACGTTGTTCGAAGCGGAGATGCCGGTGACCCTGCCTGTAAGAATCGCGTATAAATCTTCCGCGTTCGTCAGATCGCCATTGCTGTTGTTGATAGCCGGCAGGGCTGCCGTGAGAGCCGCGGCGGCCGGGTCGGAAGAGGTGAGGCCAATGCTATAGACCGGGACGCCGGCGGTTCCGTACGACGTTTCGTAGAAGCTGGAGTGCTTCACCGTGCCGCCGATGAGGAAGGTGTGCTTGCCCTTAACCCAGTTCAGGTCGTCTTTGAATTGGTAAACCGGATTGTTGCGAATGAATGGCAGAACATTGCCACTCGACGGAATCGGCGTGGCGATCAGGGTGGGTGCTGCGCCCCCGGCAATATTAGCGTCGCCGGCGGTCGGGATACTCAGCCGACGGTTGCCATAAGGCGCCCACTCCTGCGGAAAAGAGCCTTGGTAGAAGTACTCGCCGTTGCTCTGCACGCCAAACATGGTGGTATTGATCATGTTCGGCTTGATGGTGTAATCGACCGTGTTGGCGCCCACGTATGTGGTGATCTTGTAAGCGTTGGTGAATGCGTATTGATCCAATCCCGGATAGGGCGGCGCGCTGCCGTGAATATTTTCATAGCGCAGCGTCCAACTGCCGTGCCAGGCAACTCTCGGGGTAATTTGAAAGTCGACGCGGGCAGCCGGGAAGAGCTGGTTGGTGTTCGTTCCCTGCGTCCACTCCATGGTTTGCCAGTAGGGCTGGCCGGTGACCGGCAGAAAACCGCTGGCCTTCGATTGGGTTCCGTTAATCACGCCGAGAATGCTCGAGATGGTTGGGTCGATAGTGCTGGCGTAGCCAGCCGCTCCAGCAGCCGTCAGCAGGTTTACGGTACGTGTCACGCCGTCGGTTCCGATGTAGGTAAAATTGCCGGTTTGGGAGGCCGAGCTTAGAACGGGTGTGGTGAGGGTGGTTGTGCCCGGCTGGGGCTGGGCCTCGAAGTACGCCATGAAAAACAGCTTGTGCTTCAGTCTCGGAACGAAGGGCAGCAGCGGTCCGCTGATTCTTCCGTAGGGGTTATTCTGGCGGGTCTTCGAGATCGGCTGCGCGCGCAAATTGGCGAAGAAAGTGTTGGCATTCAGATCTTCATTGGCGAACTGCTCGCCCACCGTTCCGTGGAATTGATCGGTGCCTCGCCGCGTGGTGAAGCGGATGCCCATGGCTCCCATGCCCGAGGCGTCCGCGCCCAACCCGGTAGTGGAGACGGTGGTCTCCTCAATCGCATCGATGCGCTCCGGCGCAAATGCGTAGAAACTGGTGCCGCCACTCTTGAAGCGCTCGGAGTTGTTGTCCATGCCGTCGATGGTGATGCTCATCGAGGCGTTGGGAAGGTTGTTGAACGTGCTGCCTCCGCTGCCAGCCTGGGCGCCCGCCATGAGCAGGCTGAAATTCAAGGAATCGCGGCTACTGTAAGGCAGGTTCTCAATATTCTTGTTGTTGATGGTTGTGCCAACTTCGTTCGAAGTGGTCTCAAGCTGAGCGCCGACGGCCGAAACTTCCACGGTTTGCGTGGCGGCGCCGACGGTCAACTGAACCGGTACATCGGTGGTGCGGCCGGTATCTACTACCACGGAGTCATACACGGCCGTCTGAAATCCAGTGGCGCTCACGCTGAGCTTGTAGGTTGCCGCCTGGAGGTCGGGGAACACGAAGCCTCCGTCTTGAGCCGACGTGGTGACTCGCTCAATTCCCGTGCCCGTGTCGGTGACCCTCACGGTGGCGCTTGGAACCACCGCGCCCGATGGATCGCGGACGATCCCGTGGATTCCGGTAGTGGTTACTTGCGCAAAGCCGCTGAGCGCCAATGCAGCGATTCCAGTGGCAAAAAATAATGTGCGGAAAAAACTGGCTTGCCCCTTTTGAAGCATCTCTTTCCTCCCTAACGCGATTTGCCCGCGGACTCTCCCGGCACGGCCACAAACCCATGCCGTGGCAGTTAACCCAGATTAAATTTATGCCGGAGTATAAGCCGATTGGTTACGCCTTGTCAAGCCGGGTGTTACCTTCGGTTTGATGAAGATAGCGTAAACGCCGCAGAGTATATTTAATCGTTTCACCACGGCTTGACACTGGGCGGCCGTTCTGGCACTCTGTAGCGTACACTTGCGGAACTTCGGCGGTTCCGTTCATTATGGCGACCATCAAAGAGGTGGCGGTAAAGGCGGGCGTCTCAGTAGCCACCGTCTCTTACGTGCTCAACGATTCGCGCAAGGTCCGGCCGGAGACTGGGCAACGGGTGTTATGGGCGGCTAAGGAATTGGGCTATCTGCCTAACACCGCCGCGCGCAGCCTGGTGGTGGGACGCAGCTCGATTGTGGGGTTGATCGTTCCCGACATCGGCAATCCTTTTTTCCCCGAAATCACGAAGACCTTCCAGGAGGAAGCGAATCTCTCCGGCATGGAAACCATCGTGATGAACACCAATAGCGATCCGCAGCGGACACGCAATATGGTGGAGCGTCTGCTGAGCCTGCAAGTGCCGGGCGCAGCCTTCCTGACGTCGCAGGTGGATGAGCCCATCAAGGAATTTCTCGCGAAGAAGGGTATGTCAGCGGTGTATCTGGGTTACGGCGCGGCGGGTCCGAACAGCGGCAACGTCGCCATTGAGCAGAGGCAGGGAATCCTTGAAGCGGTGGACCATCTGGCTGCCCTGGGCCACAAGCGGGTGGGCTTCATCGGCGGCCCATTCGATGGCGTATTTGCACTGCGGCGCAAGTCCGCGTTTCTGGAAGGCGCCCGCGCGGCGGGCCTCGAAACGCGCGTGGTGGATTCCGATTTTACCGTGCAGGGCGGATACTTCAGCTGTTCGAAGCTGCTCTGCGGCTTTGAAGCGACGGCTGTAATGGCCGCCAACGATCTGATGGCGATCGGCGCCATGCACTACGCCTACGACCGGCAGATCCCGGTGCCGGCGGCGCTTTCGGTGATCGGGTTCGACGACATCACTTTCGCGCAATTCACGCAGCCGGCCTTGACCACGGTGGCGGTGCCGCGCGCGGAGATCGGGCGGCTGGCGTTCCAATCGCTGTGGAAGCTGATCAACGATTCGAGCCATGGCGGCGCCGATTACGAAGTGAAGACGAGTCTGGTCATACGGCAGACTACCGCGCCGCCACCTTAGTCGCGCGGGTTCATATTGGCCAAGGCTTGGCCAAGCCCAGGGCATGCGCTATACCGAGCCGCACTTAGGGCTCGGCCTTCGCAGCCTCAGAAGAAACCCAGGACATGAAACCCAGGAGATAACGATGCGAAAAACTCTGATTTGCTTTTGTCTAATGGCGCCCCTCGCATTGGGCGCAGCCGAATTGGCGGGAACGTGGAAATACGCCGCGCCCCCGAATCCGAACGCCAAGGGTAACCGGCCGCCGGCCGAAACCGTGTACGTGATTAAGGTGGACGGGAATCGCTTCACTGGCACGATGTTGGTGAACCGGGGCATCGCCGACATCCTCAACGGCGCCATCGACGGCACTCAAATCACATTCGAGAGACTCGACGGCAACGGCCGCAAGACGGCGTTCAAGGGCGAGATCGGCGGCGACCAGCTGACTGTCTCTCCGGCCAATCCACCGGCCGCGGGGCAGGGTCAGGGCGGCCGCGGGCCTCAGGGTCCAACGGTCCTCAAGAAGGCTTCGAGCGAAACCGAATACAAGCTGCCGCCGGAGCTGGCGCACAAGCCCTTACCGGAATTCAAGCCCATTAAGCCGAACGGTTACGCGCTCACGCCGCCGATGGGCTGGAACAGTTGGAATAAGTTCGCACGGGCGGTCGACGATCGGGCGGTGCGCGGCATGGCCGACGCCATAGCTTCCAGCGGCATGCGCGACGCGGGCTACATTTACGTGAACATCGACGACACCTGGGAAGGCGAGCGCGATAAGGATGGAAACATTCAATCGAACCAGAAATTTCCCGACATGAAAGCGCTGGCGGATTACGTACACGGGAAAGGGTTGAAGCTGGGCATCTATTCGGGACCGGGACCCAGAACCTGCGCGGGATTCGCCGCCAGCTACAACCACGAAGAACAGGACGCGAAAACGTGGGCGGCCTGGGGCATCGATTACCTGAAGTACGATTGGTGCAGCGCCAACGAGGTCTATCACCCGGAAGAACTCAAGCCGGCCTACCAGAAGATGGGGCTGGCGTTGCGCGCAGCCAGGCGGCCGATTATCTTCAGCCTTTGCGAGTATGGCTGGCAGGAACCGGGCGAGTGGGGTCCGGCCGCGGGCGGTAATCTCTGGCGCACCACGGGCGATATCAGCGACAACTGGTATTCCATGTCAACCATTGGATTCGATAGCCAGATCGGGCGCGAAAAGCACGCCGGGCCGGGACACTGGAACGACCCCGACATGCTGGAAATCGGCAACGGCCAAATGACGGATACCGAATACCGCACGCACATGAGTCTGTGGTCGATGCTGGCGGCCCCGCTGCTGGCGGGCAACGACATCCGCAGCATGACCGATTCCATCAAGGCGATCCTCATGAACAAAGAGGTGATCGCGATCGATCAGGATAAGGCGGGCGTGCAAGGCCTGGCGGTGCGCAAGGACGGCGATTGCAGCATCGCCGGCCGGGGCGGCCAGCAGACCAAAATTCCGTGCCAGGAAGTGTGGAAGAAGCCGTTGGCGCAAGGCGTCGCGGTGAGTTTGTTCAACCGCGGCGGCGACGCCGCGAAGATGACGGTGAAGTGGTCCGAGGTGGGCGTGACGAAGAAGAATCCGAAGGTGCGCGATCTATGGGCGCACCAGGATGTGACGGCGCCGGCTGAGCTATCGGTAGATGTCCCATCGCACGGCGTGGTGATGGTTACAGTGAAGTAAAGTAGGACAGGCCTCCCGGCCTGTCCTTTTGCCGGAAGTGGTTGACCAGCCTGACAAACCGTCTGACAGCCTGACGGGCCAGGAGGCCCGTCCCGCATACGATTTTTATCGTTGACATACGTTTTAAATCGTTGTATTGTCGCTTTAGATGGCTCCGAATACCTCAAATCGCAAACGCCAGGCGCCGCCGCTTCCCACTGGCGCTGAAATCGACATCCTCGCAGTTCTCTGGCGGCTGGGCCCGGCGACCGTGCGTGAAGTCCACGAAGAGCTTGGCAAAGATAACGGCTACACCACCACGCTGAAGCAGATGCAATTGATGACTGGGAAGGGCCTGCTGGTCCGCAGCGAGCGCTTCCGGTCGCACGTCTATGAGTCCGGCGTCCCCAAAGAGCAAACCCAGCGACAGATCGCGGCCGATTTGCTGAAGCGGGCGTTCGACGGATCGGCCGCCAGCCTGGTCCTGGGCGCTCTGTCGGCGCAGCCCGCTTCGAGCGAGGAACTGGCCGATATCCGCAAAATGCTTCAGACGTTCGCGAAAGAGAAAGGACGGTCCCGATGAGCGCCATTCCGTTACTATCGTCACAGCCGTGGGTGGAACGCCTCGGCTGGACCCTGGTCCACTTCCTCTGGCAGGGTGTCTTAATCGCAGCTTTGTACGCCGCCACGCGAAGCTGGATAGCGAACTCATCGCGCCCGAACACGCGATACATCCTCGCATGCGTTGCACTGGCTGCGATGATGGCCGCGCCGCTTGTCACATGGAGTCTGATGCGCCCATCGGACGCGGTTCCAGTCTCCGCCAGTCTCATCAGTCGTGTCCCCGTGACCGCCTCGACTGTCACTGCGACTCCGCCCGTATTCCTGCTTGAAACTGACACACAGCACGCACAATTCCTGCCATGGGTGGTGGCAATCTGGCTCGCGGGCGCAATAGCGCTCTGGATGCGTTTGATAGGTGGCTGGATCGTAGCCGCGCGCATCGGGTCCAGGCTGGTTCGCCCGGCGCCGCCCGAATGGCAGCAGACGCTCAACCGTCTCAAAGCCCGAGTCGGAGTCTCTCGTCCAGTTAGATTGCTAATCTCCGCGCTGGTCCAGGCGCCGGCGGTGGTGGGCTGGCTTCGCCCCGTAGTGCTTGTGCCCATCGGATCGCTCGCCGGCCTGCCGTCCGAACAGATCGAAGCGCTCTTGAGTCACGAGTTAGCGCACATCCGCCGCCACGACTATCTGGTCAACATTCTGCAAAGCGTAGCCGAAGCGTTGCTGTTCTACCATCCCGCGGTCTGGTGGGTGTCGGGACACATCCGCACCGAGCGCGAGTTATGCTGCGACGACGTTGCTGTGTCAGTCACTGGCGACGCGTTCACTTATGCGCTAGCCCTTGCGGAAATAGAATCGTCGCGTCCGGCCCACCTTCATGCCGCCATGGCCGCCGACGGCGGTTCGCTGTCGGACCGGATCGCAAGGTTGCTGGGTCAGTCGCGGCCGGCATCGCGGACACTCCCCGGACCGGGAGGCTTGGTGGGCGCGATTCTCCTGGCGGTCACGGCTTGCGTGATGTTCGGCCAGTCCGCCGATACGCCCCGATTTGACGTGGCATCGATCAAGCTCGATACGTCCGCGGCTCCGCGCCATATTGTTCGCCCGCTTCCCGGCGGCTTGCATACCGAAAACGCTTTTGTCCGCATGCTCATGCAGAATGCGTATGCCCTCCAATCCTTTCAGATCGTGGGAGGTCCGGGTTGGATCGATTCCGCTGGCTACAACATCGAGGCGAAGGCGGATGCCAAAGCCAGCCAGCGCCAGGTGTTCCTGATGCTGCAATCGCCTTCTCGAAGACAGGTTCAAGCTGAAGGTTCACCGCGAAACGAGAGAACTTCCGGTGTATGCGCTGATTGCGGCGAAGAGCGGCTTCAAGCTGCCAACGCCGAAGGAAGGGGGTTGCTTGAGCACTACCCCGGACGCGTCGACTTTCTCTGCCGGGGGCAGACTGCCACCACCCGGGGAGGGCCGGGCGCCCTTGGCGCCGTGCGGCAGCGTCCGGGTGATGTTGCTCCCCTCGGGCGCCAGGATGCAGGGCGGAAAGGTACCTATGCCGGAGTTCATCCGGACGCTGTCCCTGGCGCTCGGCAGCGCCGTGATCGACAAGACCGGGTTCACGGAGCTCTTCGACGTCCGTCTGGATTTCCTCCCGGATGAAACCACGGCCGCATTGCCGGCCCCCCCGGGCCCGCCCAGTGATCTTGGCCCCTCCATTCTCGCCGCCCTACAGGAACAGCTCGGGCTGAAACTTGAATCGACGAAGGGTCCGGTGGAAGTTCTCATCATCGATCGTGTGGAGAGACCCACGGAGAATTGATTTTATGGTCGCGGTGAATGTCATGCAGTTCCTAGCGTCACAGCCGTGGGTAGAACGCCTCGGCTGGACTCTGATCCACTTCCTCTGGCAGGGCGTACTGATCTCCGCTATCTACGCCGCCGCGCGTATCTGGGTGGCGAACTCATCAAGCCCGAAAACACGATACATTCTTGCCTGTGTCGCGCTCGCGGCTATGATGGCGGCGCCGCTTGTCACGTGGAGCCTGATGCGCTCATCGAACGCGGCTCCAGTCTCCGCCAGTCTCATCAGTCGTGTCCCAGTGACTGCTTCGACTGTCACTGCGACTCCGCCCGTGTCATTCATTGGAACAGTTTCCGGCGTACAGCCCGCGCAATTCCTGCCATGGGTGGTTGCGATATGGCTCGCGGGCGCGATAGCTCTCTGGATTCGTTTGATAGGCGGCTGGATCGTAGCGGCGCGCATCGGGTCCACGCTGGTTCGCCCGGCGCCGCCCGAATGGCAGCAGACGCTCAACCGTCTCAAAGCCCGAGTCGGAGTCACTCGTCCGGTTCGCTTACTGATCTCCGCGCTGGTGCAGGCCCCGGCAGTAATCGGCTGGCTGCGCCCCGTGGCGCTTGTGCCCATCGGAGCGCTCGCCGGATTGCCGTCCGAACAGATCGAGGCGCTCTTGATTCATGAGCTGGCGCACATCCGCCGCCACGATTATCTGGTCAACATACTGCAAAGCGTCGCCGAGTCGCTGCTGTTCTACCATCCCGCGGTCTGGTGGGTGTCGGGACACATTCGCGCAGAGCGGGAGTTATGCTGCGACGACGTGGCAGTGTCGCTTAGCGGCGACGCGTTCACTTATGCGCTCGCTCTGGCGGAGTCTCGAATCGTCGCGCGCGGCCCACCTTCAAGCTGCTATGACCGCAAACGGCGGGTCGCTGGCGGACCGAATCGCAAGGTTGCTGGGTCAGCCGGGACCGCTATCGCGGACGCTCCCGTTGCCGGGAGTCATGGTGAGCGCGATTCTTCTGGCATTAGCGGCTGTCGGCGTGTTCGGCCAGTCCGCCGATTCGCCGCGATTTGACGTCGCTTCGATCAAGCCGAATTCCAGCACAGTTGGGGGCGCTGGCGATATCCGCGCGCTTCCCGGCGGCCGATTGACCGCGGAAGGGGTTCTTGCGCGGTTTCTCATCCAGGACGCGTATGGCGTCAAACCATTTCAGATCTCGGGAGGTCCGGGCTGGGTCAATTCCGATCGCTACGATATCGACGCCAAGGCGCAGGGCAATCCCAGCCGGGCTCAGACGCGGCTGATGACGCAGGCGCTTCTCGCGGAAAGGTTCAAGCTGAAGATCCACCGCGAAACCAGAGAACTCCCCGTCTATGTGCTGACCGCGGCAAAGAACGGCATCAACCTGCAACCGCCGAAGGAGGGAGGTTGTGCGGACCCGAATACGCCGGAACCGCTGCCACCGCCCAATCCCGGTCAGCCGGAACTTGCGCCCTGCGGCCGCGTCATCGTATTGATCTCCGTGCCACAGGCGCGGCTGGCCGGGGGAATGGCCACCATGACGGATTTGATCAGGCCCCTTTCGAATCTGCTGGACCGCCCTGTGGTCGACAAGACCGGAATCACGGAGAGACTCGATGTCCATCCGGAGTTTGCCGCCGATGATATCCTTGGCCTCTTGACGGGCCCCTACGGGCCCGCCCCCAGTGGCGCCACGCCCTCTGCCGACCCCGCCGGCCCGTCTATCTTCACCGCCCTGCAGGAACAGCTCGGGCTGAGACTCGAATCGGCGAAAGGTCCGGTTGAGGTCCTCGTAATCGATCACGTGGAGAGACCCACGGAGAACTGATCTTCGTGCTCCGGTGAACGCCTTGCAGTTCCTCGCGTCGCAGCCGTGAGTGGAACGCCTCGGCTGGATCTTGGTCCGCCCGCCGCATACGCCGCCGCACGAACGCGCGACACATTCTCGCCTGGGTTGCGCTTGCCGCTATGATTGCGGCGCTGCCGGCCACGCCAGACCGCCCGCCCGCGCCAGGTCAGCGGCCAGGTCCAAATCACAGAGGTCCGATCACAGAGGTCAAATCACAGATTGACACTGGAAGGCCGGGCGCCCGGAGCGGCTCGGGACAGGACAGGCGTGGCTATGCCTCATGCACTGTCTTCTTCGTGCCGCCAAATGACAGGCCTCGATGCCTGTCCTACTTGATGGGATTCGTGCCCATTTTCACGATGTCGATGTCGCCGATCCGAACCCTCAAAAACACGCGGTGTGCGGGCGGCTGCGCAGAGGCCAAGAAACCTTCCCCGACGCGTAGGTGCGTGCGGTACTTTCCGTCGTAATCGCTGTATACTTCGCCCACCTTGCAGCGGGCGTCAATGGCATACTGCGCCGGATCCTCCAGCTGCACAACGATGGCGCCAGTGCGAACGGTGGCTTCGATATCGCCGCCCACATCGTACACCATCACGTCGCCATCGCCGTGATGGACGATGAGGTGAGAATCCCGCGGGACCATGATGCGGTAATTCATGTCCGAGTCGGTCGCGCCGCGTACTTTGCGAACGAAGTAATTGCGGTGAGGCAGCGTCGTGGCGATCACCAGCTCGTTGCCCGAGCGTTTCTCGGTTTTGACCGCGATGCGCTCCAGTCTGCCTTTCTCGCGGTCTTTGTTCCGGTCCGCCGCATCCGCGTAGTCGAAGCGCGTGAGCGTCACCTGAACTTGCGGCTGGTCCCACCCTTCGATATTCAGCTCGCCCACGCTTCCCTCGAAGCGGATGGTTCCGCCCGCGGCGAAATCCACGCGATCGGTGGTGACCACCTGGACCGGCTGCAGGGGCGTTTTCGGCAGCAGCGGCAGGCAAAGCGCTAGCGCCAGAGGCGCGACTCCGCGGATCATATATCTCTATCATCGCACCGATCCTTCAATAACGTGCAGGGGCTGGTGTATGCTGGTTTTCTCATGGAGCTCAAGCTTATCCCCCTCGAGATTCCCGAAGGCGGGAATCTGATTCTCGGCCAGTCGCACTTCATCAAGACCGTGGAGGATATTTACGAGGCAGTCGTCAACACCGTCCCGCAGATGAAGTTCGGCGTGGCGTTCAACGAAGCGTCGGGGCCCTGTCTCACGCGTGTCGATGGCAACGACGAGCCGCTACGGGCGGCCGCCGCGCGAAACGCCGCTGCCATCGCCGCCGGCCATATCTTCGTGGTGGTGATGCGCGAGGGTTATCCGATCAACGTGCTCAGCCGGATCAAAGACGTTCCCGAAGTGTGTACCATCTACTGCGCGACCGCGAATCCGGTGCAGGTGGTGGTGGCCGAGAGCGAGCAGGGCAGGGGAGTGATGGGCGTGATCGACGGCACTCCGCCGCAGGGCGTCGAAACCGCGCAAGACGCGGAAACGCGGCGCGCATTCCTTCGAACCATCGGGTACAAACGGTAGCGCCTCTATTGCGAATGGCTGCTAGCTTAGCTAAGTACGCAGTTTCGCAAATATGGTCACATATTTCGGAAGATCACTCCCTCACGGTCGCGGCTCCGATCGGAGCCGCGCGCGTGAGCAAGCGGTCTTGCAATACATGTCCGGACTTTCGAAATGGATACCGGCTGATTTCGCACCCATGGAGCCAGAGGGAATAGGACGGCTGGCGCCGAGCTAGCATGGCGCCGAGCTAGCGCCATCGCGGAGGCTGATGTCCGAAGCCGGGGCCGCGTCCGCCGCCTTCCGATTTGCCGATGCCGCCGGTCAGCTTGCCGTCGTCGGCTTCCTGCGGGGTGCGGCTGAATACGATGTCGAAGTTGGCGGAGAGCTCGCCGAATTTGGAGCCGGGCAACGGCTGAAAATCCACCAGCACGGCATCGCGGTCGCGCGGGTCGCGCAGCTGGTTGAAGACGTTGTCGCGCGCATTGGCCTCGTGCCCTTTGATGAGAAACTGCGTGGTGAGCAGGCGATGTCCGTTCTTGCTCACGGCAATATGGATGTGCGGCGCACGGGCCATTCCCTGCAAGGAATACGGAATCGGCTTGATGGTGCGGAAGGAATACTCGCCCTTGCCGCCGGTGAGGAAGCGCCCGTAACCTTGAAAATTCGAGTCGTAACCGTTGGGGTTGCGCCCGCGCGAGTGAATGTAAGATGCGCGGCCATCCACCTGCCAGATTTCCACGAATGCGTTGCGCACGGGCTCTCCGCCAGCGCCGAGAACGCGCCCGGTGAGGTACGTGATTTCGCCGACGGCGGGCGTGATGGCGTCGTTGATAACGAGCAGATCGTTATCGGTATCGAGCGGCATCTTATCGGGATAGTAAGGACCTTCGGTGAGCCGCGGCGTCGCCGTCAACTGCTCCGCAAAGAGGCCGGGCGTAGTGAACGCGGCAGTGCCGAGGGTGAGGCCTTGGATGATGCCGCGGCGGCTCAAGGGCCGGCTATTCAGGAGCTGCATGCCCGTAAAGGCGCGGTACGCGGCGGTGCGGATACAGGCGGGGCGGTAAAGAAATGTTAAGGAAATAGCCGGCGCCGCCAGGCGCTACTGAATCGGCCCGCGATGCGCGGCTTGAACCCCATGCTTGGCGCGGTCGCGTAACTCGGCGATATTCGACCCCGTGAGCGCCGTGGCGATCGCTCCACAAACCACTATCGGCAAGGTCCAGGCCGCGAACATGATGATTGAGAATGTCTGGGCGACTGTCGGTTCGACGTCCAAGCCGCGCATTGCCGCGAAGCAAGCGGCGTTAAGAAGACCAAGGTTTGCCGGCGCGCTGGGTACCACGGTCCACAGCCGGACGATGGTTACCACCCCCGCCGCGGCCCAAAACGAAAGATCCAGTTCATACGCTTTCATCAACGCCCATAACGATCCGAACTGAAGACACACGTACAGCAGGCTGATCGCCGTGGTCCGGCCGAGCGTCCGCCAATTCCCCATCAGGTGCAGGCCCTCGATCACGTGCCGGAACGTCGACGACCACTTGCTCTCGCTGAAAGCGGCATGCGCTTCCTGTTTGCGCGTAACAATCCACAGCAGCGCCAGCGCCAGCAGAATCAGCAGCGCGCCCAATACCTGTACCAGAATCGTCAGATCTTTCGGAGTCCCTCTGACCAAATCGGCGGTGATCAGAAAACAGGCAACCAGAAAGATACCGTCAATCACGCGTTCGACGGCGGCCGAAGCGAAGCTTAGCGAGATGCGCAGATTGTTCCAATGCGCCAGCAGGTAGCAGCGGATCAATTCGCCGGTGCGCAACGGCAGCACCTCGTTGGCGAACAGACCGATGTAGATCGCTTGAACCGTGCGCCAATAACCTAAACGGATGACTGGTTCAAGCAACGTACGCCATCGCCATCCATGTACCAGGTAGACTGAAAGGTCCAACACGATGGCAAGCGCTACCCATTTCCAATCCAGATCGCGAATCGCGGGAATCAGTTCCTGTCTGATGGGGTAACCGTGCAGCACCCATATCAGGCAACCGGCGGACACCAGGTAACCGGCGGCCTGTGGCGCCCAGGATGGCAGCTTGCGGCGTGGCGAAGGATCGGCGGCGGGCTCCATGGCGGTCAGCAAAGGCGCCAATTGGCGAAGTACGCTTCTTCACTTCCGTGTTTTGGCTTCATAAGCCGCACCAATTTATGATAACTTGGCATTTCAGGACAGCGCGAATGAAAACTCTGTTACGATTGGCAGCGCCTCTGGCGCTCGCGGCTCTCACGGCGGCGGCGCAGAATGCGAACGAAGTGAAGGACCGCGGAGCGACCGCCTTGCAATCCGGTCCGGCGCCGCCGGTGACGCTGTATGGAACGCTGGTGGATGCGGGATGCCGCAATCGCACCGCGCTCAACCTGAAGCAGGCGCCCGAGACGTTCGCAGCCGCCGCTCCGGCGCAGACGGCGGCGGATGCGCAGAGCGGCGCGCAGGCGCGGACCGCGCAAGGGTATCAGAATCCCAGCACGCCTTCGCAGCAGCCGAATACGCAGGTATCGGTGAACGGAATCACGGTCGATCCGAAGACGCTCGCGGCCGAGCGCCACGATGTATTGGAGCACCAGGTTCCGGACCTGCGCAGCCGGCAGATGGACCCCACGTGCGCCATTACCGGCGCCACGCACGGGTTCGCTATTGTTCTGACCGACAACGGCCGCATGCTCAATCTCGACGATGGCGGCAACACCTTCGCGAACGAAGCGGTGCAAGGCAGCGCGGACGGCCGCACCATGATGAGCGGCAACGGCGGCGGCTTCAAGCCGGCAGCCGTGGTGAAGGGGAATATTCACGCTGATAAGGTTGTGGTGCAGTCGCTGAAGCTGACCAAATGACGCAAGGCGTGCAAGGACAATGTGGGACCGGCCTCCCGGCCGGTCAGCCGGCGCGGAGCGCGCCTCTGGCGGGTCAGTCATCGTGCGCGCTTCTGGCGCGACCAGTGCGTAGCGCGCCTGCGGCGGGTCGGTCGGCACGTAGCGCGCCTCTGGCGCGACCAGTGCGTAGCACGCTTCTGGCGCGTGGACCGGCCGGGAGGCCGGTCCTACAGGGCAAGTGATGAAGCCACTTCGCCGTGTTGCGGTACTGGGCGCCGGAACCATGGGGTCGCGAATTGCGGCCCACTTCGCCAATGCCGGTTATCCGGTAGATCTCCTCGACATTGTTCTTCCCGATCAGCCTAAGCGGAATGCCGCGGCGTTGGCGGGTATTGAGAGCGCCGCCAAGCAGCGGCCCGCCGGATTCTTCACCGATGCCGCGAAATCGCTGATCCGGCCGGGCAACTTCGAAGACGATCTGGGTCGGCTGCGCGAGTGCGATTGGATTGTGGAAGCGGTGGCCGAAAACCTCGCCATCAAGCGCAGCTTGTTCGAGCGCGTGGCGGCGGTGCGGGCCCCGGGGACCATCGTCTCCACCAACACCAGCGGCATTCCGCTGGCGAGCATCGTGGAGGGATTCGGCGACGAGTTCCGCGGGCATTTCCTGGGCACGCATTTCTTCAACCCGCCGCGTTATTTGCATCTGGTGGAGACGATTCCGGGACCGGAGACGGCGCCGGAGATCATCCGTTGGGTGGTGGAGTTCTGCGATCGGCATCTCGGCAAGGGCGTGGTTCCATGCAAAGACACGCCGAACTTTATCGCCAACCGGCTGGGCTGCTTCTTCGGCTCCACCATCCACAAGCTGACGGTGGAAGGCGACTTCACCGTCGAAGAGGTGGATGCAATCACCGGTCAGCTGATCGGCCTGCCGAAGAGCGCGAGTTTCCGCCTGGTGGATATTATCGGGCTCGATGTGTGGGCGCACGTACTGCGTAATCTGCACGAGCTGGCGGCGAACGATCCGGCGCGCGACCGCTACGTGGTTCCCGATTTTATGGAACGGATGCTCGAACGCGGATTGCTGGGCGAGAAGCGCGGACAGGGCTTCTACAAGCGCGTGGGCAAGGGCGCGGAGAAGGAAATCTGGGCCATCGACCGCAAGACGCTCGAGTATCATCCATCGCAGAAAGTGAAGTTCGCGTCGGTGGATGCGGTGCGCAGCATTGAGGACCTGCCGCAGCGGCTGCGCGCGCTGGTGGCGGGCACGGACCGCGTGGGCCAGTTCCTGTGGAGCCTCTACCGCGACTTCCTGATCTATTCGGCGGAGATGATTCCGGAGATTGCGGACCGCGTGGTGGAGATCGACCGGGCTATGCGTTGGGGGTTCGCGTTCAAACTGGGGCCGTTCGAAACCTGGGACGCGCTGGGCTTCCGCGAAACGGCCGCGCGGATGCGCAAGGATGCTTGCGCGCTGCCCGGGAACATCGAGCGCATGTTGGGGGCGGGCGCCGCGTCGTTCTACGAAGTGGCGGATAATGGCCGCGAGCCGAACACGCGGTATTTCCACATGGCCGGCCTTGGTTATACCGATTTGGAGCCGCGGCCGGGCGTGATCGCGCTCGATGCCGTGAAACGCGCGCGCGGCGTGGTGAAGAGCAACGCGGGCGCATCGCTGGTGGATATCGGCGATGGCGCGCTCTGCCTGGAATTTCACAGCAAGATGAACACGCTGGGCGAAGACGCGATCCGCATGCTATTCGCGGGCGTGGAAGAGATGGAGCGCGGCTGCGAAGCGCTGGTGATTGGCAACCAGGGCGAGAACTTCAGCGCCGGCGCCAACCTGATGCTGGTTCTACTGGCCGCGCAGGAAGGCGAGTGGGACGAACTGGACCGCATGGTCCGCCGGTTCCAGCAAGCCAACATGGCGATCAAATACGCGCCCCGGCCGGTGGTCTCGGCAGTATTCGGCATGACGCTGGGCGGCGGGTGCGAAGTAGCGCTGCATGCGGCGCGCGTGCAGGCATCGGCCGAGACGTACATGGGGCTGGTGGAAGTGGGCGTGGGGCTGATTCCGGCGGGCGGCGGATGCAAGGAGCTGGTGCTGCGCGGCGGCGGCCTGCGCACCGTCTTCGAGACCATCGGTTACGCCAAGGTCTCCACCAGCGGCGCGAATGCGCGCGAGCTAGGGCTGCTGCGCGGCGAAGACGGAGTGTCGATGAACCCGGAGCGGCTGATCGCCGATGCGAAGGAGGCGGCGCTCGGGATGCGCGCGAGCCATGCGCCGGGCGCGCCGCGGCAGGATATCCCGGTGGCGGGCGAAGCGGGATACGCGCTGTTGAAGATGGGTCTGTTCCTGGCGCACGAGGGCGGCTACATCAGCGAGTACGATTGCGTGGTGGGCGAAAAACTGGCGTACGTTTTGAGCGGCGGACGGTTGACGGGTGAGCAGCGCGTCCCGGAGCAGTATCTGCTGGACCTGGAGCGCGAGGCGTTTTTGAGTCTCTGCGGACAGGCGAAGACGCAAGAACGCATGCAGCATATGCTGAAGAATGGGAAGGCGCTGAGGAACTGAAGGGCCTGGCATTGGCGGTTGCTGGGACGAAGATGCCGCGTAAGGCCGTGGGCGCGCCGATGGCTCGGCTCCCGCGGTGCGCGCTATCTTGGAACGTTCCGTTACGCGTGTCGCCATTTCGACGTGGCGCTGCCGGGCGAAGCTTGTTCACGTGAGCGACAGGCGATCGCTTCGGGAGTGTCTCTTGCGGTTGGAACCGACGAATCGCGAGACGAAAGAGCCGGCTGAAAGCCGGCTGCAGCCAGGATTGGCTGCCCCACAAAGCGTGCGCCACGAGTCACACTGGGCGCGCATCGGGGCGGCCAGCGCGATGAGAGTCGCGCCATGGAGTGAATACGGTGTAGCGCGGCGTGGCCGTCGCGTTCTCTTTGGTGGCGGATATCAGTTTCCTGCGCGCCAGCCAGGTCACCGCCGCTTGGATGGAACTCTTTGAAATTCCAATGTTTTCCGACAACTCCTGATAGCTGACCTGAACCACGGAATTCCTTCGCTGCTGCTCGGTGGCGAGCCACAGATACACCAGGAAACTGACCGGCCGGCGGTCGTGTCCGACCAGATCGCGCATCAGTACGTCGGTCACGTAATCGTCGAGGACGGCCATAGCTATACCTGCCATTAATATAGTAACAACTGGCTGATTGCAGCTTCCGGCGGCTCGGGCTATTCTCTAGTTCTCGACCAGTAGGTTAGACCAGAAATTAACCAGGAGGCTGCTAATGATACGAGGAATCAAGATCGCCGGCATTCCGGTTCGCGACCAGGATGCCGCGCTGAAGTTTTACACCGAAAAGCTCGGTTTCAAGGTCGCGACGGACCAGCCCATGGGCGACGGCCAGAGGTGGATCGAGCTCATGATCCCGGGCGCGGAAGCGAAGCTCGCGCTGTTCACGCCGGAGGGCCACGAGAACCGCATCGGTACGTTTCAGTCGCTGACGTTCTGGTGCGACGATGTTTTCGCTACCGCCAAGACGCTGGCATCCAAGGGCGTGGAGTTTACACAGGAGCCGAAGTCCGAGGTTTGGGGGACCTTCGCGCTTTTCAAAGACGCCGACGGCAATCAATTCGTGGTGTCGAGCAAGTAAGGCACGGGCGCGGGGTTGCAGAATTTGAGTCATGCAATTCCGCGCCCTGCCGACCCGCACCAGCATGGATCAGCCGGGCTCCGGGAAGCATTGGAAGGTGCTCGAAACCCAGGAGTTGGAACTCGGCTACATTGCGGACCAGGAGCACTATCGTCTGCTGAAGGTGAACGGAAAAACCACGGATCTCGAAAACAGAGTCAAGAAAGGGTATTTCACTCCGGGGGGCGAGTTTGGCTCGTCGCTTGCAGATGATCTTCACCCCGAAGGCCGCGGCGGAATTCGAGTGGGATCACGAGGAGTCGTCCGTGGGAGAGCGATCGTGCGTATTCCGTTACCGCGTCCCGGTGAAACCAGTGCGCTGGCGTTCACAGCCGATGCGGACCACGTGAACATGGCCCATCACGGTTTGGCATCCGCGGATTGCGACACGGGCATGGTGACGCGCATCCGGACCGAGACCGAACCGGCGTGAGTGATTCGGCACGGACAACAACTGGCGATCGGCCTGCGACTCGATGTTCGCTACGGGGTCACTGCGATCGCATCGAAGGAATTCCCGCCGCCACACGCCGTCGAAATCGTGCCCTTCGGCAAGACCTCGATGAAAGCGGAGATCCAGTTCCAGCAGTGCCGCAAGTACGAGTCGAATTCGAACATCACCTTCGACGACGGACCGGTCAAACCCGACAAGCCTCCAAATGTCATAAAATAGCGCCGTGGACAGAAGATCTTTTCTTACAGGCGCGGCCGCGTCGCTCGCCAGCGCGGCGTTCGCGCAGACGGCGTCCCCTCAGACGGCGTCCGCTCAGATACAACAGCGGGATTGGAGCGGCCGGGAGCCGGTCCGCTATACCGACCCCGACTTCATCGCGCTCGACAAGCGCTTCCAGAAATACATCCTCGGCAACACGCCGATTCAGCGGCTGTGGACGGGCGCGCTCTGGGCCGAAGGTCCGGCATGGTGCGGCGCGGGCCGGTTCCTGCTGTGGAGCGACATCCCCAACAACCGCCAGATGCGCTGGCTCGAAGAGGACGGACACACCAGCGTGTTCCGGTCGCCTTCGGAGTACAGCAACGGCAATACGTTCGACTTCGAAGGCCGCCAGGTTTCCTGCCAGCACGGGATGCGGCGCGTGGTGCGGTACGAAACGGACGGCAAAGCTACCGTGATCGCCGATAAGTGGCAAGGCAAGCCGCTGAATTCGCCCAATGACATTGTGGTTCATCCCGACGGCGGCATCTGGTTCACCGATCCGCCGTACGGCATCCTGGGTAACTACGAAGGGTTTGAAGCCAAGCAGGAGATCAAAGAAGCCGTCTACCGCGTGGACACGAAGACCGGCAAGATGGACAAAATAACCGACGAGTTAGATAAGCCAAACGGAATTTGCTTCTCGCCGGATTACAAGAAGGTTTATATCTGCGATACCGGCGACCCGAGAGACATCCAGATGTTCGACGTGGTGGACGGCAAGACCATTCGCAACAAGAAGCAGTTCACTAACATGGCGATGCCGGGGAAAGGGCCGGGACTGGCGGATGGAATTCGCGCCGACGTGGATGGCAATATCTGGGCGGGCGCGGGCCGCGGCGGGCCGGGATACGACGGCGTCCACGTGTTCACGCCGGCGGCGGAGCGCATCGGCATGATTGTGCTGCCGGAGATCTGCGCTAACATCTGCTTCGGAGGGACTAAGAGGAACCGGCTGTTTATGGCGGCCAGTCAGTCCGTGTACGCCGTGTACGTGGGTACGCGCGGCGCACATATTACGTAGCCGCCAATGAGTTAGTTAACAGGCTGACAGGGGACGGGATAACTGAGGCGCACCCGCTTTCGGATCGCGCTTGCGAATCTCGTGCTGTTGCAGCCCGCTGAGGGCGTTCGGACAGATACAGTCTGCCCGGTTCGAACTCGCGGCGGCATCCGAAAGGCCGACGGCGAAGGGGCGGTTTGTCACTCCGGCGGGTATCCGCGAATGAGCGGTTCCCCTTTTCCTGAGATCTCCCGATCTCAGTCGGGTTTTTGACAAGACAAGCGATTTAAAGGGGCGGCGTAGCGAGTGAGGCTCATGGTATCGAATCGCACGAGACTAGTGTCCGTTTATGGGACTAGGGTCGTTTGGTAAATCGAGGATTCCAGACAAGCGGCGATAGGCGGAGCCCGTGTGGCTGGTTCTCCCGCGCCGGCCGATGTCGATTTTTATTCAAATGTCAAAGAGCCATGGCGCGGCGAACGGCTAGCCCGAGACGAGCGCCGGGAAGGCGTATCCAGGTGAAATAGAACCCCTAAATCCATTATACAGGATGGAAAAAAGCGGTTTGGTGGTTTACGTATTGTTTTCATGAGGATGCGGGCTGTGACTGATAAAGGTTTCATTAGTTTCGCGGCCTAGAAATGCCGAAGAAGGGGTCACAGGCCCGAGGCCGCGAAAGTGATGAAACCGTGCAGTGAACTAAACGTGGGTTCACGGGGTATTCCGGCGAAGATCGTCATGGAGCTGGGATAAGTCATTTTGACCTCGATAAATGAGGCAAGAACAGGGAGTTGTTCCGAGTAACTGAGAATCGGATTCCGGTTCTGTTCATTGTGCCCCAGCGAAGGGCGATTGCCGAGGTCATCAAGTCGCTTCCGCTCGTCCGGATCGTAAGCTTCAGATTGGCGCGATGCTATCGTCTACCCGCATCCGCCAGGTCTAAGTACAATACCGTTCACTTAAGGCTTCCGAACCTGTCCGGAATAGCCTGACTTATCTTCCGCGCCAGACAGGGGCCGGGAAAAGACCGGCTCAATTCTAAGCGCGTTCACACGAGTGTGAACGCGGCACGCAGGAGTGCGTGCGCCACGATAAGTCTCTTAGCTGATCGCAGCCGTAAGGTCTGTCGGCGGCGCGGGAGGTTGCACCGAGCCCGACGAACCATAACAAGTATTCGAGTTGAATGCCAGGGCATTCCCCAATCCGTCAGGTGGTCCGGACATACTATTCAGGTAGCAGTCCATCGCCGGGTTGCTAACTATATGTCCGGCGGCAAGCGTCGTCGCCGTCCCGCCAGGGCACTGAGCGGCACTGAGCACATAAGTTCCCGTATATGTGCCACCGACGCAATACTTGACGTTTCCACCCGTCACGTCCGGGCCAACCGACGGCCACACTTTACCCGATGTCCACCAGGAAGGCTGCGACGTTAAATAGAATGAAGGCGGAAGCGTGTTACTAGATGGAACCGGATTTGTGAATGGCGCTTGCACCCCCGTAAGCCCGCTCGGAACTTCCGTGGCCAGAAAGCGAGCGGTATTAGTTATGACATCGTAGTTTCCCCAGCGCATCAATGTCGTTACCGTGTTGGAATCGTTAGGGATCGCGTCGCCATACCCGACATAGTAAATAGGAACGCTGTTAGTATGCGGGTCGGTGACTGTATCCTCGTAAACATTTTGGGCGGCCGTGTTGCCGAGCACGTTTCCGATGATGTTGTAGAAACGTGAATAGGCGTCGATAAGCAGCGGAACCGTAGAGCTGGTGGTAAAGGTCCCGTTGTTTTTCTCGTAGCCGTTGTAATAGTTTCTGAAAATGGTCTGGAACTGGTGAGTGCCGTGGAAATTGTCGCTGTATATACCCACGCCGATGTTGCCCTCGTATAAAATATGATCGTCACCGACAGCGTGAGGAAATCCGCTTTGATTCTGCCATGCATTGGGAGAGAAAAGGAGGTCCACGTCGAAATTGTACGCGTATACGCAACCCGTGCACGATCCTGTCGATGGATAGGGAGCTTGCACACCCTGGAAGATGTTGTTCTGGGTTAAGGAGTCCGAGGACGGGATTGTCTCGACGCCGTAATGTACCGATGCATCGGCGCCTGTCAAATAAAAGTAGCTGTTCTGCACGGTGCAGTGAGAGCTCTGAAAGATCATAGTATGAGAACGTCCCCAAGCCCCAATGCTGGTGACTCCCGATTCCCAGCAATTGACGCAATTGAACATGCCGACTCCTTCGGGCGCGGCGGAAGTGCCGACATTGATGCTTAGATTCTCCACGCCATCGAAGAAAACAGGTCCAGTCGGCCACCACGCCTGAGGCGCCTTGGCGGACACCCAATTCGGCATGATGATAGGCGGACTGATTCCTACTGTATATGGTCCTGTCCCACTAATGCTGGTAACTTCAACGATTTGCTGCTGGCTTCTCCCGGTGCGGGGAGAGCCGCCGCTATCGCCGTTCGTCGAGCAAACGCCCACGGGAGTATAGCAAATGAAAACCGCTCCGGTATCCGCCGTGGAAAGATCATCGGTCTCGTCGAGCGTAATCGGGAATCCAACCTGCAAATTGGTTACGCTGCTCAAAGTAAGCGAGGTCGTCCCGACGGCGTAATTCGCTGTCCAATTGGCGAGATTCGATGGCGCACCCCAGTAATTTGTGTCTGAACTCTGGAAGCAAATCACGGAGTAGAGGCCCTGACAGCCGTTATCGCCGGCAAATGTCAGGAAGGTCGAGTTCGACCCCGCCCCGCGCAGCGCAACGTTGCTGACGTGGTTCCAAATCAGCCCCGTGCTCATCGCGAATGTTCCCGCCGGCAGCAGCACATAGGTATTTGCTGGCGCGCCTGCGATGGCCGTGTTGATATTGGCTGCGGTCACGCTCGCAGGGGTGGCGAGCGCTTTGCAGGCCGTCGTGGCGCATTGTGTCCATGAGCCGGATGGAATCCCCCCAACGACGCCGGCATTCGACCAGTTCTCCGCTCTGCTCGAAGCGACGATCCCACTCCACGGTTGGGCGTATCCCGGGCTCGAAACAATCAAACCCATGATCAGCGCAAAAGCACTTATAAATAGCTTTAAGAATCTCATTTTGCCTCCGCTTCGCCCTAACGAATAGTTAGGGAGGGTCGTCCCAACGTGCCTATACATCGCACAGGATGACGAACCTTCTACCTAGAGTATCAGCTTTGCGCGTTGCAGGGAGTTTTTTCTGAGTGTCGAGGAAGCGGCGGCGGCGGGCGAGGGTGCGGGATCACACGCTGGGCACAGGAATTAATTAGATTTAGATTTAGATGAATGACGCCACCTTGGCGGTCTCTTTCAAATGGATTCTGAAGGTTCTTATCGTCTTCGAAATCGCGTTTGTCCATATTTGTCCATAGCGGTTTGCATCCTCTTACTTGCAGTGGTTGTTACCATCGGAGCCTTCGCGCCGCTGCGTCCGGCATCTGGCTTTTTGGCGTTCCATTCGGGTACCTCCGACATGGCGATGGCAACGTTCCTCTTCATCGAACAACTCGTGACAGGCGGAGAGCGAGCGGCGCACCTTGCAAAGGAGGCAGGGCGTGCCCGACCACCATCGACGGCAACTCAAAGTCTAAATCGGGAAGTTGCCTAACCGCTTCCCGATTCGCGACACGGAGTACCCGGAAACAGTCCGGCGGCCAGAGCGCTACCGATCAACACGCGATAACGCTACTCGATGGACCGGCAACGCCACTCCCGAGACGGTATTTGCTCCGGCTGCCGGCGCCGGTCATGCGTCTCCGATCCAGGTTCTTGCAACAATATCCCCCGACCTTCGCGCCATCCGGTGCGCAGGCAGGATCGATTAGCGGTCGCGCATAGCAAGGAGGACAAAATCTCCCGGACATCGTATGAGCAAGACGGCCAAACTAGCGGCTCTTAGCGATCGGTGGTCCGCAAAGAGCCTCCGGATTTGGGGAATGACCCGAGGCGGCGCGTCGAGCGCAGTCATGAAAAGGCGACCACTGCGTCCGATGGAGGAAGCGTGTTCGATCGGCGAGAAGTTTGCCCGGCTTTCTCGCAGGCGCTCCGGACGGTGAAATCCGTGACTTCCAGCCTACGGCGTTTCACTGCAACTCGAACGAGGTTTTCCTGCTTGCGGGTTGCCCGAAGGTCGAACCTCCTCGATTTGGATTCGGGGTTTGTAGCGACAACCATGACGACACCTGCCGCGCCACTTGAGCTATCGCCTGGGGCCAGCCAACGGGACGTCGATTGGGGCGGCCATGAGTCAAGAGGGCGGAAGTCTCGTTGCCGCCGACTGTAGCGTTCCGAATTCGAGCTTCGGCATTGAACGCGACGTCAATCCTCGCCGAAGACCCGTCGTTGGCGGCAGGCGCTTATGGCTCGATCCAGTACCTGCGTGCGCGGCGATCGCGCCGATCCTGGATGTGTTCGGGCTCATTGCAATCGAAGCTGTAGAAGAAGCGGTATGTAGGGAAATGTCTTTGATAGCCGGCTTCGGTTGTCTTCATTACCATGCGACTCTTGAGCCACCCCTTAGTGGCGTCGCGGCTTTCGCTTTCCTCTTAACGTTCCCGACAAGCGGTTGGACTTGTTTGACTATCGAGTCTCGCTGAATACGGCGACAGCGGCGATTGGCAACCGTCCGCAGGAGGCATCCTGCCCCACATTTCGCAGGCTCCATTGAGGCTGATTTGGCTGGGCGAAGAGCGGGTCCAGGGGGGCCCGCGCGGACCAGGATGTCCGCCCAGGGGTCCGCCCCACAGCCTTGCGCACAATTCCTACTTCAAGGCAAAGTAAGCGGCATTGAGATTGGCAACCGGTTGGCAACCTGGCCCACGAAACCTGCAACCGAGTCATTCAGAATCGCTGGCGCAACTGATCGAATCTCTCCAGCACAAGCAGGCGTCCTTCAACCGGCCGGATCTCCTCTTTCTCCAGCACCCAGGTATGCGCGTGCGGAATGAAGACGGCGTTCAAGCCCGCGTCGAGCGCCGGATTCACGTCCGATTTCGGGCTGTTGCCGATCATCCATGCGCGCGCCGGGTCCATCGCGCGATCATGCACCAGCTTGCGGTAGGCGGGCGCGTCTTTCTCCTTAACGATCGCCGTGTGGCCGAAGTAGCGGCCCAGGCCCGAGCGGTCCACCTTCAGCTTTTGCTCGTCCGGATGCCCCTTCGTGAAGAGCGTCAAATCGTGGCGCTCCGCGAGGTAGGCCAACGTCTCTTCCACGCCCTCGATTACTTGCATGGGGCAATCCAGAATACGCTCGGCGAAGCGCATCGCGGTTTGCAGATCGCTTTCTTCGATATGCCGCTCGCACAACCTCTCATAAGTCTGCCGCAGATTGCGCGCAAAGTTGAGCGAGCCATAACCGTGCACCTTGGCGTTGGCCGTCTCGATGGCGTCGAGCACGTCGCGCACCTCGGGCGGCGTGAGCGACGAGTGATCCAGAAACGTTACAAACTCGTCGAACGCGCGCTCGAAATAGATGTTGTTTTCCCACAGCGTATCGTCGGCGTCTACGATCAGGAACTGGCGCATTACTTCGTGGTTCGGGGCGCCAGACGGAATGGGATTTCGAACACGGCGTCCACATCCACCGGCGCTCCATCGCGCAGAGCCGGCTGGAACTGCCATTTGCCGAGCGCTTCCTCGGCGCTCTTGTCGAGGCGGTCGTCCAGGTGCTTCAGCAGCTCCACCGATTCCACACGGCCACTCTTGCGAATTACCGCCGAGAGCCGCACAATGCCTTCCACGCGCTCCAGCACGGCATCGGCGATATACTTGGGGTCCACTTTGCGCAACGGGTCCGGAGGGCGCATTTCGAGCGGGGGCGCGCCCAGCAGGGGTTGGTGTTCCGCGAACCATACCATCCAGCTTCCGGAGTAGCTGGTGATGTTCTGCATCTGAATCGCCATCATATACACCAGGCGCCCGGCCATTCGCGGATCGGGCGAACTGGAAACGCGCGGCGCATGCGGCTGCGGGGTTCCAGGGGCGGCGATGTTGCCCATACGGATCGCCGCGATCAGATTCTGCTGCGAGATCGGCGCAAGGCCGGCCGTCAGTGAAGGCCGAATATCTTTCGGGCCCCCGTGCGCGTAGAGCGACGGCACGGTGAGCATTGCGGCGGATGCGGGGGTGCTCTCGCCATCGGGATTCAGCTTGGGACCGGCCGAGAAGTTGGCCTCGCGCGGCACAGGCGGCTTGGGTATCTCCATGGTCTTCGCCGGATCGAGGCCCACAATAGCCATCGATGCCGTGCTCACCGGCGCCGCGGCCACCTGCGTTTCGGGCGGCAGAGGAAGTTCTGTCGCCGTGCTCTTCACGACCTTAGCCGCAGGAGGCGGCACGAAGGTCCTCATTGGCCGCGGAAGTTTCATGCCGAGCGAAAAATCCGTCGGAATCGCCGCCGCCGGTTTTAACGCGGCCTCAGGAGCTTCCAGTATCACAGGCGGCGCCTGCGGTTTCGTTAGCGGCTCCGGTGGCGGTTGAAAGGCCCGTAGCGGGCGCTTGGGCGCGGGTGCGATCGCCAGCAGATTCGGTAGCGGCTCTACTTTCACCTTGGCCAAATCCACTTTGGGCGCGTCCGGGATCCACACCTTCTGCGGCGGCCGGGCATCTTCTTTCACCCCGGCGATGAGCCTCTGATCGAACTTGCGCAGCGCGCGCGGCGGCCGCGGAGTTTTCCTGGCCGATATGGGACGCACGTCCGGAGTGCGGTTCTTCAGGCTGTACCAGATCAGCTTGTGCTCGTAGGGGCGAATCTCCTGGTCGTACAGAGGGCGCGGCGCGGCGGCCTCGGTGCCGGAGCTGAGCGCTAACAAGCCGACGACGGCGCCGTGGATGCACAGCGACAGAAAAAACGGCCTTGAGCGGCGCGGGGCGGATGAGGCGGGCTGTGGGCCGCTGAATGCGGCGGCAGACGGCGTGGGAGATTCTGCCGCGGAAGTGGCCGGCTCGCCGAGATCGCCGGGTTGACAGACGGCGTCTGTCCCACGTGAGTGCGCAAGATTCAAGCGCGACGCGGAAGGGGCCGGCCAGAGGGCCGGCCGCGGACCGGGGGGTCCGCCCCACAATATCCTTCGCAGGCCGCTCGGATTGCCGCGAATCCTGATCGTCATCGCTTAGAGCTCCGCGTGCTTGCCCCCGAATCCATTGGTGGGCGCCACCGCTTTGACTCGCTCGATGGTGCGCTGGCGTGGGATGTACTGTTCCAGATATTGATTCAAGTGCTTCAGCCTGCCCGTCTCCGACCGGTCACGCTGGAGCGCGTGCAGAAAATCCAAATCGGGCAGGATCTGCGCCAGTTGGAAACTGAGCTGCGGATCGTTCAGGTCGGCCGCTCCAAGGTCGCCCGCGCCGGTCAACTCGCGAAGCGCATTGTAATTGGCTAGGGCGCGGTCGCGAAGATCGGCGGGCGTGGCGGCGATATCGTCGTCGTCGAAGAACTCGACGGTGGCTTGGAGGTAGCTCTTCTCCTGGTTCAGGTCGAGAATTTCGAAGCGGTCTTGCCCGCGCGTCAGCAGATCCATCCGCCCGTCCGGATAGGTGTGCAGCAGCTTTTCAATGCGCACCGTGCATCCCGCGTTCACGATGCCCTCTTCCTTGGCCAGAACGATGCCAATATCGGAATGGTCGCGTATGGCATCGCCCGTCATCTCCTTGTAGCGCTCCTCGAAAATGTGGAGCGGCAGCGGGGTTCGGGGAAAGACCACCACGCGCAGGGGAAACAGCGGAATGAGGCGCGAGGCCATGGTAATATTATGGCGCGAATGGGAGTGGAGTAAGATGGAGAGAGGCGCATGACCAACGCACAGCTTTACCTAGCAATTGGTTTGCCGATCTTCGTTAACGCCGCCATGTTCGGCCTGCTGGTGATGTACATGAACGCACGGCTTGACTCCATCGAACGGCGTTTCGATGCCCGTTTCGAAGGGATGGACGGGCGATTCGAAGGGATCGGACGGCGTTTCGATGCCCGATTCGAAGTGATGGATGGGCGCTTCGAAGGGATCAATCAGCGCTTCGAAGCGATCAATCAGCGATTCGAAGGGATCGACCGCCGCTTCGACGCGATCAATCAGCGCTT
This sequence comes from Bryobacterales bacterium, assembly GCA_003135055.1. Classification (GTDB taxonomy): domain Bacteria; phylum Acidobacteriota; class Terriglobia; order Bryobacterales; family Bryobacteraceae; genus PALSA-243. The sequence goes on along the minus strand of PLDF01000167.1, from coordinate 3,679 downwards.
CGACGACATGCGCGACCTGTGGCGGGCGGAACTCCATCGCGTGGAAGAAGTGCTGGATGCGCGCCTCAAGCACATCGAAGAGGCGCGCCGCTAGGCATCCGCCCCAACGGCGCATGCAGATCGAAAACAAAGTCGTCATTATCACCGGAGCTTCCGAAGGCATCGGCGCGGCCTGCGCCGCGGAATTCGCACGATGCGGCGCCAAGTTGTCTTTAACCGCACGCTCCGAAGACGGCCTCCGCAAAGCCGCCGCTTCCGCCGGAGCGCCCGATGCTCTGATGACGCCGGGGGATATCACCGATGACGCACATCGCCGCAGCCTGGTGGAACGCACTCTGGAACGCTTCGGCTCGATCGACATCCTGATCAACAACGCCGGCATCGGCATCTACGTTCCCGCTTGGCGCGTCCCCATGGAAGAAGCGCGCCATTTGATGGAGCTGAATTTCTTCGCCCCGCTGGCCCTTACGCAAATGGTTGTGCCGCACATGCGCGAGCGGCGTTCCGGGATGATTGTCAACGTCGGCTCGATCGCCGGCAAGGTGACGCTGCCCTGGATGACGCTCTACAGCGTCTCGAAATACGCGCTGGGCTCGCTCACGGAGGGCCTGCGCATGGAGCTGCGCCGCGACAATATCCGCACCATGATCGTGTGCCCCGGTTACGTCAAAACCGCTTTCCAGCAGCATGTGCGTGCCGGCCAGGCGCCGGAACGCGTGATCAAGGCGCGACGCTTTGCGATCGAACCGGCGCAGTGTGCGACGTCGATCCGGCGTGGCGTGGAACGGAATGCGCGTACGGTGGTGGCGCCGCCCGCTTCCTGGCTGCTGGTGGTGGCGGCGCGAGTGTTTCCGTCAATTGTGGAAGCGCGTCTGGCGGCAATGAACGGGACGAAGTGAAGCGCGAGGCGAGCGGGGGCGGTCTCTGGCGGGAGCGTCTCTGGCGGCGGAAACCGACTTATCGCGAGGCCAAGAGCGCCGGCTGAAAGCCGGCGGCAGCCAGGATTGGCTGCCCCACAAAGGGGGCAGATTACAGGGGGTCGCAGCAGGCCGGGACCAGAGGGCGCCCCCAATCGGCCCAACAAGATCGATATGAGAGGTTTGACATGAACGTCCGGCTGAAGCGCACGCCCGGTCTCTATCTGGTGGGCTTCATGGGCAGCGGGAAAACGACCGTCGGCCGACACTTGGCCCATCGGCTGGGCTGGAGTTTCTTCGACCTCGATGATGAAATCGAGGCGGCCGAGAAGACCACTATCGCCGAGCTTTTCGATACGCGCGGCGAGCCGGAATTTCGCCGCATCGAATCGGAAATGCTGCGGCAGCACGTCCGCTCGATCGAGCGCGGACGCCCGGCGGTTATCGCGCTGGGCGGCGGCGCATTCGTGGATGCGGCCAATCGCGAGCTGATTTTGCAGAACGGCATCGCCATCTGGCTCGATTGCCCATTCGAGCGCGTGCAGCGGCGCATTGGCGGCACATCCGTGCGCCCGCTCGCCCGCGACCCGCAGCGCTTCGCGGCGCTCTACGAATCGCGGCGCGAGGTCTACGCACTGGCCGACTTGCGTATCGCCATGGAAAGCGACGATGCGGAGCAGGCGCTCGATGCCGTTCTCAATCATCCGATGCTGAAATGAGCACCCGAACGCTACGCAAACACGCCCGCGCCATCTTCGACGCCGCGCTCGCCGCGGCCGATCCCTCGCGCGCGGTGGAGCGGCATCTGGCGCGCATCGACTTCAGCCGCTTCCAAAACATTTACGTTCTGGGCGCGGGCAAAGCGGGCGCTTCCATGGCGCTTGCCTGCGAACGCGCGCTCAGGTGGGACGGGCCCGCCGGCCTTTCCGTTCCGGCGGGCGCGGGATTGGTGAACGTGAAGTACGGCCATACCACGAGCCTGCGCCGCATCGAGTTGAACGAATGCGGCCATCCGGAGCCGGATGAGCGCGGCATGAGCGGCGCGCAACGCATCGCCGCCCTCGCCGCGCAAGCGCAGCGCGGCGACCTGGTGCTGTGCCTGATCTCCGGTGGCGCTTCCGCGCTGCTGCCGCTGCCCGCGCCGCCGGTAACGCTCGAGGAAAAGCGCGAGTTGACCCGGCTGCTGCTGGCCGCGGGCGCGGACATCCACGAAATGAATGCCGTACGCAAACACCTGTCGCGCATCAAGGGCGGGGAACTGGCGCGTCTGGCCGCGCCGGCGCGAGTGGAATCGCTGCTGCTGTCCGACGTGGTTGGCGACAATCCGGACGTGATCGGCTCCGGCCCCACTGCGCCCGACGCCTCCACTTTCGCCGATGCCGCCGCCGTGCTGAAGCGCTATGGAATCTGGCGGCGAGCGCCGAAGGCTGTCCGCGCTCGCATCGAAAGCGGTCTGCGCCTCGAGATTCCCGAAACGCTCAAACCCGGCGATGCGGCCTTCCGCCGCGTCCGCAATACAGTCATTGGCAGCAACCGCCTGGCGCTGACCGCTGCCTCTGCCCGCGCGCGCGAGCTGGGCTATCGCACGCTGATTCTATCGAGTGAAATCGTCGGCGAAACGCGCGAGATCGCACGCATGCATGCGGCGATTCTGCGCGAAGCCGCGCACACCGGCCACCCCGTGAAGCCGCCCGCATGCATTATCAGCGGCGGCGAAACTACGGTTACCTTGAAAACGGATACGCTCAAAACGGGCGCGCTGAAAGGCCGCGGAATGGGCGGCCGCAATCAGGAGTTCGCGCTGGCGGCGGCAATCGATCTCGCCGGTTTGCCCAACGCGGTGGTCTTCAGCGCCGGCACCGACGGCACCGATGGCCCCACCGATGCCGCGGGCGCAATCGCCGACGGCCGGACGCTGGCGCGCAACCCGGAAGCCCGCCGCTACCTGGACAACCACGATTCGTACCGCTACTTCGAATCGATCGGCGACCTGGTGAAGACCGGACCCACGCACACTAACGTAATGGACGTGCGCATCATGCTTCTGGGAGCTGCCGAATGAGCTTCTGGCGCGACGAAGTGATCGACTTCGCGCTCGACCGCGAAACGCGTCTCCACATGGACGAACAGCGCGAGTGGATCGCGCGCGAGCCACGGAACGCCAAGCCCTATTACGCGCTGTCGCAGTTCTACCGCATCGGCGGGAAGGCCGATTATGCGCTGGCGTTGATGCTGGAAGCGGTGCGGCTGGAGCCTGGGTTTGCCGAGGCGCACGCGTCGCTGTGCGAAGAGTACGCCATCCGCGCCGATTATGCCGCTGCGTGGCGTCACGCCCGGCTGGCGGAGCAATACGGGCAGCCGCGCGGCGTCGAACTGCTCACACGCTACGGCGTTCCGGAGCGGTGAAGGCGGCGAGTTACTATAGCTCTGGCGATATGGCGCCTCGCATAATATGCGGGCCTCGCATAATGTGGCGGCGGATTTGATCGGGAAAGTGGGAGCGGTGCGGCGTGGAAAGAGGCGAAACCCTGGGGCGAATCCCGGTCAGCTTGAAGAAATCGCATCGCGAATTGGTTGAGTACTGCGTTTCAGAAAGACGGTTTCGTATTTATTTATCGAAGACCACTCCCTCACGGTCTTGGCTCCGATCGGGGCCGCGCGCGAGGCGGTTGTGAAGCGAAGCGACGCGCAGCACGGGCGGTAGCGCGAGTGCCTACGGCACAGTCCAAGTACCCATCGACTGCCAGCCGCTGTTGGCGCCG
>PLDF01000204.1 GCA_003135055.1 Bryobacterales bacterium | reverse complement strand
GCTGTTTTGGACACGAGTGATTTTGACAGATTTACTCGAACTGCGCGGCGCCTCGGATTGGTTCAGCGGCGCCGGCGTGCCGGGCGGGGTGGATATTGAAGTGCGGGCCGGTAAGGCGGCGCAACCTGTGGCGCAACTTATGGCGCAACCTGGCGGGTGAGAACGGCGCGGGCTAATCTACGTTGACGAACCTTGTCAGCGGGGCGGTCAATGGCTTCCATCTCGATGGTGGCGGTGAATCTTCGGCAATGGATTACACCCTGCGCGTTTCCAGGGAGACCGGTAGAGTGATCGGCGCCGCGGCGCCGCGTGTCTGGGGCAACGGACGACCTTGGAACGTCATCATGACGAAGTTGGCATCGCCCGGCGCGAGCTTGGACTGATGCAGTTACGAGCTTATTCGGCCTACGTGGAAGAGCGCGTGCAGGGATTTTAACTGGCGAGACTTCGCCGGGGGTGAGCGTGAAGAAGATTATAGGGCTATCCGTTCTGATTTGCGTGGCTGCTTTTGCGCAGGATAAAGGGCGCGGCGGCGCGCCACACGGCGGCGGTCACCCGGCGGTTGGCGGTGGACACGTTCCTGCTCGCGGTCCCGCTCCGGCGAAGGCTTCCCAGCCTGCGCGATCTTCGACCGCTGAACGAAGTCAGGAGCCTACTGCCAAGCCCGAAAACCACGTTGCCGTGGACAGGGCGGGTCATCCGGACGTTCCGCACGTCGATGCCAGGAACGATCGATGGGTGGGACATGATAGTGGCGCCGGCGATGCACATTATCACCTCGCGCAGCCATGGGCACACGGGCATTTCACCGGTGGCTTTGGAGCGCAGCATGTATTCGTGCTTGCGGGAGGAAACCGGGAACGCTTCTGGTTTGACAATTTCTCCTGGGACGTCGCCGCGTACGATTACAACATCGTCGGAGACTGGAACTGGGCTGGCGATCAGATCGTGATCTACGACGACCCCGACCATGTTGGCTGGTATCTCGCATACAACCCGCGGCTAGGCACATACGCTCACGTCGAATATCTGGGAGCTTGACGCTGTTGGGGCCGGAAATTTCCAACGCGCGGCTAACAGCTAAAGGTTCCGGGCTGGCATTGTGCTTTCCGGAGGACTTCCGGCAGGCAACGAAATATGGTCATGTGACCATATTTGGCCGCGGCGGCTTTCTCGATCGGAGAGAGCCAACGTGAACGGAGCGCCTCCGCTCGCGACATCTCGAGGGCGCACAAACTCGAAAGCCCACCTCATTATCGAGTCTCGCTGAAATAGGGTGACAGCTGGGGTTGGGCGACCGCGCAGGATGGCATCCCAACGTCGCTTACTTTGCCCATTCCTGCATTAGTTGGCGGCAGGCGCGGATGTGTTTTTTGTCGTCTGTTGCCCAGGGCCTTCGGCCCGCGAAATTTCATGAAAAACCCGGTGGCGCCCGGGGCATTCCCCGATGTGCGAGGTGGTTTTTCGCCCCTGTCAGGCGGCCGTACTTTCGCGAACCCATGCCAGACCACGAAAGGCGATGGCCTGTCCTACCGGGCGGCCGGCCACGAGGCCTATCCTCTTATGCATGGCTCGGGCGCTTAACAAGCCGCACTTAAGCCGGATTCCGGGAACGAAGGGCGCCTCGCCGGCAGGAATGCGGACGGCCATAGTTTGCGGTCCGTGACGCGGATATAGCGCCCCCGAAACCTTTGTACGCCGGTCGTCCGCGAAGGATAACACTTTAGCGGCCGTAGCCCTTTTGATAGCCGGCCTCGTAGGCTTTCTGGTCTTCGTCCTTTTTGAAGTGCCTCTTCTTGCTGTGGTCAAGCTTATGCGCCTGGTCATCCTTGCCTTCGCGCATACCCTGCTGGTATGTTTTGTTCTTCGAATAATCCTGGTCCTGAAATGGCGCAGCCATCGCCTGCACCGCGGCTCCGCCGATACCAATACCCGCCGCTACAGCCAGAACGCCGATACAACGCTTTAAGTTCATTTTCATAATAAAGTAATCCCTTCGTCTTTCGTCTTGAAGCGAGGATTCCGTTTTATCCTGGCTGCTCATCGCTGCGAACTTCCCGCCGAAACGGACCCGCGGCCATTTTGGAAGAGGCACGCCCAGGGCCGTTCACGCAGGGTGCGGCGTCAGTTGCACCCGCCAGGCAGACGACCGGCCCGGCACAAAAATGAAGAGGCGAGATACTAACCAAATATGGTCATGCGGCCGGGTAGTCATCGGCGCGATTGTGCGCAGCACCCAGGAGCGGCTCGGGCGGATATGCACCCGGTCTGAATGCGGAGCACCTGCGAGGTTGCTCACAGGGAGTCAGCCGGCAGCGGTCCCCGCTTCGGACGGCGCGCCTGCCATGCTTGCCGCCCTCGACCACGGCCGGCCTCGATACGCTCGAAACGAACTTCGGTAACAGTTCCTTTCACTCTGCGATCCGGAACCGGAAACGCATATCTTCGCCAAACCACTGGATATAGTTGGTTCCCCAGCCATTGTTGAAAAGGTTGAAGTGAAAGCCTTTTGCGAGGTCGGGCTGGTCTCTCGAAAAGTATACGGGCAGTCTTTCGCCCAGAGCGACAACCGGCGCATCCAGGGTCTCGATGGCGAGAGCGCCTTCGGGGCCCTTGTAGCGCAGCCCGCCAAGAACTGCGTGCATCGCCCGGTTGCCGCCCGTTACAACGTCAAACGGCGAAATGGAGCTGCCCGCCTTGTCGAGCAGCCAGCCGCGAGGATCGCTGGTCAAAGGTTGGAAGCTGAGCCAAAGCGCTTCGGGCATGCGGTTCGCGGCCTTTCCAAACCAGGAAAAGCCGATCTCGACGACCGGTTCGGCATCGGGCAGCGTCAGTTCGAGGTACATCTTTTGCGGCCATGCAACCGTGCCCGATTTTTCCGCTTGCCTATCGTAGATCTTTAGGTGTGCCAGTATCCTGTGGCCGGTCGCATTGCGGGTCTCCCAGCATTCCGTGACGACGGGTAACCACGAGTGGCTTCGCGCGCCAAAACGTTCGATATTAGGCTTGCCGAAATCCTTCGGCGCCCAGTCTGCCTTACTCTTCAGATATGCCGTAAAGAAGCGGTCGTAATCGCTCTTCGCGAGCGTCTGGTAGGAAAACAAGGCGAGCGGCTGGCTTGGAGAGGCCCAATCGCGGCCGGTCTTCTTACTGCGCAACCGGCTAATCGCGCCCGTTTCCGGATCGAGCGCAATTTCGAAATGCCTGGTTTCGATGGGATCGCCGGCGCGATGCTGCGTCATTCCGCCGATCTCCGGCACGGCAGGATCAAGCCCGCGTACGCGCGCGGCAGCCTGGGCACGCAGCGGCGCGGGCAGCGTGGCTATCGCATCCAGCAAATCCTGCCGCTTTTCGGCCCAACTGGATACCACCACTTTGTACTTCGGCCGATCGAGCATCGATTGCAGATCGTGCGGCGTGTAGTGGTCGAAGTCCAGCCAGGTCTTGGTGTCCGTGCCCCAGGTGTGCTCCACTTCCAGCAGAAAGCCGCTCAGGAACGCACGATCGGCGTCGCCGCCCTCCTGAAGCTTCCGGCTCCCGATCCACTCGCTCCGAAGCCGCGCCACTTCCCGGTAGCGCGCTACCTTCAGCGGATCGCTGGCCACACCATAAATCCAGGTATCGCCAATCTCTTGCGTCACCACTGGCAGGCGCTCGCGGTATGGTTCGACGGCATTGGCGATGCCGGTAAGATTTGAGGCGGTCACCTGCGCATTGGGGAAGCGCTTCCGCAACCCGGAATAGATAGTGCGAATCTCCTCGACGGAATGGGGACCGCTGTTATCGTCGCGGACTTCCACATCGATCGCAAGATCGGATCCGGGGATCTTGATGACGCCGCCGTAACTATGTGGATGATACAGCAGCACCAGTGCGTTGCCGCCCGCATCTTTCCACCGGAAGACCGGCGGAACATCGGGCGGAGTGCTCGCGGCATTGACGCCGATATCGAGAAGCTTCACTCCATGCGCGGCGAGCGGGCCGATGAGGGCGCGCGTGTGACCGGGCACGTCGGACATTTTGGCGCCGGTGGTAGTGCGCTGGAACCGGCCGTCCAATGACCGCGAAAAGGCCAGGGCTCCGGCGATCAGAGAAGGGTTCAGAAGCTCGGTCTGCCAGGTGAACGGAAGCGCGTGCCATGCAATATCCCCGGACAAAATGGCCTGCTCCATCTGCCGCTGCTGCGGCTTAGCGGCCTTTTCGAGGTATTGGTAAATCAGCCAGGAGCCGGTGGTCCAGATATAACGATCGTTCCCCTCCCGCCGCAAAGCGGCCGCGGTTTGGATCGCCTGTGGGAAGTGCCGTTCGAAATACATCCGCACGACATTGGCTTGCGTATCGATGAACCCCACGTCCAAGTGGCACTTGAACATGACCAGCACCCGCCTTATGGCAGTGTCGGGAACGAGTGATTCCGGCCCCTGAGAGGCGGTGGCGCCATCCGGAGCTACGGCTGCGAAAGCGCCCGCGGCCAGCAGATTGCCAACGAAGTTACGGCGTCTCATGTTAGTCACTCAATCGCACCGCCGGCGGAAAGATCATGTTCATGGCGCTGAGTACGAAGGCCGCCGAGTTAGGCGCCCGGATCGACCGACTCTCCGCCATTCGCAGAAGTCTCACGCGCGGCGAGTCTCGCGGCGCCGCCCTACTTCTTGCCGGGCTTGACGCTCGGGCTGTCGTCCGCCTTGAGGTCGCCGAGCGCATACTGGACGCCCGCCAGAACATGTTCGAGCATCGGCCGCATCGCATAGATGGTCTCGCTGTGGCCGTGCGCTTCATAGAACACGCGGCCCCGGCCTTCCCGGCGAATCCAGCTCAGACCGTAGTCTCCGTCCGTCCGTTTCGTGCCCGCCGGCTCCTTGGCCTTGTCCGCATCGCTCATCTTGGAATAATCGATGCTCGTCAGCACGTGAACGTTTTCGCGTGAGAACGAGTCTTGCGCAAACGTATAGGTCTCGTCGTGAATCTCAAACTCCTGGCCGTGGAACATGGCGGTTAACGGGCTTTTCGGGTCGTCGATCTTGACAGTGATAAGTTGCGGATAGACCCAGTGGAACTTGAAAAAGCCGCCGATCATCTTGTTGAAGTCCGGCCACGTGCCAACCGGTTGCGCGTCAGGCCCGGCGCCGCGGCCTCCGCTGGTGTGGTACGAGTCGCCGGCCGCATGGATTCCCGCCAGTCCTTTGCCACCCCTCACGAAATCCAGCAGCGCCTTCTTGCGGGCGTCGGTAGCGGCCGGGTCGTTCGGGTCATCGAGGAAAGCGCCGGTCGTGTTGTCGAGAAACACCAGATCGTACTGCTTCAGATTGTCGGCGCTGATGACGGCGGGGTCGTAGGAGATTGTCGCGCTCCAGGCCCCGGTCTTCTCGCCGAGCGCTTCCACCGTCTTGGCTGCGAGTGGAATCGACGAGTGAACGAACCCGGCGGCCTTGGCCAGCACCAGCACCTTTCGCGGTTGCCTGGGCTTGGCTGGCGCTTTGTCCGGCAGCGCTGCCATCATGGCCTCGACGTCGGCCGGTTTCGGTGTTTGATTCTGCGGCCCGCCGCGTCCAAATCCTCGTCCCGGCTGCCCGGGCTGGGCCTGCGACGCCGGCGCCGGGGGCGTGGGATTCTGCGGCGCCTGAGCTCCAATACCTGTGTTCACGCACAGGGCCGCCACGCACAGCGCCGCCCACCCAGGAGGTCCCGAATCTCTGATTGCCATGGTTAATCTCCTCTGCGGCGTTCCCGCTCGCTGTCAGAAGTATATACCCTCCGAATTCGGAAAATTGTGAAGCGGTGGGACGCGAAAGGGGCGCCGCGACCGGGAACCACATGCCGTGGACAGTAAGGGTCTTCCGGTCCGCCTGCACCAGTTTCAAGGCTTCTATGAATGCGTGCCGCCGTCGCGGTGCATCCCGAGAGGATGGTTGGCGCCACCCTTATCCTACCCATTTGACTTATCAGCGATGGAAGCGCATCGAGCCACCGATTCGGGCGGCGAAGCCGCGTGGCCGGCCCGCCAAATATTCGCGGCGTGAGATCCTGAGCGCGATCCTTTATCGGATGCGGGACGGTACGGCATGGCGACTGCCGCGCCACGATTTTCCGGAAGCAAAGCATCTGGTCGGATCCGAAAACCGACGGAACCCCAATGAACCTTCAGGATATTTTCGATTGGCTCATGCCGCTAGCCAATCGTTGATGACGCAAGTCTTTCATCCGGCATCCTGGTCTCCACGGCCGCTTAATGTGAGGAGTTGCAACAGCCGGGAAGACCGGAGCCGGCGAAAGATGTATGGATCGCCGCGCCCGGCTGCCGTTATTCGATGCTGGCAATGAGCCGCGGCCAACGCCCCCAATCCGTTTCTTCGCCTGATTCGTATACCCGGTAGCACGCTAATCCGCGGTTCTTCCCAGGCGGGGGTGGTCAGCGCCACTCCCGTCTCTTTTTGTGCAGATTTGCATCCGGCCAACATCCAAACCAGCTCGCGATGCGTATTACGAACTTGAGATCCGTAACACGCTTCAAGTAGTATTACGAAAGCGAAAATGTTGCTACGAAGAACCGAGATCCCCTTGCAACCGAGATCCCGTTACAGGGACGGCTGCAAACTTTGGGCACCCGAATTGAAGGGGGGAATAGTGTGCAACTGACGAGAGCGCTTGTATTTTTGGCCGCGGTTGCCATCCTCGCAGCGGCGCAAGAAACCAGTGTTTCCGGCAAAATCGCCGATCCGCAGGGCAAGCCGATAGCCGGTGCGGCCGTCATGCTTAGCAGCGTTTCAGGCGGCGCGGTTGACAAGGCGGTCAGCGATTCCGGCGGTGAATTCCACCTTTCCACTCCCGGTCCGGGCGAATACCGGTTGACCGTGCAAGCGTCCGGATTTGCCAACATAACGCGCTCCATCGCCGCGAGCGGCCCCGTTACCGTCGACCTCAAATTCACCGCTGTCGCCGGGCAGAATACGCAGGTCACGGTAACGGCGAATGTCACCGATAACGGCGTCGAGAATCCGGACCCTGCCCAGCGCGTTTTTGTGCGGGAGCAGATACTGGACGCGAATCCGGGAAGGCCCGGAGCGCCCATTTCCATTCCGGGCCTGCCAATCGAAACCGCTTCGAGCGGAATCAAGGCGCCGCAATACTTTGCGCCGGGCGTAGCCGGCGATCATGGCGAGCCCATCGCGCAGTATCTCCAAGTGGGCAGTTACCTGGCGCCCAATAATCTCAGCGCCAATGCGCACGGCAATGGGTACTCCGATCCCAATATCATGATTCCCGCCGTAATTGAAAGCGTGGAAACCGATGGCGGCGCGTTTAACGTGCGCGAAGGCGATCACTCGGTGGATTTGGCCGCGACCTACGGTTTTCGCGACCACTTGGACCCGTTTGTTACTTTGACCGGGGACTATCGCGACGGGGACGTTTCCACCGGATTCAGCCCATTCGGCGCCAATGTACGCGGTTGGGTGGCTCTTGAAGCTTCTTATGGCAATGGATTTCTCGACCGGCTGGAGCATCGCCAGCAGTACAAGTACAACGCGTTTCGCGGGTTCGATTTCGGCCGCCACGCACTGACGCTATTCGGCATTGGCTACTATGGGCAATCCTACGTGCCGGGCCTTGTACCGATCGGCGTTCCCAACTTACATGACACCATCGATCCCCGCCAGCGCGACCAGACTCACACGGGCGAACTGGCGGTGAACGACGTGTGGCACATTTCCGGCGACGCGGAGTTGCAGCTTTCCGGCTTTTTTCGAACCTATAATCTCTCGCTTTACTCCAATTTCGGAGATGGCCTGATTCGCCAGAGCGAGTTCCGCACGGTGAACGGCGAGAATGCCACATACGTTCGTAAGTTGAGCCGCCACCTTTCGATCATGGCCGGGTTCGACTACTTCCGCGAAGCGCCGCGGCGGCTCGATCTGGACCATTACGATTCCAATAACACGGCCGTTTACGGACCGTTTCAGCAAGTCACCGCGAACAATGTCACGCTGAACTTTCTGACGCCGTTTGTCGCGGTGGACGGCCACATTTTCACGTGGCTGCATTACAACCTGGGCTGGCGCCACGACCAAATCGGCTTCGACAATACCGATCTGCTGACGCCTGCGAATTCCTACCGTCTCTGGGTGGGCGTGAACTCGCCCAAGGCTACGTTGACCGCCATGGCCCCAGCCAATTCGCCGCTGCCCACGGTTTCTTTCAGCTTCGGGCAGGCGTTCTTCACCAACGATCCCCGCATTGGAACCGGAACCATGCAAGGCACGCCGGTAAGCCGCGCGCATTCGTATCAGCTGGTGGCCGTCAAGTCGGTCCTGGGGACCGAATTCCGCGTCACGCTGGGGCACATCACGCAGGAGCAATCGCTGGCAAAGATCGACCCCGATACGGGACTTCAATTCGACGAAGGACCCAGCCGCAACCGGTACGCGACCGCCTCGGCGCGCCGGGCGTTCCGCTTCGGATTCTTTCAAGCGACGGCTTCCAAGGCCGATGCGCGCGATCTTTCCGATGGCACGCCCATTCCCGAGGCTCCGCGCACCATTGTCGATTTCCTGGGCGCGATGGAGCGGCTTCCATTTGGATTGCACGCGCGCGCCGAGTTTGAAGAGGTGGGGCGCAAACCTTTGGGCGACGGGTTTGTGAGCGTTCCAGTGCGGGAATTCCGCGGCGCGCTGGCGAGGCCGTTCGCCAACGGCAAACTGAACGCGAGCGTCAATTTTCTGATCGCCAGCGGGTATACCGGGCAGACTACGGAAGTGTTGGCCTTGCCTGGTGAAGGCGAGCCATTCGAGCGGGTAACGGGTGTCCGCTTGCCTTCCTATGTCACGGCTTCGCTGAGCTACCGGTTAGGACCCGCCCGCCATTAGTATTGCGTTTCATTAAAACATAATTAGTTAAACACTCCCAGGCCGGCGTGCATGTAGCCCGCCTTGCCGGCGATGAAGATTTCATCAACCTCGACGTCGCCGGCGAGCTTGTTGAACTTGCGCCGCAAGGCGAATGCGTTGGAGCATGAACGATGCCGCTTTCTGAGTGACGCTAAGCGCGCGGTGGAGTTCCCACGAGGAAACCCCCGCGTTTACAGTTCAGGAGCATCCGGAACGCGGGCAGCCACTTTTCCGGGGCAATCGGGGAATCCTCTAAATCTAAAGCATAGTCCCGGTTTTCACAGGAAAGCGCGGCTTGGAGTGCGTGGCATAGCACTTTCAAACGCGCGGCTTCGCAAGCCAGGCGAACTTTCTCAGAGCCACACAGGGCAGAGGAAACCTTAACGTCCCGGCTAGCAAGTGTGATCGGGAGATGGACGTACTCTTTATCGCGTCAAAAATACCCGTTCTGTGCTTTTATGCTCGAATTCAGCGAAGTCGAGCGGTCCGCCCCGGAGGGGTTGGATTGTCACTCATGAACCCGGATGCGCCAAGAAAACCGTATATTATCGCCCAAACAAAGGCGATTAAAGTAAGTAAATCACTTCGAATCAGTAACTCGGGGTCCGGCCCAAGAGAACGGCCAACAACATGCAATGTCTCAGCTGATTGGCAAGAGAGGGAACGCTGTATGAGTTCGCCAACACAAACAGGTTTTGAGTGACATTTCCCCCGAGTGATACTTGTGGGGATCAGCATCGGAATCCGGGTTCCGATTCAATTACTTATCAGCCCGGTCAGTGTTTACAGGATCCTGACTTAGATAACCTTTGATAACTGCCGAAAGGCAGTTGCGAAGCGCTGAGTCATTAATATCTAATTCCATATTTAAGTTCCAGGTGGTAAGCGGTTCGCCGGGCATCGGGATGTTTCCGCAATGCCTGATCGGAAAGGTAACGCTTCATGTATAGGGATAGCTGTGGGCAGACGCTGAACCGGCTGGTTCAGGGGATCTTGGTTGTTACGCTAATGGTTACGCTGCTGGTCTTATTGGGCAACCCCCTCTGTGCCGAAGACACGTTTCCGCTGTCATCCGGAACTGCTGCCGCGAATGGCAGCGCGACATGGAACCAGGCTTTAGCCGGCAGCGGACCATCGGCCGTTACTTGGACCTTGACCTATCCCACGCCCAATGCGGTCTCAGTTTCCGCGAGCGCCGGAGCGGCTCTTATGGCCGCACGCAAAACATTGATCTGCTACGGCGCCCCCGGTACCTGCGTCTGCGCGGTTTCCGCCATGAACGCCGGCGCGATTTCGAATGGCTCCGGCACGGTTCGGAATCCGATCATGGCGGCGGGTCCGACCACCGCTGCGACCGGGATGGGTAACAGCGTAGAACCCTCACCCGCGGGAAACGGCGCCGCAGTCTTTTCCACGGGTGGAACCGTGACGGGCGACGCTGTTTTGCCGACTGTCGCTTCCCTGTCCTGCCTTCCAGCCACCCTAAACAACTCCAGCAGTTCAAACTATGCAGCCAGCCTGAGCCACAGCACCAACCCGGCGCTCATCTCCCCGGCATCGGTCAGGGTCTCGGCAACCGCCACGTCGGATGGTACTTTCCGCACGGCGCTCTCCGCCGCCTACCGAAGCACTTCCACCAACGCAGGGATCAGCGGGGTGGGGCTCGTGCCGGTCTCCTCACGGGAATGCAACCAAGTTTTTGAGCAGCCAGCGGCCTGGCTAAGTTGTTGGCAATGTTATCTTTTGGCCGATCAACCTTCCTAACCTTTTGAAAGATGGCGATGCCGTGGCTGTCATGGTAGAATTCACCCTAGTACTTTTTGCCATTAGCACTAGTAGATATAGAACGTTGTAGAACATTAGGGATAAGGTACTCATACGAAACTCTCAATGAAAAGATTCTC
>PLDF01000344.1 GCA_003135055.1 Bryobacterales bacterium | reverse complement strand
CAGGGTCGGCGCCGGCGATGAGTGTGCCAGCGGATCCGGCGACGAACCGGCCTATGGGAATACCTTACGACGCTAACGGCAACCGAACGAGAAACTGGAGACCTATGCTTTCACCGGGCCGTCCCCGGGCCCTCAGTTCGGGACAACGTTGGAGGGGATCAACATCTACTTCGGGGGGAAGCTGCTGCAATCGAAAGGCGTGTGGGTGGCGACGGACCGGTTGGGCAGCGTGCGGGCGAACTCGAACGGAGGAGACCTTTTCGTACTTCCGATATGGGGAGGAACGGACGGGACGGCGGACGGACGGGAGAAGTTTGCGACTTATAGGCGGGATGGGTTTGGGCAGGATTATGCGCAGCAGCGGTACTACAGCGCCAATGTGGGTGCGTTTTGGGGCCAGGATCCGGGAGGGATTAAGACGGCGGACTTGAGCAGCCCCAACTGTTGGGATCATACCTACGTGAACGGCGATCCGGTCGACAAGCTCGCGGATACGTGCAATTCTGCAAACCAGAGGCCTCTAAATAAATGAAGACACAATCAAGGGGAAGTTGGATCGTATCGCGATCCGGCCTGTTTTTTGCCCTATGCTGTGCGCCCAGCCACGCGGCTGACCTTCCGGCGCACCTCAAGAGGTTCGTCAGTGTCAAAGGGTATGTGGTTGACTATCCCGATACCTGGCACGTCATGCTGAAGTCCGTGCCGACCCTTTATATCGCGAACTTCCTTCCGTCTATGCGGGTCCGCGCGGTCGTGTTGCCTGAGGGAGGCGCCTCGAATCGCCCTAATCCCCACCGCCGGAGGGTGTGCTTGATGCTGAACAATGGGCGGCTAGAGACCTCAAGCCGCTAAGGGACCAGATATCAAAGGCTAGGGTCGATCTCCGAAGCCCTGCCACAGGAACATTACTGGAATCCACCGAGGTGCTCATGAGGTGGGGATCCCCAGGCCCTGAGTTCGAAAGCCTGAACTCCTACTTCGCTGTTTCAGGCCGTCTGTTCTCTGCGAGGCTTACCTACTGGAAGGGCGACAGCAGAGCGGCCGAGTACCTCGAGACCCTACATCGACTGATAGAGAGCGTCAGGCCGATCAACGCTCACCAAGGCCTCAAATGACGGCAGGGAGCTATGTTCGCAGGGCTACTACCGCTTCCGTCGCCAACAAGTGGTACCGACACACTTGGCGCTCTTTTAACACCTGACCGCTTTGAGGCGAGGGAACTGAAGAATGACCTGCTCCGAGCTTATACGGATGCTTGCTCTAAACGAGATCTCAGACGACTACGAAGAACCTGCGCACGTCCACGAACAACTGACGCGTCTCGCTGAACAGTGTGGGATGACGATTAATCCTTTGGACGTGAGGCTCGCCTTGATCGACCTAGTCAAACTCGGTTGGGCAAAGGCGTACAGATTATCACCAGAGGACCCGATTAAGGAGGCTCAGGGGGCACCGGCGATCGAACAAGCCGACGACTATTACTATTGGATTACAGACAGCGGGAGAGAAGTTCAGGGCTCTTTCAACGGGTGGCCGTTTGACGAGGACGGCACGATACTGGCCGGCTGGCGTCCACCGGCCGAATGAAGCCGCCGATGGCGCGCTGCAGGAGCAGACCAATCAGCAGGTGGGTTACGCGGACGACGCGAACCTGATCGACGGGGAACTACTCGCAATACTCCTGGGGCCGTCTGACGGTTGTGACCTTCCAGGAGCAGACAGTCAACAGCAACAGCTTCGCCTACGGGCACAGCTACAACCAGGCTGCGCGGGTCACGGCCAACACTCTGATCGCGTCCAGCGGGAGCAATCTTCTCGCCAGCCTACAGGCGACTTACGCCTGGGACGCTGACGGGCGGACGACCAACCTGACGTATCCGAGCGGGACCGCGCTGGCGTATCAGTACGACGCCATGAGCCGGCTGAGCGGGATCGCACAGGCAAAGCTCAGCCTTCCTCGGCTGTCCGCGAACAAGACACCGGCGGCAAAGACCGCCGGCGCTACCAGGCCCGCACTACGCCGAGGGTTCGAAGTAGCTTTGGGCCATCTCGGGTTTTTCGCGGAGGGCGCGGCGCCAGCAGGAACGCGCTTCGTCCTCCTGGCCGATCGCCATCAATGTGTGGCCCAGGTTCAGCAGCGCTTCCGCGAAGCCGGCGTTTTCCGCCAGCGCCTGGCGGTAGAGCGTGGCCGCGTCGTCCAACTGGCCGCGCTTCTGGCAGATCAGGCCGGCGTTGAAGAAGAGCTCCGGGCTGTGGTCGCCCATCTCGATCAGCTTCTGGTGCATCTCGAATGCCTGGGGGTAATCCTGCTGTTCCAGAGCCAGCGCCGCCAGGCCGCGCGCGGCCTCGGTGGAATCCGGCCGGATCATCAACGCTTCCAGCAGCGCGCGGCGCGCGGATTCGCCGTCGCCCGCACGCGCGTAGGCGATGCCGGCGTTCAAATACGCCTCCGGCCATTCCGGCCGCTTGGCGATGCAGGCTTCGAAGTTGGCTGCGCTGGCTGCGTAATCGCCGCGCAGCAATTGCAGGTAGCCCACGCGGAAGCAGGCGTCGCACCATTCGGGCGCGGTCTCGGGAATCCGCGCATAGAGCTTCTCGGCCCAATTCCGCTCGCCCAACTGCTCCAAAGTCAGAGCCAGGTTCCAGGAGGCCGCGGTTTGGTTCGGGTCGCACTCGAGCGCCCGCTCGTAACACGCGCGCGCCGCCGGCAGATCGCCCATCTCCTGATGAACCACGCCCAGATTGAGGCTGGCCCGGGCCGCCGACGGATTAAGCGTGCAGGCTTTCTTATACGCTTCGGCCGCTTTTCCGTGATCGCCCATGCGGTGATAGGCAACGCCCAAATTGCACCAGTTTTCGAATTGATCGGGCGCCACGCCGGCCAGATTGCGGCACTGCTGCGCGGCGGCCGGCGCATCGTCCGCGGCGAATGCCAGCGCGGCCAGCGCTTCCATGGCCATGGGCGCATCGGGTTGCAATTCGAGCAGCATCTCGGAGTAGCGCTTTACGGACTCCGAGTCCTTCTTATCGAGAAAAATCGAAACCAGGTTGGAAAGGGCGTCGGTATTCTTGGGGTTCCGGGCCAGGGTCTTGCGGTACATCTCCACGGAGGCGGCGGTGCGTCCGGTTTGCTGCAGCGCGGCGGCTTTGGCGAACAGCGCCTGCTCGCGGTCGGGAAACAGAAGCAGGTATTCCTCCAGCGGCTCCAGCGCGTCGGCGGCGTTCCCCGCGTGCAATAACGAAATGCCCAGGCCCAGGGCCGCATCCGCGCGCGCAGCATCGGCCTTGATGGCTGCGCGGAACGATTCCGCGGCGGCGCCGAACTGCTTCAAATTTCCCAGGCAGACGGCGAGGTTGAAGTGCGCCGTGCGGTGCGCCGGCTCGATTTCAGTCAGTTGCCGGTAGACGCGGGCGGCGGACTGGTGATCGCCTTTCTCGTAATAGATATGGCCCAGGGCGGAAAAGAGCGCCGGGTCCTGTTCGCCCTGGTCGATGGCCTTGCACAGCACGTCTGCCGCGCCTTCGCGGTTCCCTTCCAGGTGCAGCGAAACGGCTTTGGCGATGGTGCGCCCCGAGCGTTTCTGGCGGCCGCCGTCAATGGCTTTAAGCGTGTTCTCAGAGTTATCGTTCGTCATAATTTCACCTTGGAGGCAACAATGTCGCAAAAACCCGCGAAGAGTCCGCGGAGCCGGAGAGGAATGCGCATACCTTCCCCAGAAAATCTTCGTTCTTCGATACTTTCATCCAGTAAAGCCGCGCCCGCTCGCCGGCGTCGCTGTAGAAGCCCACGCCGCCCGAGGCGATCTGATCTTCACTCCAGCGGTCTACTTCCTGACCCTCGATGGACGTGATAATCCGGTTGCCGGCTACCGTCACCGCCACATGGTACGGGGTGTTGTTATGCACCATCACGTCCATCAGCGGGGTCTCAACCGGCCGGCCCGCGTGGCCGCCGGTGACCGGATAGTGCACCATGGCGATAATCGGCCGCAGACCGGATTGAATGACGGTGAACTTCATGGCGTAGTAATTCTGCGGGTCGTGAGCGCGCACCACCCAGCCGATGCTCTTCGATTCGATCTGGCCGAAGAACTCCATGCGGTAATCGGTGAATTTCATGGATGGCTGGTATAGCGCCAACTGGCCGGTCTGCACATAGCCTTCGGCGTGGTGGCTCCATCCGGGCGCCCAGGACTTGGTGTGGCCCCAGGCTTCCATTCCCCGCTCAAAGGTGTCGTTCAACTCCACTTTGGCGCGGCCGGCGATGGCGTGGCGAATGCTCTCCAGCGGACCGCCCGAGTTAACCGCGGGCGTGGAGGCGGCGACGGCGACGGCATCGGATTTGACGTCCGCCGTCCCGGTTCCCATGCCTGCCGTGAACCGCATTCCCAATCCGGCCAGCGTTACCAGCAAGACCGCGGCAGCGGCAAGTTGGATTACGCGCCCTTCCCAGTTCGTCTTCTTCGCTACCGGCGCCGCGGCGGGCATGACGAAAGGCGCCGCCGGCTTCGTCACGGCCACCGGCCCTTGGAGTTTCTCGCCGGCTATTTGCAACCCAAATGGCATCAGGGTGCAACGCGGAGAGCGCCACTTCCATTCCAGCGTAACCGAGGGACCGGATGTCGCCGCCTCACAGTAGTATTCGAGCGGAATGAAATCGACCTCTTGCGGAGGCTCCTGGCTCTGGAAGGGTTGAACCGGATCCAGCGTCAGGCACGCCGGCAGCAGTGGGGCGGCAGCGGAGAACGAAGGCTGCGCGGCGCCGGCCGGACCCATCTTGCCCGCCGCCGGCTCGGCTCGCCATCCATCGCTCCAATTCGATAGTGCGGCTATCGCGGGATCGGGAATACCGGGTAGCGCCGAAGCGGTAAACCGCAGCGAAGGCGAAACTGGCGGCGCAATTTCTTGAACGCCGGCATGAAGCGCAGCCGGGCGATCGGCAGCGTGGAAAGTAAGAAGCTGCAAACGGTTGTCGATGACCGGACCGAGCACCAGCGGAGAATCCCAACACAGCGTGAGGCACTCCGGCAGGCGTGGGGAGCCGGCCGAGAACGAAGGCGCGGGGCCAGCCGGAAACATCTTGCAGATCGCCGGTTCGGCTTGCCGCCCATCTCTCCAAGTCGATTGTGCGGCCATTGCGGGATTGGGAATTCCCGGTAGCGCCGAAGCAGTGAACTGCAGCGAAGCCGGAATTGGCGGCGCAATCTCTTGATCGCCGGTGCGAATTGCAGCCGGGCGATCGGCCGCGTGAAGAGGAAGCGCCTTCAAGTGGTCGATAGCCGGACCGAGCGCCAGCGGAGAGTTCGAAT
>PLDF01000406.1 GCA_003135055.1 Bryobacterales bacterium | reverse complement strand
CCGCGGAATCCGCAGGCGACTTCAGCGGATATGGAACGGCGACCAGCGATCAGTGCGGCGCCGCTATTCCCGGCAGCGGGACGGGCACCAGCGCCAACCCGGGCTTCCCATCCTGGCTTGGCACTCCCAACAAGCTCACTACCGTCGACGCGGCGGGAGCGCTGCTGGCGCAGTTCTATCCGTTGCCGAATGTCGGGAGCAATGGGACTACGCTCAATTCGTCGGGCTTCAACTGGGCTGCGCCCATCAATAACCCGCTCAACTGGAGCGAGTGGAACGTAAGGCCCGACCGGGATATCAATAAATCCAATCGCGTTACCTTCCGGTGGACGCAGGACTCGTGGACCAATCCGACTCCCAACGTGGGCGACTCTTTCTGGGGCGAGTCCGACTTCCCGACGGTGCAGTCCGCCTGGAGCCAGCCCTCCAAAAGCGTGATGGCAAAGTTGAGCTCGACCATCACGTCCAGCATGATCAATGACGTCGAGTTCGGTTATGGGAACAACGCCATCATCACCACGCTCGGCGGCTCCAAGGCCAGCATCGTTCCGGCGCTCCAAACAGCGTATCCGGCAACCTTCCCAGGTTCGCTCAAGGAGAAGGATGCCTTCTTCGGCAACTGGGGTGGGTTCAACCCGTACGGCTCCTATCAGGGCGAAGCGTCGTTCTGGAACATTGCCCCGTACAAGAACCACGAGGACCTCTATACCGTCCAGGACAACCTGTCCAAGGTTAGAGGCAACCACACGCTGAAGGCGGGTTTCTTCTACGGCAACAACATCAAAGTGGAGGACTCCGGCGACGGAGCGGATCGTCCGGGCTTCCCGGGCGGCGCGCCTTACTGCCTGGCGGGCCAGAAGACACCGACAGCCGCTCCGACGGCGGGTGTACCGGCGTGCGTGAACACCAACAACTCGCTGGCCAATGTTCTGGTTCCGGGTACCGGTACCTCGCCCCAGGTCTTCACCAGCATCGGCGAGGGCAGCACGGACATCACTGCTCAGGTCAAATGGTATGACTATGAGTGGTATCTCTCCGACAGCTGGAAGCTCAACAGGAAACTGACTGTCGAACTCGGCATGCGGTGGTCCTTCTACCGTGAGCCTTTTTCGGCCGACAATCAGTGGGCGAACTGGAGCCTGGCCAACTGGAGCGCTTCCGAGGCAACTACCAATCCTACCGATGCCTGCAACGGTCTGATCGTCCAGCCTGGCACCCAGCCATGCGCTGCCGCGAACAAGCTGATGGCGAGCCTCGGCGTTCCCTTTAACTTGTCGGCTGGGACGCAGGGCACCAGCAAGGCTCTGATTCCGAATAACAACCACGACATTGCTCCCCGTGTGGGCATTGCGTGGGATGTCTTCGGGAACGGGAAGACGGCAATCCGCGCAGGCGGCGGGCAGTTCTTCCAGAGAGAGCTGGTGGGCCAGGACGAAGGCATGGAAAAGGGTGCTCCCTTCTCCCTGGCTGCAAGCTCCAACCGTCCGGTGGATTCGGCAACCAGCTGGGTCTGCACGGCCACGGGCTGCACGTCGGCGCCGGGCTTTGCGGGTGGATCGGTTTCGCCGAACTTCGCCAGAGTCGCGCGTGCTGTGACTCCCAACAGCTGGCAGTACAACGTCACGATCGAGCAGGAACTCCACCGGAATACCTCCCTGCAAATCGGCTACGTGGGGAACACCGGTGTACACCTGACTTCGATGCAGCAGTTCAACGGGATCGGGCCGTCGAACTGGTCGAACGCAGTGTTCAGCGGAAGCGGTACCGGAACGAACCCGTGGCGTCCGGCACTCAACTTCGGGCCGATCAATGGGTTTGCGCGTGCGGGTCACGCAAGCTACAACTCGCTGCAGGCGTTGTTCCGCTCTCAACTCGGTCCCTCAACGTTCCAGGCTGCGTACACCTGGGGTCACTCCATCGGCGATGTGGAAGAAGACAATTCCTCCGGCAGCGCCAACCAGGAGATCCAGACGTACTCGGGCGATAGCTCTCTGGACAAAGGCAACACCAACATCAACCGTCCGGATATCTTCGTGGCAAACGAGGTTTACTATCTGCCGAAGTTTGCCGCCTCCAACAACTTCGTCAAGCAAACCGTGGGAGGCTGGGAGGTCAACGGGATCGTCGACGCGGTCCACGCCAGCTCTTTGACGGTCTTCTCGAACGGGGGCTACACCGACAGCTTTAACTCGGCGCCGATCAGTCAGCTCATCGGTACCGGCTACGCCGGCAACAACCGTCCTCTGGTGACCGGGCAGAAGTTCAACGCGGGTGAAAAAACCAACCACGTTGGGAACGCGGGTTGCTTCACCCTGGTCGGCTATGCCCTGGGAACCATTCCCAAAAACATCGAACACCGCGGCTTCGGCTACGGCGCTCCAACCGAGGACTGGGACTCGCAGTTAGCCAAGAACTGGATGGTTAAGGAGAAGTACAGGATCAAGTTCGCCATGGACTTCTTCGATTTCCTTAATCACCCGAACTTCAACAGCGGCGGCATGGAGGGTGAGGGATACGCGCCCAGCGTGATTGCCTGCGGCAGCGCTGCCTGCTCTCCGACCAACAACGTGATCACCAGTGCCGGAACCGCGGCCGGGTTGAACAACGGCGCGACCCTGGGACAGCCAACCAGCTTGCAGACTGCCAAGGGCAATCGCGAGCTGCAATACTCCCTGAACTTCTCGTTCTAAGGACGAAAACTTCAGGGCCTGATGGAAGAGCCAGAACGAAAACTGCGGAGCGCTCGTACAGGCTCCGCAGTTTTTTCTGGAGTAGAATCGACTCAAATCTCTCCATGCGGTCGAACCTCTCGCCCTCTGTACCTCGATTCCGACATTCTCCGGAGTGTTTGCGCTGGGCCGATTGGTTCGTGCTCCTGGTCGCGTTCGGGGCTGTGTCTTTCGGAGCGGCGCAGCAAACGCCTCATCGGCCTTCCGCGGTGCAAAAGGGGCAGTTGGCGCCCGAGGAGCTGGAAAGGCGTGTCGCAGCAGCCGAACAGGCGCGCAACTCCGGCGACCCCTCGACTGTGGCCGCGGCGAATCGCCTGGTGATCGGCTCGGCCCTGCGGGAGCTTGCCAGCCTCAAACTGGTGGAGTCCGACTACTCAGCGGCCATTGGGCTCTACCGCAGTTCCCTGGAATTCGAAGACCGTCCTGCCATTTACGAGCCGCTGGGCTATTCCGAACTGCAGGCGGGTCATCTGGACGAGGCCATTGAGCTTGGGGAAAAAGCGCACGCCGAGGATCCTCGGAATCTGGGTGCGGACAGGCTTCTGGCCAGTTCTCTGGACCAGAAAGGAGAGTACGTCAAAGCGGTCGAGCCCTTCACGCGGATTGCGACGGCTGAGCCTACGGTCGACAACCTGTATCCACTGGCCGAGTGCCTGCTGCAGACGAAGAAGCCGGAAGACAGACAGCGGGCGATCGAAGTTTTCGCGCAAATGAAGCGCATAGCGGGGGACAGCGGGTCGCTCCACGTGCTGATGGGCCGCGCGTTTCGCGATGGGGGTGACATGCAGGCCGCCATCCGCGAGTTTCAGCGCGCGATTGCGATTGATCCGCGCACGCCGCACGCTCACTATTTTCTCGGGCTGGCTCAGCTGTTTCTGAACGACTGGAAGCCCACGCCGGCGATCGAGGCGGAACTGCAGAAGGAAGCCGAGTACTATCCGGACGATTACCTGGCCAATTACATGCTGGGCCTGACTACTGCCGGAGAGCGGAAGTACGACGAATCTTACAAGTATCTGACTGCCGCTTCGCGCATCGATCCCACTTCGCCGGACCCGTTTCTTTATCTCGGCATGAACGCCTATGCCGAGGAAAAGATGGATCGAGCAGAGGCCATGATGCGCAAGGCGATCGAACTGACAGGAAGCGACGAGGAGCGCAACAATTATCAGATTCGCCGCGCCTATGTCGATCTGACCCGCATCACGGCTCAGAGCGGACGGATGCAGGAGAGCAATACTTTTGCGGCCAAAGCGCGCGAGCTGCAGAACAAGATCATGGCGCAAACCCAGCAGCAAGTGAGCCGGGAGCAGGCTGAGAGCGGTAAGGGCATGGGCGCGGCCGTGGTGCCGCTGACCCGCCAGGAGGAGGACCAGTCAGCACCTCCGGTGCACAACAGCGAGGACGCTCCCGGGAACCGCCGGCTGACGGCCGCACAGCTGGCGGCAGCAAAGCAGCGGGAGCAGGCATTGAAGTCGGTTCTGGCCCTCGCATTCAACGACCTGGCGACTGCGAACGCCATTCAAAAGAACTATCCCGCGGCTCTCGGCTTCTACCAGCAGGCTGAGCACTGGGACAGCGGACTGTCGGGGCTCGAGAAGAACCTTGGCCTGTGCGCCTTCCGCAGC
>PLDF01000313.1 GCA_003135055.1 Bryobacterales bacterium | reverse complement strand
GCCCGCCCGCCGCGTCCGCCACCACCGCCGCCGCCACGTCCCCCTCTGCCGCCGCCCGCAGCGGCAGCGTCCGCCGTAGGAACCGGGCCGCGCATGGGCCATTGGAAGCGATTCATGCCCGCCTTGATATCCACGTCCATGGTGCTGGCAACCGTAGTTCCCTGCAGGAACTCCAGCTTGCCCGCGCCCATGTCCGCCTTCGCCCATACGGTGATCGCGGTGCCGCCCTGCGGGTTCTGGCCGGCGAACTCGCGATTCGCGATGTGACGCTGCGCTTGCGGATCGCTCTTCCACTGAATCGCCGGCCGCGGATCGAACAGCGTCAGGTCGGTGTTCGAATTGGGCTTGAGCTGTTCCAGCGCACTGATGTCGTCGGCGATCCAAATCGACCGGCCGTGAGTCCCGATGATCAGGTCGCGGTCGCGCGGGTGGATCAGGATATCGTCCACGGGAACGCTGGGCAGACCCGTCATGAATTTCTTCCATTCCTTGGAGCCATCCAGGGTGACAAACATCCCGAATTCCGTGCCGAGGAACAGCAGGTTGGGGTTGTCGTAATCTTCGCGCAGGGCTTGGATCGGGCCGTTTGCGGGCAGGTTCGCCGTGACGTTGGTCCACGTTCTGCCGTAGTTGGCGGTCTTGAACAGGTACGGCTTCCAATCGTCGTTACGATGGTTGTCGAGAGCCACATAGCACGTAGCCGGGTCGAAGTGCGAGGGCTCGATGCGCGAGATCTGCACGTAACCTTGTGGCGCGCCCGTGATGTTGCCGTAGACATTGGTGAAAGTCTCACCATCGTCCTGACTCACCTGCAGGTTGCCATCGTCGGTGCCGATCCAGATGATTCCCGGTTTGGAAGGAGACTCGCGGATCTGAGTCGCCAGCGAGCTGGCCGCGTAGCCGTCATGCTTCTCGGCCATCGGCTTATCGCCCGCAACGCCCATAATGGGGCGCTCCGCGGCCCAACGGTCCATATTCTTGGTGAGGTCGCTTCCGTTCATCCACCACGTGTCGCCGCGGTTGTTGGACTTGAAGAAGTACTGCGCCGCCATGTAGACCACGGCCGGATTGTGGGGCGAAATTTCGAACGGCGCGTTCCAGTAGAAACGGAGAGGAGGCGCGTTGGGGGGCGCGTTGACGATGTTAGGCGGACCGCCGCGTCCGCCGCCACCGCCTCGGCCACCGCCAACGGCGGCAGCAGCGGCAGCGGTATCCGGAGCGCCCGGGGAGGGGGTGGTCCCAGCGCCCGCAGGGCTCGCATTTGCAGTGTCGGGCAACGGAGCTGCAATCTGCGCCGCCGGCCGGGTGTCATTCGGCCCGGTAGCGGTGACGCCACGCCCGGCGTTGGGCCGGATGCTCTTTTGCGTGCCGTTACGCAGATCGTGACGGCTCATGGCGCCGTCCTGCGACTCGCCGTACGCGATGGCCCAATCCGTGGGATCTTGCCGGGTATAGAAGCCGTCGCCGCCGGCGATGGTATACCAATCGGTGTTCACGCCGCCAATGTTCGAGCGCAGCGCGCTGGGGCCGCACCAGGCGTTATTATCCTGTAGGCCGCCGCAGACATAATACGGCCGCCGCATGTCGGCTGAAACCTGATAGAACTGGCCTACGGCGATGTCGTTGTGATAATCCCACGTCTCCCCGCCGTCGTTGCTGCTATCGAAACCGCCATCGTGGCCTACGAAGACGATGCGCGGGTCTTTCGGGTTGATCCAGAATGCGTGGTAATCGGTGTGCGAGCCTTGGACGGGCGTCCAGTGCTTGCCGCTATCGATCGACATCTGCGCCGGAGTGCCGCCCACGAACAGCTTCTGATCGTTGACCGGATCCACGCGGATCTGGCTGAAGTAGGTGGGACGCTGGTTCTGATTGCTCTCGAACGTCCAGGTCTTGCCGCCGTCGTCGGAGCGGAAGACGCCGCTCTTATTGGGATCGGGCGGAAGGTTGGCTCCGCGGCCGCCTCCGCCGCCTCCACCACCACCACCGCCGCCGCCAGCGCCGGGCTGCGCTCCAGGCGCGCCAGGGGTTACTTCGGCGCCATTGGGAGTCTCACCGCCGAAGCCGCCAAAGTCACCGCGTCCGCCGGGGGCTTGCGGGCCGCCTTCAGCCGTGGTGCCGCCGCCGGTGCCAGCGCTGGCGCCAGCTTCCACTTGAGCGTAAATGGTTGTGGGCTTGGCCTTGAAGATGGAAATGGCGATGCGTCCGTAGATTCCGTCCTTGGGCTTCGGCCATCCGGGACCATCGAGCTTCGTCCAGGTCGCTCCGGCATCGGTCGACTTCCAGAGCGCGCAGCCGGGGCCGCCGCCGTTATAACCCCACCACGTGCGCCGGCGCGAGAACGACGATGCGTAGACGATCCGGGGATTGGAGGGATCGATGGCGACGTCGTTGAAGCCTGTGTCGGGATCGGTATACTTCAAATTCCTCCAGTTCTTGCCGCCATCCGTCGTCTTGTAGAGTCCGCGATCCGGATTGGGGCCGAACAGATGCCCGGGCGAGGCGACGTAGACGATGTTCGGATTCGTCGGGTCCACCACCACGCGGTTGATCGACTGCACACTATCCAAACCGAGGTGGTTCCAGGTCTTGCCGCCATCGGTGGTGCCCCACATGCCATCGCCGATCGACGAGCTCTGCCGGTTGTTGGCCTCACCCGTGCCCACATAGACGATGTTGGGGTCGGACGGCGCGATGCCGATGGCGCCGACGGACTCGTTTGCCATGTTATCGAACTGCGAATGCCAGTGTTCCCCGCCGTCGGTGGATTTCCAGAGCCCGCCGGTGGCGAATCCGACGTAGATGATCATCGGATCCTTTTCGGAGCCCTGGATATCGTCCACGCGGCCCATCATCACGGCCGGTCCGATGGAGCGGAACTGAAATCCGCGCAGAAGAGGGTCGGTGGAGGCGTTCGGCGGCGGCGGGGCAGGGGGCTGGGGACCACGTCCCTGCGCCGATGCCATGCCGGTAAACGCCAAGCTGGCGGCCAACGACAACAATATCGTCCAGCGGCGATGCGAAGTCTGTAATTGCATAATTGTTCCCTCCAAAAAGCGGTGCGACACTACGGGGTGGATGTCGCTAATGTAACACATACGACGGCCGGTAGTAGCGGAAATCACCAAACTGGAAGCGGCGGGGTTTGGGGGCCGTTGGTTACACGGTGGCGAAGGATTTCCTGGACTGGGCCGGGGTGAGGCGGGGGGAGTTCTTGCCGGTTGGCATGGAATCCCCCCCGGAAGGGCGGCCCGGCCACGGGCCCGCTTCACGAGGTGTCCGAAAATGGGACTAGGGTCGTTTGGTAATTCGGGGTTGCGCCGCCGGAGGCTTTGGGTTTGGGTGGCAGGCGGGGCCTGACAGACACTTTCGGGTAAGGTCATGGTCGCTGATACTAAGTGTACAACGCTCGGGCGCCGACGGCAGGAGTAAGTTGAATGTAAGTCGATGTAACTGCGGGTTTGAAATAATTTGCGACTTTGGTGATTGGGTTGGGGATGAGATACCGGATGTGGCGGGTATGGGGAGAGATCTTGGGTATTTCGGTGACTGATATTTTCTGAATGGAAAGGAGTTATGCGGAGTAACTGTGGACAATGGGTGAGATGTGTCTGTCGAGTCTCGCTGAATAGGTGGGAGCCGCGGTTGCCAACCGCCGCTCAGGTTGCCAGCCCGATGTCACTTACTTTGGAGCCGGCGCCGACTCTGCACAAAATAGTGGGGCGGCCAATCCTGGCTGCCGCCGGCTTTTAGCCGGCGCTGGCCGGGTGCGAAGACTCGCGCATAACTCGAAAGAGCCGCCTGAAAGGCGGCTGCAGCCAGGATTGGCTGCCCCACAAAGTCGGTAACTCTTAAGGCAATTCCCGGGCACAACGAAACCCGATATAGTTGCTCCTAAACGTCGGCTCGTACTTGAACCGGTACGAGACGCGGACGAACTGAGAGTAGTTGTTCCCCGCGCCCCCGCGCAACACTTTGTACGTCCCATCCCTTGGGCTCGATGGGCTCTCTTGGCTTCCCGTCTTGTACGGCCCATACCAGTCTACGCACCATTCCCAAACGTTACCCAACATATCGCACAGGCCTTCGGACGTATCCCCGGCTGGAAAAAGGCCGACCGGCGTGGGGTGGCCCACATGGCCGTCATAGTTTGCGTGCGAACCATCGAGCGGTGGCTCATTTCCCCAAGGATACCGAGCGCCCCCCGGGCCTCGCACCGCGCGCTCCCATTCGGCCTCGGTCGGCAATCGCCCGCCCGCCCAGCGGCAGTATGCCGCAGCCTCAAACCAATTGACACCCACTACAGGTCGGTTCGGATACTGTTTCTGCCGCTCCCAATGCTCGGGCTCCGTGAATTTGACGTATCCCTCTGCCCAGTGTTTCCGCGCCGTGTAACCGCCATCCGTCATGAAGGCTCCGAACTCCTGCACCGTCACCTGGAACCGCCCGATGTGAAATCCCCGAAGCGTCACCACGTGTACCGACTCGTTGTTGAGAGCCTCTGGATCGTAGTTCCGTCCTTTCGCGTTCTGCTTCTGCGCTCCCATGAGGAATGTCCCCTGAGGGATTGTCACCCAGTTGTCTTCCTCCAGCCTCGGGTCGCCCACTTGGCCCAAGGCGTCAGCCGCTTCGATCCGGGTCTTGATGTCGATCGGTTCGGCGGCGGCCTCGAAGATCCGCATCACCGCCTTTACCGTCCGCTCATATGCGGGCGTCTTCGGCTGGTAGCCCATGCGCGAAAGATCTCTCATCATTACGCCGAGCAAGGCGGCGCACCGCGCCTGATCCGCGAGCTTGGGCGCTTCCCCGAGGCGGTCCAAAATCGCCTGGAAAAGCCCTTCCACCTTGGCCTCACCCTGCTTGAGCAACACGGTCCCCAGCAGACGCATGGTTTCCCGCCATTCCGGGTGATAGAGTTTACCGCTGGCGACCACTCTTTCGATCTGCTGGCTCTCGGACAGACCTCCGATTTCGAGCGCGGCCAGGTACTCCTGGAAGCTCAAGTGCCAGAACCTGATGTCGCTGCCTACGGAAGACAGGATCCCGCTGTCCTGCGTTTCGCGCTCCAGCAGATCTTCGTTTTGGTCCAACGTTCCGCCAAACGCCAGGGCAGAAAGCTCCGCGGCGGTGCGCTTGTTCACCTGTACCAGGCGTCCGCCCGGCGCATCTTGCATGCGGAGAGCCAGCTTGCGCATGAATTCCAGGCATTTTTCGGCTGGCCAGCGGCCCTCCTGCTGTTCCCGCGCGGAAGCGAGCCAACCCAGAATCGAGCCGTACAGTTCCACGCGATACTCCGGCAACCGCTGATCGTTGTGCTGCAGCACGGCGAGCGCGGTCAGCATCACTGGGTTTCCCGCCATCTCCCGAATTTCGAACCGGCTCGCGAGCGCCAGCTCCAACCCGTCTTTGAACTTCTTCGACTCGGTTTCGGTGAGGGCCAGAGCGCGCGCGAAGTGATCGAAGAAAGTCTTGATCTCGGGGAGTTCCAGATCGCCGATCCGGACCGGGTGAAAACCCTTGAGGACCGAATCTCCCGCGTAGCTGCCCGGCCGCGTGCTCACCAGGAAGCTGCACTCGCGGAAAGACTGCGTGGCCTTCTCGAATAGCCGGGCGATGCGCTCGCGCAAAAGGCGATTCGGGGCTTCGTCCAGGCCGTCGAACATCACCAGGCAATTGCCGTCCTGAAGCCTGCCGCCGAAGAACGCCTCCGTGAGCCCCCATTTGTACTCTTCGCTCTGCTTGCCCAGGAAGTAGGGAATCCAGTCGGGCGAATCGTCCGGCTTGGGCGACTTGTCCGCCGCCAGCAGTTTGGCCAGATCGGCAATGCGGATCAGCATCGGGAAGCGCCTGTCTTCCGCCGCCAGAAAGAGCGGAGTGCCGGCAGGCCGGCTGTCGCGAAGCGTGCGGCACAACTCGAACGCCGCACGGCGCAGGAAGGTGGATTTGCCCGAGCCGGGGTCTCCGATAATCGCCACGTTGCGATGCAAGAGCGCGTGTTGCAGCACGACGCGCCGCTGCTGCCCGATGCCTATCGCTTCCTCGCGCTGCCTTTCCTCGGTTGCGACGGTGGTGAGGGGAATATAAATCTCGTCGATACCGAAGAAGTACGGCTCGGCTCGTTTGGTTCTTAAGGCTTTGATGCGGATCTGGCGTGTCTCTTCTTCGAGCGCCTTCAGATAGATTTCCGGATCGCCGGTGGGGTCGCCGGAAAGCTCGGCCCTGGCTGGCAAGTGTCGCTGCCGCCAGCCGGATAGCGCCTCGCCGACCAACGCACGCACGCTGGCGGCGTCTGTGAATTGTGCCCGAAACTTGCCGCCCAACTTGCTTTTAAACTCCTCCAACTTCGCTTCATTGCGGTCGACCTCCGCTGCAATTCCCGGCTTCTTCCTTTCCGTTACCAGGCGGTAATCTTCGCGCAATTTCTCGGGCCACGGAAAGTCCGGGTCCACCACAAACGCCAGCACTTCCTTTTTCGCTGCGTTCCAGGCGTGCTCGCATTCGAGCCATGTGATGCTCTTGGCATCCGCGTTGGTTGGATCGTCCGGAACCCATCCGTAGCGGTGCGCCACATCGACAATCACCCGCTCCGCGCCTACGACGCAATCCAGCTTGCCGGCTGCCTGGCGCTGCGATCCTCAAATGCGTCGAGGACCGCTTCGCTCATCGCCTGCCTCAGGAAGAAGCCGTCGAAATGCATTGCGAAGTCCTACAGCAACGCCTCGGCCTCAACCCGATCAAGGTCACCTTCCCGCTGCCTTCTTCGAACTGCTGAGCGAAATTCGACTTGAGCGATCGCCAGCAGCACAAACCGGTTGCCTTTCCCGGTTGTGAGCCGGACCATTTGATCGGTTCCCGCCTCACGGATGTAGAGTTTCGCGACAGCGCTGGTATCCAGGAGATAGAGACCTAACGGTTAGCGTCTTTCGCGCAAGATACTATTTGAGAGCGGCTCGCCGCGAATCGGTAGTGGCCGGAAGCGAGGCCCCGCTTCGCCGCTGGCCAAACCCAAGACAGCGCACACTTCGTCGTCGGCGCGGTTCAGCCGAACCGCCGTCACTGGAAATAACGGAGATTTCGGATTCGGCACCTTGTTTGTCCGGACCAGGCCGCGATCAATCTCGTCCAGAAGGGCTTTGGCCCGTGCGCCGGCATCCGACCACTCCGGCCGCACTGCGGGAAGGACTGCGTCCCGGAACCACTTGAGAGCCACGAAATCACTTCCCGGCCTTTTTTCGGCGCGGTCCATCTGACGCACCAAGTCGCACAGTTCTCCCGGTAGAGCTGGCGCCGATGGCACGCTCTCGCCCTCAGTCGGAGGCGCTTTGACCTCAATGCGAAAAGGCTCGGGTGTCGCGGGCTCGAAACTGATCCGAATCTCATCCGATTCCGGAGACCAGTTTTTCTCCGCCGATGCAGTATTGCGCGTCCAGCGTCCGTATTGATCGGTTAGCTCGACCTGCAGGCGACAATCGCTCAACCGAAACTGCGGTGGGAGAGCGTTCAAAGACTGCGAGAATTGCCTCGCAAACAAATCTTCCAACTCTTTGATGGTCATTCTATATAGGGTCTCATTGCTGGAACATCACCTTGCCGCCGACGATCGTATACTTCACGTCCGTCGCCGGAATCTGGTCCTCCGGAACCGTCAGGATGTCCTTCGACAGCACGGTAATATCGGCCAGCTTGCCCGGCTCAAGCGAACCCTTCACATGCTCCTCAAACGCGGCGTACGCGTTGTTCCATGTGTATGATCGCAGCGCTTCTTCGCGGCTCATGCGCTGATCGGGAAAGAAGACCGATCCGTCTTTCAGGCGGCGGCTCACGGCGGCGTAGTAGCACGCGATCGGGCTGACGTCTTCCACCGGCGCATCGGTCCCGTTGGCCACGATGGCGCCGGACTTCATCAGCTTCTGCCACACATAAGCGCCCTCTTCGGCGCGCTTGGGGCCCAGGCGCAGCAACACATACGGCGCATCCGACGTGCAGTGGATGGCCTGCATGGCGGCAATGACGCCGAGTTGGCCGAAACGCGGAATATCGGCCGCGCTCAGGTGCTGCGCGTGCTCGATGCGCCAGCGGAGATCCTTCTTTTCGGGATGCTCGCGGAATACGGATTCGTAAATATTGAGCACTTCGCGGTTGGCGCGGTCGCCGATGGCGTGGATGCAGAGCTGGTAGTTGTGCGCGATGGCGAGCTCGGCCGTGCGGCGGATATCGGCCGGGTCGTCGATGTTGAGGCCGGTGCTTTCGGGCTTATCGGTATACGGCTCGAGGAGCCATGCGCCGCGCGAGCCCAGGGCGCCATCCATATAGCGCTTGATGGCGTGAACGGTAAGGTGATTTTCGCCGACGCCCACCATTCGGTAGCGGTCGAGATTGGCCGCGAGCTGCGCATTCGGCGCGCGCAGCATCACCCATAGGCGCAGGCCGAGATCGTGCTTCTGGGCCATGGCGCGAAACGTGTCGACGGTGGAAAGCGGCGAGCCCGCGTCTTCGAAACTGGTGATGCCTTTGGAGAGGCACTCCCTGGTGGCGAGGTCGATTACCTTGCGCAGCTCGGCGGCGGCTTGGGCGGGAGTACGTTTGGCCAGATACGCTTCATGGGCGCGATTCGCCAGGCCCTGCGCGGATTCGCGAAGCAGGCCGGTGGGGTCGCCGCTCTTGTCCTTGAGGATCTCGCCGCCGTCGGGATTGGCCGTGTCGCGCGTGATGTGTCCGGCTTCCATCGTCTTGGCGTTGACGAAAACCGCGTGGCCGCTGGCATGAGTGAGCAGCACGGGATTGTTGGGCGATACCGCGTCGAGCGATGCGTGCAATGGAAAGCCTTCGACGTTAGGGTCGGGCGGATGGTCCCACTTGGATTGATGCCAGCCGCGGCCGACGATCCATTCGCCGGGCTTGGCCTGTTGGGCGGCGCGGGCGACCTGAGCCACGATCTGCTCCCAGGTGCGGGCTTCGCGCAGGTCGAGGCCGAGGCGGTATTCGCCGATGCCGGTGAAGTGTCCGTGGCCTTCGATGAACCCGGGAATAGCGAGCTGGCCATGCAGATCGATGACCTTGGTCTGCGGGCCGATCCACTTGGCGGCATCGGCATTGCTGCCGAGTGCGGCCACCTTATCGCCGCGTACCGCGATGGCCTGCGCTACCGGCTGCGCGGCATTCATGGTGACGATTTTGCCGTTGCGCAGGACGAGGCTGGCGGGTTGGCAGAGGGCGACGGTGGCGTTCAGAGCAGCGAGCGCGGTGAGGAAAGACAATCGTTGGTGGGGCATGCGTTAGTTAGAGATGAGCTTGCCGACAAATCCGAGCGCCCGTCTCCCTACTTGCCGGCGCTTTTGTCGGTTGAAGGCGGCACAATGCCTTTCAGCCGGAAGTAGATCGCCATATAGCCGTACTCCTCGTTGCTGTGCACCACGTCGAGGATCAGCGTGCCCAGCTTCGAGCGCTGGCCCATCATCTCCGTGGCGTTGGCATCGGTGATGCTACCCCAGGCGGCGTCGCACTTGGCGAAGGAGGCCGCGAGCGCAGCCACCAGGTCGGCCTTGGTGGTCTTGGAGGCGGCGTCTCCCTGCTGGCGCGCCCCCAGCGCCGTGCTGCAGTAGAGCGTCTGATGGTCGGCGATGTGACCCAGCAGCGCGCCGAAGGTGCGGATATCGGGCGTCGCCTTGAAGCCGTAGTTTGCTTCCGGCATAGCCGCGGCGGCGCGCGTCAAATAATCTTTGATCGAATTATAGGCCCCCTTGGTTTCGGTTATCTGCGGGTTGGTGGTTTGGGCGTGCAGCGAACAAACGCCGCAGAGGGACGCTGCGAGCATCAACAGAGATGAACGTGTCATGGCGTCTATTCTACCCAAGACTCAGCGTTCCGCTGTAGGACAGGCCTCCTGGCCTGTCCGCCGGGAACGGGGATCGAGGGGAATTGGCGCGGGGCCATGCCCTGCGACGAAAGCCGTGGCGCGCCGTGCGCGAGCGGTCGGTCCAATGCCAAGGCCGTCGATCTCTTAAGATCCGGTGGCGAGTATCTGTTCGAGACGGCGGACGATCTCCGGCTTAGGCCGCACACCTACCATGCGATCCACTTCGCGCCCTTCTCGAAAAACAAGTAATGCCGGAATGCTTTGAATATTGAAGCGCGCCGCAGTCGCAGGGTTTTCATCGATATTGAGTTTTGCGACGCGCAATCGTCCCGCCATTTCCACCGCCACATCCTCGAGTATGGGACTGATCGTCCGGCACGGTCCGCACCACGGAGCCCACAAATCCACCAGAACGGGAACTGGCGAACGTTCTACTTCCGCCGAAAACGTCGCGTCGGTTACGGTTACCGGCTTGCTGCCCACGCTGAGGGGCGTTTTGCATTGCCCGCAAACGGGTTGGAGTCCTTGCTCCAATTTTTTGCGCGGTACGCGGTTCTTCGCGCCGCAGGCAGCGCACGGAATCAGTAACGAGTCGGCCATGTTCTATTTATAACCAATACCGCGCGTCGTCTTTGATGGCCCGGTGGTTTGCTTCTTCATCCTTGGAGTGCCCGTTTAACCGATTCCGGATTGCGCTCTATCACCTTGAAGTATGCGAGTACGCGCTCTCCGGCGCTCTCCGGCTCTCTCCTGCCTTGTTCCCATTGCTGCAAGCGTCCTGAGACTGATCTGGTAGCGCGCGGAGAATCGGATTGTGAAAGCCCCATCTTGGCCCGAATGGCCCGTACATCCGGCTTCTTCATGCAGCCGGTTCCTTGTCGAGCGCTTCGGCGATGAGATCGGTCCCCCAATGCCTCGGGACGAACATGACGCTTCCCGGCCGCGGCGCTGAGGTTTTCCCCGGGACGCGCACGAATCGCCATGTGAGCGCGAAGCATCTGTTCGTAAAGTCCGGCGAGGTCGAGCGCGACAGGAAGCGGCGGGCGCGCAGCCGTGACCGGCTGCCACCCCGTCTCGTAGTAGGCATCCACAAATGACTTTGAAGCGCCGTTATCGGTGGGGCGCTTATAGGCGGCGGTGAACCTGACGCGCTCCTCAAATGTCAGCTCGTAGAAGATGGGCGAGGGAATTGTCTTGTCCAACGTGCGGAGCACATCGCCGCTGAGTTCGCCGGTCTTGAGGGCGATCGCAAACACTTGAATCTCCTGAATACCCAGCCGGGCCGGAAGATTGACCGTCTCCGGGGAAAGCTTGTATTTCCATACGATCTCGCTGACTTGCGACACGAAGCGGCTCCGTATCGCGCGGCTGGGTTTGGCACGGTCGTACACTTTGGCCTTCGGCACAACCCGGTTAAGCTCCGCTTGTTTGGGGTAGTCGAACATACCGCCGCGTCAATTCTACGATCCAGCGGAGGAAGGTGGCGTTCCCGCGCCGGGGTCACTCTCCGGATTCTTGGCCGGCTTCGCGCCGCCGGCCAGGTCTAGCTGTGTTTGCCGGGGCGGCGGCTCCGGAAGGTCTTCCAGATCGATTGGCTTCATGCCTGCCTGGATCGCAAGATTCCTGACCCCATCGTCCGTCGTATAGACCTGCTGTGCGCGATTCACCTTGCCGATTGCAATGATCTGCCGGTCGTACTTGAGTTTGGCCCAGGTGTCTTCGGGTTTGTTCTTCTTAGGTTTCCCTAACGCTAGTGACATATCCACTAATTCAATGCAAGCCGGATCGTCAAAACCAAATACCTCGAACACGGTGCGTTTTTTGATCTCCGCCAGATAGCGGTCGTAGGAGTCCGACGCCATCAACAGGAATTCAGCCAGGGCCGGGGTTGGAACAATGATTTTAGTTCTCTTTTTCGAGAGATCCTGAACCAGCAATTCAATCCGTTCGCTGGCGTTCTTGATAACTGGCTTTCCGGCCCTCTTCGGCGCCCTTGCTTTTTCGTCAAACAGCATCAGCAAGAAGTTGGCGTCGAAGAGTACGATCATTCGCCGCTGCCTCCGTGGCGGATCAGGTCTAGCTCACATTGAGGGTCTTCCAGATCCTTCCATGCGCTATGGATACTCCGCAGATGTTCCACCGCCGCGGACAGGGGAGCATCGTCCAGCTCGTCGTCAACGCTCTGGATGTGGAAGTCTTCAACCAGCCAGGCGCCACCCTCGTCACGCCGCCATTTTCCGGCGCCATGGACCCTGACGGTCTTGCCGAAAATCTGCCTGCCAAGCTTGCGCGCCGTCTCGCGGCTAGCGGTGCAGTAGTACACGAAGCCGTCAACGTCTTCAATTTGCACTGGCACAATTTCTTGCTTGCCGCCGATCTTAATCACCTGCCCCTGCAAAGACCCGGCCCTCGTAAATGCTGGAATGGCAACCGGCGGGGGCGCTATGGTTGAAACCGGAATCTCGATGATGCCGCTGCCCTCCGGGCCAATTACGGCCGCGCCTTTGGCGCCGTCTAGGGCAAGCCGGAGGGAGAGGCTTTCGTACGCCTGCCGGGCATCGTATGGCCCCTCGCCATTGCGGACCAGAAAGATGCGGTTCTTCGCGTCTGTCTCCCGTTCTCGCGGCACGCGGGCGCCAATGTCGGTGCTTGATTTCGTAATGCGGTGGAAGCGGGGTGACTGGTCCGCTCCCAGGAGGTTGGCAAAATCGACCATGTATAGACCTAGGGCGTCCAGTTTCATCTTCGCCGGCATGATGCCATCGATCTTCAGAACGAACACGCTATAAGCGTCTGACACGGCTGTCCCTCGGTTCACATTGCAACTTTATTCTACTCCGCAGCAGTGGCGCACTGGGCGCCCCCTGGGCACATGCGTGCAGCGTTCACACTCGTGTGAACGCGACATGTTTCACTACCACTCGAGGGCGAATCTCGCGACAGAAGTCGCCAAATCCCAAAACGATTAATCAGCCGTCGTGGGCCGCCCAACGCCGTAAATGCAGATGCCGCCGCTTGCCTGGCACGTAGGCTACAGCGCGGTCAATCCTTGCACCACCAGAAAAGCGATCAACTCGAAATCGTCCAGCCCCGTGATCGTGTCCAGCAGGGC
Organism: Bryobacterales bacterium; assembly: GCA_003135055.1. Classification (GTDB taxonomy): domain Bacteria; phylum Acidobacteriota; class Terriglobia; order Bryobacterales; family Bryobacteraceae; genus PALSA-243. Next base: position 4,965 of record PLDF01000313.1, on the reverse strand, counting down.
GCTGGTCTTGGGCCCGGTAAAAAGACTATCCAGGTCCTTTTCTTCCTTCAGATCCATCATCGAGCGGATGGCCTGCGCGAGCAGGTCCGAGTATACCTGCATCTTGCGGCCGTCCTGCGTGGCGCGGTTGAAAGGCCGGTAAGCCTCCGGTATCGGATCGGCGCAGCCCTTACACGCCGCCCGCACCAGATCCAGCAGGCGCTTCACCTCCGTGTGATTGACCAGCACTCTGCCATCCCTGCCGATATAGATCAGGTAGTAAGGGTGCAGACGGTTCTGCTGGTTGATGTTGACGCCCTGGTTGCGGTTTCGCAGGGTGAAGATGACTCCCGGCGGCAGCCCGCGCTCCGGGGCCGCGGGTACCACGGCGTGCATGCCGCTAGGGACGCCGGCCAGATCGCCGTTCGCCTTCACATAATTCAATAGGTCCATGCGGAAATCATTGAGGCCGAGATCGGTGATGGAGACGCCGGTCTTGAGGTCTTCCATCTCGATGACCTCCTCCTGCAGGCGCCGGAGCTGCTCTTTGCGGTAGGAGAGATCGTTCGATTTCCTGTTAAGGACATTGTCGTCGCCGGTGGCCGTGACGTCGGCGATCACCATGCGGTTTTCCACGCGCTCCTTAAGGTTGATGTATTCGTCGAGGGTGATATCGGGCCAGTAGTTGACCAACTGGATGCAGGCATTCCGTGAGCCGATGCGGTCAATGCGTCCGAAGCGCTGGATGATGCGGACCGGGTTCCAGTGGATGTCATAGTTGATGAGGTAGTCGCAGTCCTGAAGGTTCTGCCCTTCGGAGATGCAATCGGTTCCAATCAAGATGTCGATCTCCCGCGGTTCCTCCGGCAAGGTGCCGGCTTTTTCTTTGGATCGCGGGGAAAACAGCGTGAGCAGAGATTGGAAATCGTAGCCGCGCCCCAGGGTGGATTTAGGGCTGTCGGCGCCGGTAATTCTGGCGGTGTGAAGGTGGTGAGTCTTCAGCAATCTGGCCGCCAGGTGTTCGTAAAGGTAGTTGGCGGTGTCGGCAAAGGCCGTGAAAATCAGGATCTTCTTGTTTCCTGGGTTGATCGGTGATGCCAGCTTGCTGAGAATCTGGGTCTTGAGGTGCTGAAGCTTGGCGTCGTCAGCCGGAGCAATCTTCCGCATCTCCGTGAGAAGAGCCTCGATCAATGCCAGGTCGCCGCGCAGGTCGTATTCCCGTGCCGGCAGGTCCATGTCCGAAACCCTGATTTGTACCTTGCCGCCAGTTTGTTCGTCACTCTCGCCATTCTCGCTCTCTGTCTCCGGAAAGTCCTCGTCGTCCGGTTCCGCGTTTTCGAGCGACGGCGATACGTCCGCAAATGTGGCGTCGCACCCGGTTCTTTTGAAATCGTCGATCCTGGCGAGTGCCGCAAGATTTCGATTGGCCAGCTTCTGAAGCGTGATTCGGAACGACTCTACGGAGCTTTCCAGGCGCTTGAGCAGATTCACCGTCATCAGGGCCTGCAGGCTCATCTCGCGGTCGCGCTGTTTGAACTTGCTCACGCCGCCCCTGACCTCCGTATCGTATTGGTCTTCGTATTGCGGAAGACGGCTCGGCAGAATGTAACTCACCGGCGCATAGACGCCCAGCTTGAGCAGGGAGAGCTGATTGAAGATCTCGTTGAAGCCGATAACGTCGGGGCGTTGCGTGAGGGGGCAATGGACGGAGAGAGGCTTTAGGCGCTCGGGGAATTTTCCAATCTCCTTCGTATCGTAGAACGTCTCAATGTGCTTGCGGGACCGCGCGATGGTGACAGAGTCCAGCAGCTCAAAGAAATCGAAGTCCAGCGCTTTGAGAATGGCCGAGGGGGTGCGTTCCTCCGGCGGAAGCGTGGACCAGGCATTGAAGGTGGCCTGCGCTTTGCGAAAGATTTCGTTGATATCCTTATGAAGTGCGCAGTTTCGCGCTCAGGCTTTCCGAATCGCCTTCGTAGGCGAGGGCGAGTTGGTTGCGCAGATCGCTGAAGCGGTTATTGACCGGTGTGGCGGAAAGCATCAGGACTTTTTTCTTCACGCCCTGCTTGATCACCGCGTTCATCAGTCTTTGGTAGCGGGTCTCCCGATCCTTGAAGGCGTCGTTGTTGCGGAAGTTGTGTGACTCGTCAATTACCACCAGATCGTAGTTGCCCCAGTTGATGCGGTTGAGGGCCATGCCGAAGGAGTAGCCGCTGGTGCGCTGCAAGTCGGTATGGCACAGCACGTCGTAGCTGAACCGGTCCTTGGCGAAGATATTGGTCTTGAGATTGCCCTTATAGTTCAGCCAGTTGTCGGCGAGCTTCTTGGGGCAGAGCACCAGGACCGAGCGGTTACGGAGCTCGTAGTACTTAACCACCGCGAGAGCGGTAAAGGTTTTGCCCAGTCCCACGCTGTCGGCGAGAATGCAACCGCTGTAGGTCTCCAGCTTGTTGATGATCCCCGTGGCTGCATCCCGCTGGAAGTTGTAGAGCTTTTGCCAGATTAGGCTGTCCTGATAGCCGGTGAGGTCGTTGGGCAAAACGTCCTCGCTCACGTCCTCCAGAAACTCATTAAAGATGTTGAAGAGCATCATGAAGTAGATGCGTTCCGGGGAGTTTTCCTGATAGACCGCGGCGATGTGATCGCACAACTGGCCGGTTACGTCTTCCAGCTTTTCCTTATCGTTCCAGATCTGATCGAAGAGGTTGATGTAGGTGGCCGTGACGGAGGGCTCATCCATCTTGTTGACCATGTTTGAGACGGCATTGCCCTGCTGGTACCCCAGATCGACGGCGGTGAAGCCATGCAGCGGCATGTAAACGGCCTCGGCGCCGGCCGTGCGCAAGCAGGCGAACTGCTGCATCGGCGCCTTGCCCCGGTTCGATCGAAACGTGCTTTTTCGCCGCATCCAGTCGGCGCATTCCTTGGCAATGGCACGTTGGGTGAGTTTATTCTTCAAGCGAATTTCAAACTCGCTGCCGTAAATGCTACGCTCGCGCTCCAGTTTAGGAATGTGGAACTCGCGCCGTTCTCTCCTGACTTTGTCCGTGACCTCATCGGGCACAAAGGTTGGAGTGGTGAAAATGAACTCAAGCGACTCGATCTTTTCCAGTTCCGTCTTGAGCGCCTCAAAGGCATAGATCGAAAAGCAAGAGGCCGCGATCTTCAACTTTGCGCCCGGCGTGATCGATTGCTTGAGGTCTTCCCCGAGCAGACGGTTAATATTGTCGATGATCTCCATTGCTGATGGCGCCGAATTTCGACGGGGCGCATTCCGGCACTCTTGAGTATTGCATCACACTGGTTTATTGCATCACACTGGTTTATTGCATCACAATGGCAGAGTCGCGCCGTGGCTGGCTGGGAATCGGATTGAAAAAACTGGCTTCACACCCTCGGCCCAAAGCACGGTTGTTCGCGCGTCAGGAACGTCTTTGGGATTGCCCCTCTCCTACGAGTTTGAAAGATCCGAAATCCTTACACCAGGTTCCGTCGGGCAGGTCGGGTTCGGTGCTGATCCATGCCAGCAATGTAACCAGATCCCGAGCGTCAATGGCACGCGTGCGAACGCGATCCCGCAGATGCTCGCGCACCGCGGACGGCAAGCGGAGCCACTCGATTCGCGGCATTCAGGCGCCGAACAGATTGCGGGCGATCCCGTTCCACAAGCGATCGGTCTCGGCGGGCTCGCCGGCTTCTTGAAACCGCTCTACCCGGTCTTGAAACTGGCGCAAATAAAGGCCGGCCAGTGTTTCGATGAACCGGCTAGCGAGAGTGTGATCCACCACGCCGCCGAAATCCCCTGACGATTTTAGCTGCGAAACCACCTGAGCCAGGCTCGCATTGCTTTCCCTTGGAACGTGGCCGAGCGCACGCGCCGCCTCGGTTACATTGTTCATGGGGATCTCGACCGAGCCGTCACCCGACTTGTTCCAAAACCCCATCGACCGCACAGCGGGTCCGAAGACCTTGACCAGGCGCTCAACCTCCTCCGCGGGAAGCGCCACGGCCTGGCGGTTTTGCTCTATCTCCTGTAGAAAATCGATCAGTGTAGTCATGGCACGGCAGCGGCCTTGCTTCATGATAGTACGGTGGTATGGTCCTGCACTTCGGCGGCCAGCTACGGCTCCATCACGAACCGCAAACCGTCCTGGCCGTGGCGGGATAAACATTTACGGAAGACAATAGGGAGCGGAGCCAGATCATGCCACCGGAAACGATCCGAACGACCATTGATATTCCGCCCCAATCTATCGGAAACTGAAGCACCAGGCTGCTCAGCAAGGCTGCACTGTGCGCGACCTGGTGACCCACGGCATCGAACGCGTGCTGCTGAAACCCGAACGGACCAAAAAGGGGCGCATTGTTTTTCCGCTGATCCGTTCCAAAGGCCCTAAAATAAGTTTGACCAACAAGCAGCTCTATGAATTCATTGAATTTCCTTGACACCAATGTGTGGCGCGCACTGGTTTGGGAACGGCATATCCATTCCGAACTAGCGCGAGAATGGCTTGCGCAGCGTCAGGGCGAACAGTTTCTTTCTTGCCGGTTCACACAACTTGCTCTCCTCCGGCTCCTAACCAACCGGGCCGTAATGGGCCAGGAAGTGGAGAGCGTGGCGGGCGCGTGGGAGGTCTACGACCAGTGCCGCGCTGACAGTCGGATCGCGTTCCTAACGGAGCCGGACGGCATCGATCCCAGGTTGCGCGCCATGGCGGGGGGCCGTCATTCCTCCCCGAACGTTTGGGCGGATGCCTATCTGGCGGCATTCGCTGCCACCGCCGGCTTGAGACTGGTCACCTTCGACAAGGCGCTGGCGAAAAAATCCATCGAGTGTCTGGTCCTCAAGTGACCCGCAAAGTTCAGCGGCCCCATGCGGTAAGCCTCGCACCTGAACCCGGGACGAATCACATGACCATCAAATAATCCCTAAATCAAGAACCGAAACGGCTTACCCCCAATACCGAAGCCTTTTCCCCGCAGTTCCTT
>PLDF01000507.1 GCA_003135055.1 Bryobacterales bacterium | reverse complement strand
GACGGAATCCGAAACGGCTGCACGATAAAGGTCAGGATGAACAGCGCGATCGTCAGCACCACCAGCAGCGATCGCGTCATCTCCAGAAAGCCGGGGAAAAGCACGATCTTCGATCGGCCCACCGTCACCTGGCCAAACGCATCCCGGGAAAAAGTAGATTTGCCGCCCCCGTCTCCCGTGGGGAGATTCTCCGCAGGAGTCTGTGCGCTTGCGTCGGGAGGCGCCGTCATTCCCCTTCCCTCACCGGCTGCAGCTTCTCGATCGCCTGCCGCGCCGCTTCCTGTTCGGCATGCTTTCTCGTGCGGCCCTCGCCCTCGGCCAGCAACTCAGCGCCGACCCGCACCTGAACGAAAAACCGCTTGTAATGATCGGGCCCGGTCTCGCCCGTCGTGCGGTATTCCGGTTGTCCCTGTTTACGCGCCTGCAACAGCTCCTGCAGAGCGGACTTGAAGTCGCCCATCCCGCCGCTCGCCGTTAGCTGTTCGCGCAGCGAAGCCACCAGCGGCGCAATCACCCGAGCCTCAATCAGCCGCCGCGCCGCCTCGATGCCCGCGTCCAGATACACCGCCCCGATCACCGCCTCCATGGCGTTAGCCAGCAGCGCCATCTTGGTCCGTCCCCCGCTGCGCTCCTCGCCGCGTCCCAGCAGCAGATACTTGCCCAGGCTAAGCCCCGCGGCCACCTCCGCGAGGTGCCTGCGGCTCACCAGCGCACCCCGCAGCCGCGTCAGCGCTCCCTCTGAAAGCTCGGGATAGCGCCGATACACCGACTCCGCGGCCACCAGCCCAACCACGGCATCGCCCAGAAATTCGAGCGTCTCGTTGTCTTCCCGCTGCGGCTCATCGGAGCCCCGTTCATGCGCCAGCGAACTGTGAGTCAGCGCGCGCTCCAGCAACTCCGCGTGCGCGAACCGATGCTCCAGGGTGGCTTCCAGTCCGGTGGCTTCCAGTTCCCCCATTGCGCCGGGGTCAGCCAGGGCTGGGTCGCTCGACGCAGGCGTGTCAATCGAATTGCCGGATGAATGTGCCGAAGACTCCATGCGGGGGCTGCTTCTCTTAATTATTGCAGAGCGCCCCGCTTACTGCGGATGCGGCTGGTTCGGGGTTGTCGTAGAGGGAGCCGTCAGAGGAGCCGTCGGCGGAGGCCCTCCGTCGTCCTTGTCGTCGCCGCCCGGAGCCTGCTCCCGATGCGGTAGCGCGAACGGCTGCTTCAACCCAGCCTCCGCTGCCTCTTTCGTATCGGGCTGGCCATCGCGCACCGTCAGCGCCGCCTTGTACTCCACAAGAGCCTCGTCGCGCTGCTCCTCCACGTCGAGAATCCGCCCAAGATAAATGTGCGACCACGCCAGCGTCCGTGGATCCTTCGTCGCAGTCAGCGTGCTGCGGAACGCCGCCTCCGCGTCGTCGATCTTCCCCTTCATCAAATCCACGCGCGCCAGGATCGAGTTCGCCTGTCCGGCATCTCCGCTGTGGCTCTCCAGCGCTTTCTGCGCCAGCTCCGCGGCGCCCGCCACATCGCCCTTCATCAGCTTCAGTTCCGCCACGTCCAGGTCCTTCGCCTGCGGGGGCCGCTGCGGAGAAGGGCTCATCACATGGCCTTCGCCGCGCGCATCGAACGTGGTTTCGCGCGCTCGATGCGTCTCGATGCTGATGTCCATCCCGTAGACCATCGGCCCGATCGCCTCATTCAGGCTCTCCGGGTTCTTCTCGAAATTCTTCAGCTGAGTGTAGAAGTACTGCGTCAGCACATAACCCTGCGCCATGGAGTGATTGACCGCCTGCTGGCGGATAACTTCCTCCTTCTGCATCGCCACGCCGCGCGCGTGCTCGTACTGGCCCACCTCGCTGTGCGGCAGATTGGGCGGGACTTTGACCTCGGCAACCCCCGTGTCCATGGTGCGAGCCTCAATCGCCCGGATCATGCACTCGATCACCAGCGCCAAAATGTCGCTCTTGAACTCGATCCCCAGCGGCGCATCCTGCACCGATTTCAGAATCGGCATCATCCGCTCGTCCACCGACCCCTCTCGCGCATACAGCAGCGGCTCGATCTGATAGTGCAGGTACGCATGCCGCACCAGCTCCATCGAAATCTCCCCGTTCTTCGGCGAAGCCACCACCACGTAATCCGGCCCGTAGACTCGCGCATTCGTCTCTTCCGGCGAAAGCAGCGGCTCCAGCACCACCAGAAAATGCCGCCCGTTATAAGTCGAAGCCGGAATCTTCAGATAATAGTTCGTGCTCACGATCATCTGCGTCAGCGGCCCGTGCAACTTCGCAGTCACCTCGTCGTAAGCCGCCCGGTTCTCCGCGAAGATCAAATGCAGATCGATATCGTTCGCATACTTCCGCAGCAGCGGCAGAATCTCCTCCGNNACGCCAAATTCCGCGCCGGATCCGCGAGCCTGCGCTGGTCGACAAACAAACAAAGCTTGTCGCGATCGTCCCTCGCCTGCGCCGACCCCAGCGTCGCCTGATTCACCGTGTCGCGAATCTTCTTCCGCACCGGATCGGACTCATCCAGGCCCTTGTCATATCCGCAAACGTTCAGCGCGACCCCAACGTCGAACATCGCCTCGCTGGTCTCGAGGCTCACCGTCGGCCCCGCCGGATCGATCAGCGCCGGTGCCTTCGCGGTACCGTTCAAGTCCGTTCGC
>PLDF01000430.1 GCA_003135055.1 Bryobacterales bacterium | reverse complement strand
TTGTACGGGTTGCTGGGCTTCAAACTCGATTTTTTCTATGTGCCGATGATGTTCGTGGGATACGCGTTGTTGCGCAATCGCGAGGACCTGCAGAAATTTCTCGTGGGCAACGCAGTGCTGGCGATCGTGATCTCGGCCGTGGGCATGATGCAGGCGGTGCTCGGCAACTCGTTTTTCAATCCCGGCACCCTGGCTCCCGAATTGGTCGATATGGCCAATCTGGAAAAGNNAGGCCAGCGCAAGCCGGTGTTCGCTTCGATCGGGGCCATCGCCGCCGCTACGCTCTTTAGTGGCTCCCGCACCGCCGTGGTCTACGTGGTGCTCACGGCGCTTGTTCTGACGATGGGGCTGATGTGGGGAGCGTCGTGGCGCTCGCGGATGGTTCACAAGGTGGTCAAAATACTTGGCTGGTCGTCGGCGATCATCGTGCTCGGGGTTTCCCTGGCTGTGATGCTGTATCCGGCTGAGGTTGGCTCCCGCGTGAGCTTTTATCTCGAAACGCTGAGCCCGTTCAGCTCGGCATCGGCACTTCACTACCGGGGCGTTTCCTACCCGATGGAGAATCTCAAAACGGCGTTCCAGGATCCCAACTGGATGCTGGGCAACGGCATCGGCACGGCGTCGCTCGGGCTGCAGTACGTGGCGAAGCTTCTGCATTCTTCTTACCGCGGGATATGGACCGAATCCGGCTGGGGCGAACTTATTCTGGAGATGGGGATCCTCGCGCCAGTGCTGTGGATTTTCTGGTCGGCGTGTCTGCTCTATAGCTGCTGGAAGATTGCCCGGAGGCTTCGGCAGACGCCCTTTTTCCCGATCGCTTTTGCGATCACGTGGTTTGCGTTCATGCTACTGATCCCGCTTACTTTTGGAGGAACGTCGGCGTACCAAAATTACATCAACAACGCTTTCTTGTGGCTGCTCGTGGGAATGCTATTCCGGCTTCCGGAAATTGCGGCGACTCCAGACGACACGGTTCAAGCTGCTCCGGCCCGGAGGGGTTTCGGTGGCTTGCGATTCGGCAGAATGCCCAGGCGAATGCCCCAGCCTCTTCGCCATCACCCTATAGCCTAGAATTTCGACGGGTGTTTCCGTTTCCTCTTACTCCTGCTTCCTTTTGCCTCGGACGGTTGCATCGAGCTGCCCGCGAGCCAGGCGCACGGCGATTTCATTCCCGATTTCCACCTGATCCGGAGAGCGCAGCACGCGGCCGGAGGCGTCGTAGACGATGGCGTAGCCGCGTTCGAGGATCTGGAACGGGCTGCGTTCGTTCAGCTGCAGCGACGCCGATTCCAGCCTCCTCCTCCGGGCAATCAAGAGCCTGTCCATGCGGCCCAGCAATTCGGCGGAGCGCTGCTCGCACACGCGCCGAAGCCTGCCGACGCGCGACCGCAAATCGAGCGCCGCAAAACGGACATGAGCCGCGGTGAAGCGGCGCCGTTTTTGAGTCATCAGGCGCTCGAGTCCCGTCCGCAAAGCGCCTTGGGGGGCTTCGATTCTGCGCCGCAGAACCGCGGCCCGGGCGCGAAGGTCGAAGGAAGATATCCGCGCGCTCCCTTTCGCGAGCCGCTGGTGGGAGATGGCGAGGCGCAGGCGAAGTCCCATGGCGAGGGAGGAAGAGAGTTCGTCGATCTGCTGGCGGTGGCTGCGCAGGCGAAGGTCCATCTGGCGAAAGCCACGGTGCGTCTGCAGATCGCGCACGCGATGCCGCTTTTGCGACAGCAGGTATCGCGTGTGGTGGACCAGCTGCCGCTGATAGTCGGCGATGTGCCTCTCGAATTCCTGGCGGGAACGCAGAACGATTTCCGCGGCCGCCGAGGGCGTGGGAGCGCGCATATCCGCGACGAAATCGGCGATGGTGAAGTCCGTTTCGTGGCCTACGCCGGTAATCACCGGGATGGCGGATGCCGCGATGGCTCTCGCCACCACCTCTTCGTTGAATGCCCACAAATCCTCGAGCGAGCCGCCTCCCCGTGCGACGATGAGCACGTCCGCGAACTTCACGCGATTGAAATAGCGCAGGGCGGCTGCGACCTCGCCCGCTGCGGCGTCTCCCTGCACCTTGACCGGGTAGAGTTGCACGTGGACGTTGGCGAAACGGCGCTTCAATACGCGCAGGATGTCGCGAATGGCCGCGCCGCCAGGCGACGTGATAACGCCGATGCAGCGGGGAAGGACGGGGAGGGGTTTCTTGCGCGCCTGCTCGAACAAGCCCTCTTCCTGAAGCTGTTTTTTCAGCTGTTCGAAGGCCAGCTGCAGCGCGCCCAGGCCCACCGGCTCGATGTGGGTGACGTAAACCTGGTATTCGCCGCGCGGCTCGTAAACACCCAGCGAGCCTCGCAGGGTGATGTGCAAGCCGTCTTCGGGGCGAAATTTGAGCAGGCGGGCCTGATCGCGAAAGCAGACGCAGCGGATTTGCGAGCGGGCGTCCTTCAGCGTGAAGTAGAGATGTCCGGATTGCGCCGGGCGGCAGTTCGATACCTCGCCCTCGATCCACACGTCGCGGAAGGCCCCCTCGAGAAGGGCGCCGATCTGCTCGGTGAGTTCGCTGACCTTCCATACACGCCGCTGGGGCTGGAGGTCGAAGAGGAGTGTCTGGCTCATTGTTTATCTTATATCTTACCGGCGGAACAGATTCACGATCCACATGATGAGGGTGAGCGCAAGGCTGAGCAGGATGCAGGTAACCACCGGGAAATAGAAGCTGCCGTTGCGTCCCCGATAGGCGATGTCGCCCGGGAAGTGCCCCAGGCGAAAGGGCAGCTTGGAGCCTGAAACCAGGAAAATCCCCACGACGACCAGAACGATGCCTACGGCGAGCAGCGCCTTGCCCAGTTCTCCGAGCGAGCTAGCGGGAGACATGAGCGGCCGCTGTCCCGGGCGTCCTGCAGAATGGTAATGTCGGCAATTTTGCGATGCTTGGGATGACCGAAAGGCGAACGGCGGGCGAATGCTT
>PLDF01000448.1 GCA_003135055.1 Bryobacterales bacterium | reverse complement strand
GCAAAGGGCTGCGTTTTGTGGGACAGGCGCTATGGGGATCCGCGCAGGCCATGAGCCCGCGCCACGATTTATCTTGCCGGACCCCAGCAGCGAAATCGAGGTGGTGGGTTCCGGTGTTGGCGACTCGGCGGATACGTTGCTGACCGCCAAGGTGTCCTCCGGATCTGTGCCGAAGGGATCGCCATCGCCGATGAAAATATAACCCGTCGTTACTCCTCCGAGAATAGCGTCGACTTCAGTCATCCTGCGCGAAGCTGTAAAAGAGTCCGTCGGCGCCGCCGCAGATCGCCGCAATGCAGCCTTCTAATTGCCCACCGTCGTCGGCATAAATGGAGTTATTGGCAATCGTATCGAGGGTGACGCTTTCGGTGACGGCGCTATCCCCTGCGTAATCGTCATATGAGTCAGATAAGGGGGTGAAATGAACGATAGCGTCGGCTTCCAAAAGCCCGGCATCATAGCTGAACGAAAAAGTAACGGTACTGCCTGTGAGGCTCGCGCCGGCAGTGCCACTAGCACCCGCATCGTCGATTCCGCTATTAATGATCCCGGTAAAGGTCTCTGTAATCACCGAGGCCTGAGCAGCCCCGCTGAACGCGACGGCCGCAATTGCACCTGCTGTCACTAACTAATCCTGTTCTCATCCCAAAAATCCTTCATTTTCATCCGCGCTACTGGCGCGTCAGGTCGAAGGTCTTTAGGGTCTGAGAAGGGCGACTAGCCATAAGTGCACCATGGCCTGCGCTGGCAGGCGCAAAGGCTGCATTTTGTGGGGAAGGCGCTATGGGGGATCCACGCAGGCCATGGGCCCGCGCCACTGCTTATCTTGCGCTACGCCGCCGCTTGAGCAGGCCGACCATGCCAAACCCCAGCGCCAGTGAAATCCAGGTGGTGGGTTCCGGTGTTGGCGACTCGGCCGATACATTGCTGACCGCCAAGTTGTCCTGGGCGGAATCGTCGGAAATGTAAATATCGCCCGTCGTTACTGCGCCTCCGACAAGAGCGTCGACTTCAGTCTGGCTGAGAAGATCGTCGCCAGTTGAATAATTCTGCGTTGTGTTAACTTCGGTTTGAATGTATGCACCGCTGCCAAGCTGCGCTAAGGTGGCAAAGACTCCGTCGCCGCCGCACGACGTCCCCGTGCAGCCTTCTAGCGCCCCGACGTAGGGATTACCGGCGCTATTGGCAAATGTAAGCGTCTGAGAGTTGACGGTGACGCTTTCGGTGAAGGCGCTATCCCCTGCGTAATCGATGTATTCGTCATAGTTGGAGGGATTTGAAAAAATAAAGCTGCCGTCGGTATTGGCGTTGACGTCGGCTTCCAAAAGCCCGGTATCATAGCTGAACGAGAAAGTAACGGCATCGCCCGCGAGGCTCGTGCCGGCAGCGCCAAAAGCACCCACACCGTCGTTTCCGCTATTAATGATCCCGGTAAAGGTCTCTGTAATCACTGAGGCCTGAGCAACTCCGCTGAACGCGACGGCCGCAATTGCAATTGCCGTCGATAATCCTGTTCTCATACTTAAAAATCCTTTTTTCATTTGCGCTTCTGGCACGTCAGCTCGAAGGTTTTTAAGGCCCGAGAAAAGCGACTAGCCAGAAGCGTACCACGGCAAAAGTCCGGAAAAACACTAACATAAGACATCTATCTTGAGCTTCAGTACCTATAGTGCTTACATGGCTGTCGGTTAACTAAAGACAACTTAACTTCAATTGAGCCGCAGTCAACAATTCAACTGGCTGCAATCGGAGTATTTTCGGTCAAAGTAGTTTCAATATGAATGCATGGCGGCTACGGCTCGAAGCTCGCTGCCGAGCCTTCGCCGGGCGCTTGGTTTGGCTCGGTTGCCCTGGCTCAGGGGGATCTGACGCCGCGTTTGGCGCTTTCAGACAATTCTGCACAGGCCGGTGGATACACGGTGGAAGTGGGCGCGATTCCGCAAGCCTCGGCGGGACGCCGGTCGTCAGTCACAGCCCGACTGGCCCTATGACTCGCTCAGCCTGATTCTCGGCGCCTAGGTGGCGGCCGCATTCGAGCAGCTTACGCTTGCCGGCGGCATCAAGGAAGTCGGGGCGCAGGTCCCCGATGCCCGGCCCTACCTCTTTCGCCAAGCCCGCTTTCTCTCTGCCGTCGACTTCGTGCAGGCCGACCGCTTTAGCCGCAGCGTGGCCCAGGAAATGGCGCGTATCGTTTCCCATGTGGATCTGTTGCTCGTCCCATCGCTACAGGGCGAAATGCTTACCGTTGCCAACTTCACCGGTCATCCCTCGCTCTCACTCTCCGCGCCGGTTTTGTGGAAGTCTCCGATGCTCGGAGCGACTGGGGGATGCCTGTTCGACGAGAGCGTGCTCGGACGAGCCGGCTTGCTATGGAGCGTGCCTCAAATGTAGGCGGCCAGCATCCGCCCGGCTCCCGACGCTGGCGGAGGTGGAAGCGCATCGTGACTTGTGACCGCAAGGGTTCGCGCGGTCTCCTGTACGTTTCCTAACAGTGGAAGCGGAAACTGATCCCGGGCCAGCGCTCAAAACTGGCGTCAAAGCTCAGAATCAATTGAATTCCATGACGCCCGATGATCGCAATGTGGGGGTATCCAAAGCTTTCCCGAGGAAGCAGCTCAATTGTAGCTAATAGTTCTAGTAGCTATAGTTTATCGGATCTTAGCTGCCGCGACTGCTCCCTATTCGCAATTTAACTGGCTGCAATCGGACGGTTTTCGGTTAGAGTAGTCTTAACAAGAATGTACAAGACCTACAGTTCGAAGCTCGTGGCTGAGCCTCGCCGGGCGCTTGGTTTGGCCCGTGTCCTGCTGGTCCAGGGGGATCTGACGCCGCGCCTGGCGCTACAGACGATTCTGCAGGCCGGCGGATACACGGTGGAAGTGGCTGCGACTCCCGCCGAAGCGCTCACTAAAATGGACGAACGGCAATACGATTTGGTATTGAGCGATGCGCAATTTGGATCGAGCGAGGCTGGGCGCAACGTTCTGGCATACGCCCGCGTGAAATCGTACCGTCCGGCGACCGCGCTCATCACTTCGTCCGATTGGGATACGCAACGCCGCCCCCCGCGCAGACAACAACACGTTTCCGTCTATACCGAAAACCTGCCCGTTCTGCTAGGCAAGGTAGCGGAACTGATCGGCGTGCGGGCCATCCGGCGCTACCGTCCGCTGCGCCAGGCGGTCTAGCTAGCTCTAAACTCCATTCCGACGCCGGTAAGGAACACGACTGCCTCGTTCTCAATACGAGCCGCGAGTCTTCGAGGCGAGATTCGGCGCCACCCCAAAAACCGTTTGCTGACGGGGCGTGCTCTGTGCCCGGCTCCGAACGGAGCGATAACTGGAAGGGAAGTGGTTGTTGGCAAAATAGAAAAGGCCGGTCAGGTTTTTCAACCTCGCCGGCCTTTTCCCATTTGATTGAACTGGATTAACGGTGTCCGCCGCCGGAGCTTCCACCACCGCCGTGCGATCCGCCGCCGCCGCCGCCGCCGCCAGAGAAGCCCCCGCCGCCACTACCACTACTGCCGCCGGAAACCCCGCCGCCGGACGATCTGGCGCTCGAAACAACTCCGCTGCTGCTGCTGTTGCCGGCGTTGGCGAAACCGGCATGTGACGATCCCGCTGCCGAAGCCGACGAAGTCCCACGATAGCTGGCCGTTGTGGCCGGCCGGGCCAGCGATGCCGATCCCGACGGAGAAATGCCCGTGCGGCCCGCGCCGCCTCCATAAATCATCGGGGGATTTAACCAATAGTATTGATTGATCGCATAGGGGCTCCAGAACCGGTATCCATAAGGGCTCCACAAGCTGCCTGTGCAGGGGATAAAGGTCATCATTCCGTAAAAAGAGTTGTATCCCCAAGCCGATGAGCAGCCAGCCATTCCCCACATGGAGGGCATGCCGCCCGTACTCACCAACGTCCGCGCCGCCGACATATTGGCCGCTGCCAGATAACTGCCGCGCCGGTGGCTCCAGCGATCCAGATCGTCCGTGTCTTCCGTGTCGAACTTTTCAATTGCGGCCGTTTCCGAGGCCAAGCTGAGCATGTGACCGCCGGACATCCCCTTGGTTTGGCCCGCCAGTTCCACGTCGGCATCGCCCTTGAATACTTTGATCTGTGCGGGCGCGGCGTCGAAACGGTATAAACCCGCCTTCGGCAATTCCACGCTACCCTGGCCCACGACCACCGTAACATTGGTGTCTTTCGCGATCATATCGGCTTCCACTACCGCCGAACCGGTCATCAACTCCACTCGCGTATCCACCAGACGATTGGTAATCATGCGCAACGAGCTATTCTCGCCCATCCGCAGCGTGACGCCGGGCGTGAGCAAAACCTCGGCGCGCCCATCCCCTGTCTTGACAACGGAATTCTCCTTGACGTCGGCAAAGCGCGTCGTGGAAAACTCCACCGGCTGGTCGTTGAGCAGAACTTGGCCTTCCCCGTACGAGAGCAATCCGGATTTGGCGGAAATCACCGGCTGTGCGGAGGCGGGAAGCACAAGGGCCGCAAGCAGCGCAATACATAGAGCGGCGAGGGAGAGCGCCTTCATGAAATTACCTCTTTCAGATATAGATTGAGGGTTTGTCAAGCCGTTGTCAATAGCTTGGCAATGGCTCTTTCGGGCGCCCGAAGTACTCTCGGTACTTCCCCGCCCCGTTCAGGCGTTCAAAAACCTCGGAAATAGCCGTTTACACCGGACGATCTTGTTACAACCGCACGATCTTAGCCGAGCCGTACCCCTTCAACGCATTGCGCGTGTCGACGATCAACGGCGCCCGTTCCACCAGACCCCGGTAATCGAACGCCGAATGGTCGGTAATGATTACCGTGCAATCGGCCGCGGCCGCCGTATCCTCGGCCAGCGCCGTCAGTTCCACGCCTTCCAGCCGCAGTCGCGGCACGTGCGGATCGCTATAAGTCAGCCTGGCGCCGCGCTGCATGAGCAGCATCATCACGTCGAGCGCCGGCGATTCGCGCACGTCGTCGATATCGCGCTTATAAGCCACGCCCATCACGTGAATGTGCGAGCCTTTCACGGGCTTCGAAGCGTCGTTCAGCGCGTTTTGCACCTTATCCACCACGAAGTGCGGCATCTGGCCGTTGATGTACCCGGCGAGCTCGATGAAGCGTGCCTCAATGCCCGCCTGCTTGGTCTTCCACGACAGATAGAACGGGTCGATGGGGATGCAGTGGCCGCCCAGCCCCGGCCCCGGATAGAACGGCATGAAGCCGAACGGCTTGGTGGCGGCTGCGTCGATGACTTCCCACACGTTGATGCCGATGCGGTCGCACATCATCGCAATCTCGTTCGCCAGTCCGATATTGATCATGCGGAACGTATTCTCGAGCAGCTTCACCATCTCGGCGACCTGCGTGGAGCTCACCGCCACCACCCGCTCCAGGGCCTGCGCGTAAAACACGCGCCCCATTTCCGTGCACGCCGCCGTAGTCCCGCCCACCACCTTGGGAATATTGAAGGTGTGGAAGTTGGGGTTGCCGGGGTCGACGCGCTCCGGCGAGAAGCACAGGAAGAAATCGGTCCCCACCTCCAGGCCCGATTTCAAAAGCATCGGCAGCACCACTTCGTCCGTGGTCCCCGGATATGTCGTCGATTCCAGAATGATCAGCATGCCCGCGTGGAAGTGCCGCGCAATCTCCTGGCATGAGGACATGATGAAGCTCATGTCCGGGTCCTTGGTCTTGCGCAGCGGCGTGGGCACGGCGATGTTGATGGTGTCGAGATCCAGCACCGCGGCAAAATCGGTAGTGGCGCGCAGCTTGCCCGATTCCACCAGCGGCGCCAGCGTGGCGCTCGGGATATCGCCCACATAGGAATCGCCGGCATTCACGCGGCGGACCTTTTCTTCGTTGACATCGATGCCGGTGACCGTGAATCCGGCCTTGGCGAACTCGACGGCGAGCGGCAGGCCGACGTAACCCAACCCCACCACTCCCACGCGCGCGCGTCGCGAGACGATTTTCTCTTCGAGAAGCTTTGCGGTTGCATCTACGGCAAGTGAGACTTCACTAGTCATGAACACTCATTTTCGCACAGCGCGGCTTTTCCCTGGCTGTCGCGGCTCCGTAACTATCTGTAGACACACGCAGTCGACACAGAGCCGCGACCGTGAGGGAGCGGGATTTCGCGGCCGAGCGAGGAAATTCCGAAAGCGTTTCAGCACTCCATAGCGTGGCTCTCTTGTCCCTGCCGCAGGCTGCCTGGGTAGTAGCTGCTTATTGGAAGAACTCGCCCTCACCCACAATTTCCGCCGGGCCCGTCAGAAAGACTTCATCTTCCAGCCGGATATCCAACGGACCCGCCGGCGTCAGCACCCGCACCGGCGATTGCGCCATCCCGCGCGCCACCGCCGCCACGGCTGCGCCCATGGACCCGGTGCCCGAGCTCATGGTTTCGCCCGCGCCGCGCTCGTAGAACCGGACGTCGATGGAATGCGCGTCCACGCTCTTGAAGAACGACACGTTGGCGCGGTCCGGAAATTGCGGATGCCGCTCAATCCCGGCGCCCATGGCGCGCCAGTCGAAATCGAAGTCTTCAACCGGCACGGCGCATTGCGGGTTGCCCACATCCACCAGCGTCACATCGCGCTTCCCCGAGGCCAGCGGCAAGGCGAAGCGAGTTTCGATTATCCGCGCGCGGCCCATGTTCATTTCGAATTCGAATTTGAGCTCGCTGCGCTGCAGCATCCGCAGCGTCTTGATCCCCGCCCCGGTGCGTATGCGGACGCGCCCAGGCGCATATCCGCGCCAGATCAGGAACGCCGCGGCGCAGCGCGTGCCGTTTCCCGAAATCTCCGGCGCGCTGCCGTCGGAGTTGTATAGCTCAATGGCGCCTTCCGCTTCCGCATCGGCCGGCGGATCCACCAGCATCCACCCGTCGGCGCCGATCCCCGTATAGCGATCGCAGATCGCGCGCGCGAATCCGGCGTGGTTCTCCTGCGGCGCGTCGCTGCGCCAGGTCAGCAGAAAATCGTTCTTGGCCCCGTGAGCTTTGGTGAAGCGAACCTTCACTTCTCGGCCCGCTCCACCAGCACGGCCGCGCCGTAGCACAGCACTTCCGTGACGCCCTGCATCACCTCGGTGGCATCGTAGCGCACATTCACGACGGCATTCGCGCCCAGCGCCGCGGCGTGCTGCAGCATCAGGTCGAAAGCCTGCCCGCGCGTCTGTTCGCACAAGTTGGTCAGCAGCGTGATATTGCCGCCCACCAGCGTCTGCAAGCCGGCGCCGATAGTCCCGAACAGCGACCGCGAGCGCACCACGATGCCGCGGACCACGCCCAGGTTGCGCTTGATGCGGAAGCCGGGCAAATCGAAAGCGGTGGTGACCATTTCGTGTGGGATCATACGTTCCATTCTAGCGCTGAGGGGGCGCGCATTGATTGGTCTCTCGCACGGTTACAGTGCCAGAGTCCGCAATGCCCCGTCGATCTCCGTCAGATCGCGAAGGCTTCCGATAACCCGGTCGATCTCGGAGTACCGGGCTATGGCAAGGATGTCACGGTGGCGAGATTATCCGTCATGAAGCTATCGATCTTCTGCCGCGGTTGTATGGAAGAGTTGTCATTACGGTCGAGGTACTGACGCACGGCCTCCCTAATTCTCAATCGGTTCCTTTTCCAAATAGTCGATCACCAGCACTTCCACCGGCCCCTTGGATGCCTCTAACTTGAGTCCAAGTTGCTGCTGGACCGCAGCCAATAGGTCGGGGCCCACGTCGGCAGTTGGCCCATCCTGCGCCGATACGCCCGCCATCCATGACAGCGTGAATTCGTATCTCCCTTTCAAGCCGGTCGCATCCGTCACCGGCCTGCTCAACTGCTTCGAAAGCAGCGCTGCAAGATCCTGCATAGACGCGTTGAGCTGGTGCATGCGCGCGTGGCCGCTTCGCAGCGCCACCAGCCACGAGCCCTCGCTGGGAGGGACCAGCGGATAGCCTCCGCCGTCCAGTTCCAATTCATTCGGCGCCGCCGGCGGCAGGGGATCGAAATTGTCGGCGGCGTCACCGCCGGTTTTCTCTGCCGATGCCTTGAGCTTCGGACCGTTCTTACCCACGATTAGCGCGTAAGCCGGCATGACTCTCCGCTCCCGGTGGAGGGCCAGATGGAAGCGCTCTGTCAAGAGGCCCTGCAGCATCTCCCGTAGTTGGGCTCGCGTTGCTCCAGGAGGTAATCTCGCGTCCACGTCGAAAGCTTTGGCGTCCAGCCAGGCGGGCGCGGAAAGTTGGAAGCCGCCTACGCGATACGCCGCCATCACCAGGTAACGCAGGCTGATGCTGCTGTAGCGGATGCGGATGGGGTCGGAGCTTCCGGGTCCGCCTTCCATCCTTGCCCTGCCGCCCTGCATTGCGGGCTTGATCGAGGCGGCTTCAAACCCCTGCGGAGCCCCGGCGGCCTGCGATTGGCCGAGCGCCAAACCGTACAAGATGCCAAAGAGGGCGCAGGTGAGCCTGGCGGCGAACATTGATACGAAGAGCGTAATACGAGCAACTTCGTATGTCAAGTGGGAATCGGCTCGACCGTACCGGTAATCCGGTCGATCTCCGAGTACCGAACTGTCGCAAGGTTGTCACTGTAGCAAGGTTGTCACTGTGGCGAGGTTGACGCCTTCGCACTCTCGCCGCCGGAAAGCATGGGTCACTCGGCTAACGCTGCGACCGGGATTCGGTCTATCGTGAAGCCGCTTACTGACGCGCGCGGCTCCGATCAGTGCCGCGACCGTGAGGGAGCGGGATTTCGCGGCCGGGCGAGAAAATTCCGAAGTTAAAGGGCCCCTGGGCCTGACGGAGCCATTCGTCGATCGTCTCCCTGATAAGCCGGTGTCGCCTGCCTGGCTCTCGCGGTTCCAAGCGCCGGATCTATCCGAGTGGTTGCCCCGCTATCCGATCGGATAGTAGTTAGCGGCCTCATCCGAGTCTGCGCTTAAAGGAATCAATCGCTTACGTTTTGGCAGGAGCATTGCATAGATAGTCGCGACCACAAAAAAGGAGGTCGTTATGAAAAGCCGGGTTACTCGAATTCTCAGTGTTGGAATCGCATTGGTGGCAGCGGCCGCCGTGCAGGCGCAAAACAAAACCGTGACAGCCAAGGTGCCGTTCAGCTTCTATATGGGCCGCAGCGCGATGCCTCAAGGCGCTTACAAGGTGGATGAATTGTCGCACGGCGCGATCGTTTGCATGAGGTCGACAGACGCCGCCAACGCCGTTACCGCCAATGAAATCGTCGGCAAGAAACAGATCGAGCCCGCGAGGCTGGTGTTCCATCGCTACGGCGAATCCTATTTCCTCGCCGAGATCTGGACGGGCGATACATCTATCGGGCGAGCCCTTGCCCCGTCACCGCGTGAAAAGGAACTCGCGCAAAATGGAGCCGCGCCAACCCTGGCGGTTATCAGGCTCGCTCTGCACCAGTGACCTTCCGGCGGCCCGCTTGCCGGCGGCGCCACCTAGGCTTGGGATCGCGGCGCGCGGGTCGATGACTCTCAGCCGCGATCCCTCTCCTACGGTGTGACTGCGCTCCACGATGAACTCGCGATCCAGTTCCGCGTGACTCTCAGCCGCGATCCCGTTTTAGTTAGCGCGCTCCGCGCCAGACCCCACTTTTTGATGCGACGGAAGCGGCGCCTATTTCTCCCGCCGCCGCGGCACGGCGAACCGGTAACCCTTTGCCCGCGCTACGGAGCGAAAGCCGGCGGTACGCGACGCTTGGTCGCCTGCTCAAAAGCGTAGGCGATTCCCAGTAAGCGCGGCTCGCTGCAAGCGGTTCCGGTGAAGCCCACTCCGAATGGCGCCGGCTTTGGGTTAAAGCCTGGTGGAAACGGCCCTTGCCGCTGCGGCGCGCCACCTGCCGGCCCGTTCGGTGGTGAGTTCGGGACCATCCCGAACGGAACCACGATGAGCGGATATCCGGCCCTCGCGGCCAGATCCGCCCCGTTCGCTCCGGGCGTCAGAATCGCGTCCAGGCGATAGGCTTGCAGCACCCCGTCGATCCCATTCGTCCGGCTCAGCAATTGATCCTTCCGGACGTCTGCCTCATTGCGGCCGCGGTCTGCTTGCAGATCCATCTCGTCCGAAATATCCAGCCTCGATTGTCCATACTTGATCGCGCCCGCTTTGGCGTGCGCCACATTCCACTCGCGCAGTTCCGTTAACGTCTTAACTGGAGCCGCCGGTCCCAGACTCGCCAGCCATGAATTAAAATCCCGCTTCATGCCGTATTTGAAGTTCACCGAGCAGCCTTCGTCCTTACCCTTGGCTTGTTCCGCCCCCGAACAGTACGGCCACAGCAGAAAGTTCTTCTTCGGATCCTTGTCGGCGAAGCTGGGAATCTCAACCGGATCGACGATCGCCGCTCCCTCCCGCTTCAATACTTCAATCGCCTCGGCCATCACTTTCTGCTGCTCCGCGTTCAGGCCTCCGCGCGGCCGCTCCTCGCCCGGCAGGCTCACGCGCTCGTAATAAAAGGCTCGTGGAATCCCAATGCGCGCGCCCCTCAGGCTGTCCCGCTGCAGAAACTTCGTGTAGTCCCGGCCGGCGGGCGGGGTGCAGGTCTTCGTTGCGGCGTCGTTGGCGTCCGGCGCCGCGCTCTCGAGGACGCCCAACAGAATCGCCGCGTCCGTTACCGATCGGGTCATGGGTCCCGCGGTATCATGGTCGGCCGTGATTGGGATTACGCCGTAGCGGCTGATCCTTCCGATCGTCGGCCGAACGCCCACCAGCATGGCCTGATTCGAGGGCTGCGTAATGGACCCCCCAGTGTCGCTTCCCACGTTCGCCGCCCAGAAACTGGCGGCTGTCCCCGCGCCGGAACTCGATCCGCCGGGGCTGAGCACCGCGCGGCCATCGCCGCTGACGCGGGGGTCGCGCCGCGGGTCGTAAGGATTGAATCCGAAACCAACCACCGCGTTGTAAGCGGACATCGGTGTGGGCGCGCCCGCCACCCAGTTGGCCAGCTCGATCAACGTGGTCTTCGCAAGGATGATGGCCCCGGCTTCGCGCAGGTTCCTGGTGAGCGTCGCTTCATACGGCGGCGTCAAGTCCGCGAAGGCCAGCGCGCCGCCGGTGGTCGGCATGTCGGTAGTGTGGATGTTGTCCTTCAACGCGACGGGGATGCCGTGCAACGGGCCGCGCACTTTGCCGGCGGCACGTTCCCGGTCCCGTTCGTCGGCTTCCGCGAGCGCCTTAGGGTTTACCGTGACCAGCGAATGCAGCACCCGGTCGTAAGTTGCGATCCGGGTCAGGTATTGCGTCACCAGTTCCCGCGACGTTGTGCGCTTGCTCTGCAGCGCCGCCTGCATTTCCGGAATCGTGGCCTCCACTACGCTGAAGGGCTGCCGCTCGGTTTGTCCACGCTTGGTTTGTCCATCGCCGGGGCCGGCCAAAAGCAACGCCGCCAGGATCCCGAGCAGCCGGTTCGGTCGCGTAATCATTAGAGGAAATACTAGCATGGCGGAGAGCCGTTTCCGATTGGGCGGCGTCAGTGAGATTCGTCAGTTGCCGGTGCTCTACGGCCGCTAAGCCGCAACCGCCCGGTCCGGCCGAAAATGGCGATCGCGCGGGCCACCACCGTTTCGACCATTCTCCGAGTGGCCGACCATCCGCCCGGAGCGCAATCCGAACTTCGGCGACGGGAGGATCCTGAGGCGGGTCCTACCGCGGTCGGCTGGGACCGGGAGTGCCGGCGCTTAGCCACCGCTCCAGGCCCCTCACTATGTGGCCGATCTTGAACGCTCTCACCCCGAGTTGTGAGCCGTGGTCCGCCGGGTGGGCTGCCTTTGCCGCGACCTGCTGCAACGGGGCGGCCAGGCTCTACTATGGCCAACGCGGGTCGAGATCCGACTCTTTCTTCAAATAACCCGCGATTCCGGCGAGATCCGGAAAGACCGAATATTCATTTATGTTCGTCAAATTGAGAAAGTCCAGCGCTGCGTCAACAAGTGAATGTGGAATGACGACTTTTTGAACCGCCTGTGGGAACTCAGTCTCAAGTGGCTTAATGTCGTCGTGGTGAACCGTGAACATGCCGCGTTGCGCGAGCATTCGATCATTGATGAAAATCGGTTCGATTGCGATTGGGGCATTCGCCGCAAAAGGCATTTGTCGCCAATAGATCCCCTTGTACGAGAAACTGGCTGCATCTTCGGGGATTCTGTAGATCCGGTTGATCCCGCTGTACTTGTTCAACCGGTGCGGGGACAAGAGATAGATCGCGGCATCCGTTTGGGTGGCGCGGCGCTTGTTGTAGTAGGCTGCGAAGAACAATGCTACGCCAAAGCTCTCGGTCCAGTCCAGAAGTCGCGTCGGTACCCCGTAGTGCTGCATTTCGAAGAGCGTTTCCCATTCGCTAGTGCGTCGCTTAAAGATTCTGTCGGAGAACTTCTGGAAGCTATCGAATAGGTACTTTTCCTTCTCCAGGCCGTTCTTGTAGCGCAGAAGCGTGGCCAGGAGATAATGGCTCACATCGGGATGGCCGCGATACCATACGACCTCGGGATCTCCTAGTGCGTCGTTGGCTGCCTTCACGGCGCGAGGAATGCTGACCATTCGGGTGATGTCACACTCTGCATTCTTACTCCCTGTGAAGCACTAGAGCACGTCCCGGAGCGGCTTATCGCGGTGGCTGTAGCATTTGATCGCTGCGAGCGCTAATTATATCGCTTGTGCGCCACTGGTTGTTTCGCGGGCGCGGCTAGGCTAGAGT
Source organism: Bryobacterales bacterium (assembly GCA_003135055.1). Taxonomy (GTDB): domain Bacteria; phylum Acidobacteriota; class Terriglobia; order Bryobacterales; family Bryobacteraceae; genus PALSA-243. Next base: position 63,970 of record PLDF01000448.1, on the reverse strand, counting down.
TGGCGAGTAACCACAGTTGGCAACTAGTCGTGGAGGCAATTGAGATGTGTCTGAAGAGAGTACCCAAGCGGAGCAATGGGCCGCGCCGCGGTGCAGCGTCCTTGTCCCGGATTGGACAGCGCCGGCGCCGTCTCTGGCCGGTTGACGCGCCACTCGTACAATGATCCAGCCCCGAGCGCGGGCCGCATGGCAGGGGCGCTGACGAATTCCTCCTGTGAAACGCCGCTCACGTCGTCCGGAGCAAACGGCCCGGCACTTGGAAGCGTTGTCGCCGACTCGGACTTTGGCCCCGACGGCGGCCCCGAGCCCAACAGACTGAGCGATAGGTCCTGCCTTGTCGCGAAGTGTTTTACCGACATTTTTGGATGCTCGGAGCCAATCACGCGCATACTCGGAAACAGGCCGGAGCAAGCGTGCGAACCATGTCGAAATCTCCGTGGAGAGCTGCTGCTACTCGCACTTTGGCCCGTGGCGTCTCCCGGCCACAGAGAAGCGTATAATACGTCCATGGCTACCGCGAGCTATCTGGACCGCTTGCTGGAACCGTTGGCCGAGGCTTTCACGCCGAGGATGGCTTCGGTTCTTCTCGAACTCCGCGCCGACTCGGAATTAGAAGCCCACATCGACGAGTTGCGGCTGAAGGCCAATAGCGGAACACTCACGCCGGCGGAAGAAGCGGAGTATAAGGATTTCGTTGAGGCCGTCGATCTGATTTCCATCATGCAGGCAAAGGCGCGCCGCTTCCTCGCCAAACAGTCCGCTTAAGCATGGACCCAAGTTTGCGGGAGGTTGTTCGACGGCGTGCCGGTGATGCTTGTGAGTATTGCCGGATGCCGCAGGCGGCGACGCCCCTCATTCCGTTCCATGTCGAACACATCGTATCGAGGCAGCACGGGGGCACGGACGATCCCAGCGGCTTGGCGCTGGCCTGTGACCGCTGCAACGCGTACAAAGGGCCAAACCTCACGAGTATCGATCCCGACACGCGGACCGTGGCGCCATTGTTCAGCCCGCGCCGAGACGTCTGGGCCGATCACTTTGTTGTTCGAGAGGGAGAGATTCTTGGGCTGACGCCGGCAGGTCGCGCGACGGTTCGTCTGCTCAACATGAACGCCCCTCGGCGTGTGGAACTCCGCAAAGAATGGCAACGGAGCTGATTGTCAAGCGTAGGGTCTAACGTTCCGGCCAACTAGACGACGCGAACGCCGCGTCGGGCCAAGCGGTAGGATCGGGCGACCGCCGATGGCTCGGCCCAAAAGCGATTTGGCTTCACCGCAATTCGAGTATGTCGGCTCCGGGCCGTATCACGCGCCACTCGGAAAGAGGGCTGAGCCGGGCCGGGAGGCGATTCCTGCCGAGAACTTCCCGCCAGCAAAGGCCCAACCCTCCTTTCCGCCATTTCCGCCCCCCCAGCAAACCCGTTCACAGCACTTCCAGGTTTATTTTTCGCCCTTTTTCGGCCATTCTAAAGCACTTAGCCTTCCGCCCCTCCATCCAGCCCCAAAAACGCCTGCTAGTCTCATGGTCGAGAGAGGCACTTATGGCAACCCCTAAACAAACCGCGGCTAACCGCATGAATGCACAAAAATCCTCCGGCCCTCGCACCCCCGCGGGCAAAGCCGTATCCCGTTTCAACGCCCTGAAGCACGGCATCTACGCCGTTCACCAGATCATGTTCGACGAAAAACCCGAAGATCTCGCCGAGCTCGCAGCCGAATACCACGAACATCACAGTCCCGCCAATTCCGATGAGCGCTTCCTCGTCGACACGCTCGTGCACAACGAATGGCGCCTCCGCCGCACGCGCCGCGTCGAAGCCGAGCTCTGGCAGACCGCCTACAACGCCTTCCTCGTAAAAAATATCGAGACCACCATAACCTGCACTTCCGGCGACGCCTTCGCCACCGATTCCTCCACCTTCGAGCGCCTCCAGCGGGTCGTCAATTCCTTGGAGCGCGCCTGGCACCGCGCCCTCAAAGAGCTCCAACGCCTCCAAGTGGCGCGGGGCCATGCCCTGCGCACCCCGCAACCTGCCCCCGATGCCCCCGAGCCTGCCCCCGAGCCTGTCCCCAATCCAGCCGCCGCTGCGCCAACCCCGCAACCCCAACAATCCAAACCCGCCTCCACGTCCCCAGCTTCGTTCCACGCAAACACGGAAACTCCGTCTCCCACCGCGCCCACCACGCCGTCAAAACAGCCCGACCCCGATGCAAGCTCCGAAGAAAGCCTCCCAGAATCGGCATGATGTCTCTTTTCGCCCCCTCTCCAAACACCCTTGCGATCGACCCAACTTCGCGGCGCCCTTCCTTTCGCTGCGCTATGATGAGGCAATCTCCCGGAGGATGTTAGATGCTTAAGAAAGCCGTTTTCGGCGCTGCCACCGCCGTATTGGCCGCCCTGTCGTTTTCAATATTGTTCTCGATCTTCGCTACCGCCCAGAGTCCCGCCTACAACCCGGTTCTTTGGTCCGGCATGAAGTACCGCATGATCGGCCCCAATCGCGGCGGCCGCGTCACCGCCGTCACCGGCGTGCCCTCGCAGCCCTACACCTTCTATATGGGCTCCACCGGCGGCGGCGTCTGGAAAACTACCGACGCCGGCCACTCCTGGGTCAACATTTCCGACAAATACTTCAAGGTCGCCTCCATGGGCGCCATCGAGGTTTCGCTCTCGAATCCCAACGTGGTCTACGCCGGCACCGGCTCTTCGAAAATCCGCAGCAACGTCTCCATCGGCCGCGGCATCTACAAATCCACCGACGCCGGCCAGACGTGGGAATGGAGCGGCCTCCGCGACGTCGGCCAAATCGCCACCGTGCGCGTAAACCCGTCGAATCCCGACCTGGTCTACGTGGCGGCGCTCGGCAATCCGTTCGTGCCCAACCCCGATCGCGGCGTCTTCCGCAGCAAGGACGGCGGCAAAAACTGGCAGAAGGTCTTCTACCTTTCCGATGACGTTGGCGCGGCCGATCTTGAGCTGCAACCCGGCAACCCCAACGTGATCTTCGCCTGCATGTGGCACGGCCAGCGCAAGCCGTGGACCATCGTCAGCGGCGCGCGCGAAGGCGGAATCTACAAGAGCACCGATGGCGGCGACACCTGGGCCAAGCTCGCCGGCGGTCTGCCCAACGACCTCTTCGGCCGCAGCAATGTCGCCATATCCGCGGCCAGCCCCAACCGCATCTACGCGCTGATTGAGGCCAAGCCCGGCTCGGGCCTCTACCGCTCCGAAGACGCCGGCGCCACCTGGGCTCTGATCAACGGCCAAGGCTCCATCATCACGCGTCCGTTCTACTACGACACCATGGGCGTCGACCCCACCGATGCCGACGTGGTTTTCGTGGGCGATGAAAGCTGGTTTCGCAGCGCCGATGGCGGCAAGACTTTCCGCCGCGCCACCGCACCGCACGGCGATCATCACGATATCTGGATCAACCCCAAGAATTCGCAGCTCATGATCCAATCGAACGACGGCGGCGCCAACGTGTCGCTCGATGGCGGCCGCACCTGGAGCACGCAGGATAACCAGCCGACGGCGGAAATCTATCAGGTCGCCGTGGATAATCAGTATCCCTATCGCGTCTTCGGCGCGCAACAGGACAACACCACCGTGATCGTGCCCAGCCTGCCGCTCGGCGATGGACAGGGCTTCCGCACCGGCCCCGGCTGCGAAACCGGCCCCATTATCCCCAACCTCGCGCACCCCGAGTTGATCTACGGAAGCTGCAAGGGCCAGTTCAGCCGCTTGAATCTCACCACCACCGACGAGCAGCAGTATTGGGTGGGCGCGCAATCGCTCTACGGCAACGCCGGCAGCGAGCTGATTTTCCGCTTCCAGCGCGTCTCGCCCATGGAAGTTTCGCCCTTCGACCAGAACACCATCTACTACGGCTCGCAATATCTGCACCGCTCGCGCGACGGCGGCGTGAATTGGGAAAAGATCAGCCCCGACATGACCGCGCATCCGCCCGGAACGCAGGGCGCGAGCGGCGAACCCATCACGCGCGATGCCACCGGCGAAGAGGTCTACAGCACGCTCTACACCATTCGCGAATCGCCCGTGCAGCGCGGCGTCATCTGGACCGGCTCCAACGACGGCCCCGTCTACGTGACGCGCGACGACGGCAAAACCTGGGCCAACGTCACGCCGAAAGACATGCCGCCCGGCGGCCGCATCCAGAACATCGAGCCCAGCCCGCGCCGCGCCGGGACGGCCTATTTCGCCGGGTACCGCTTTCTGCTGGGCGATTTCGCGCCCTACATCTACCGCACCGACGATTTCGGCAAGACGTGGACGCGCCTCACCGACGGCAAAAACGGCATCGCGCCCGACGAGCCTACGCGAGTGGTGCGCGAAGATCCGGATCGCGCCGGCCTGTTGTATGCGGGAACCGAATTCGGCATGTATATTTCGTTCGATAACGGCGCGCACTGGCGATCGTTCCAGCTCAACCTGCCGGTGACGCCGGTAACGGATATCAAGATCGCGCACAAAGACCTGATACTTGCGACGCAAGGCCGCTCGTTCTGGATTCTCGACAACCTGACCCCGCTGCACCAGATCAAGGAAAGCACGGCGACGGAATCGGCCGCGCTCTTCACGCCGCGCGAAGCCATACGCACCGGCGGCGGGCGTGGCGGACGCGGCGGCGGAATTCAGTATCCGCAGCCGGGCGCGCAAATCGATTACTTCCTGAACAGCGCGCCATCGGGCGATCTCAAGATGGAAGTCCTCGACGGCACGGGCAAAGTAGTGCGCACATTTTCGAGCGCCGGCGGCGCGGTCGCGGAAGAACCAGCGGCTGCCGCCGACGTTGCGCCCGCCGACGATGAAGAAGGCGGCGGAGGCGGCGGAGGTCGTGGCGGACGCGGAGCCCCCACGCGCCTCGATAAGTCCGCTGGCGAGCACCGCTTCACCTGGGACCTCCGCTATCCCGGCCCATGGCAGAGCGCCACGCGGCCCGAAGGACCCAATGGACCGGAAGCCGTGCCCGGAAAATACTCCGTTCGCCTGACGGTTGGCGCGTGGACTTCCACGCAGCCGCTGGCGATGATTGAAGACCCGCGCATCACCGCATCGGGTCTGACCACCGCCGACCTGCGCGAGCAGTTCGAGCACAACATGCGCGTGCGCGATCTGGTGAGCGAGGTGAACCGACTGGTGTCGCGCGTCCGCGTGGCGGAGCAGGGGCTGAAGGGCAAACCCGGCGAGGCCGCCCAACTGGACAGCATCGACAGCCTGGCGTCGCACCTGATCACGCCCGGCATCCGCTACAGCAAGCCGGAATTGCAAACGCACATCACGTACCTATATCAGATGACAAATGGAGCGGACCAAAAGGTGGGCCACGACGCGGTAGACCGCTACCAGGAATTGAAAAAGGAACTCGACCAGCGCAAAGCGGAACTCGACAAGCTGCTAGGTCCGCCAAAATAGTGACGCTGTGGGGCCCTGCCAACGAATCTCTTAAGCAGCCTGCCAATCCCTCTTGCAGCCCTGCCAACATTTGTGGGGCAGGTTGTCAAAACCTGCGGCCGATTGTTAATTTAATCGGCCTTTTCGCCGTGGCCACCATTACCGGTTGCTTTAGTGGGGCAGCCAATCCTGTGGCCAATCCTGGGTGCCTATCCAGCCCCGCGCGCTGGGAATCAACGCGCCAGCGGAATCATTTCCAGGGTGGCGATCAACCGCTTGGCGGGCTCTCCCAGTTCACCGAGTTGCTCCTCCAGGGCCGGGAAGGGCGCCGATTGCAACACGTAACCGAATTGCGTGAGCTGCTGCCGTAGAGTAAGCTTCATAGGGACTCCTGAGTGGGTTGTTTGTCTCGAAGCAGCAGCTTACTCCCACGGAGCCCTTTTTCCAAACAAAATTTGGCTGTTTTGTTTTATTGCGATCAGTTGATCGACTTTTGCAAGTGCCCTGTGAACGGGTTGGCGAGGGGGTGCGGAAATGGCGAAAAAGATGGGGCTGCCTTGCCGTCGCCGGACATAAAGGACTATGTTGTACTATCTGGCCTTGGCCCGCAAATATGTGCCCTCAATCTCACTTGAAGTTCGCTGCAATTGGCGCCATGCGAAGGAAGCCTACTCTGACGGCGCATTTCGCCTGGGCCATCTATTCTTGCTGGCTTTTTCGATCTGGATCACTACGGGTACACTGCTGGCCGTGAGCTACGAAAAGATACACGCCCTATCAGGGCAGTGTGAATCGGGCAATAAGAACGCTTGCGGTGAGCTGTCGAAGATCGCGGAGAGAAAGGACAAGAAAGCCAGCGGATACGCTAAACAGAGCCTAGCTGAGATCCAAACTCGGGCAGGCGACGCCTTTGTGACGGCGGCCCGAAACGGTGACGCGGCAAAGGTTACGGCCCTGCTTAAAGACAACTCCGCTCTGGCTTTCAGCGCAAAGTCCGGGTCCCGAGTGACAGCTTTGCACGCGGCAGCGAGTGGGTGCCACAGCGACGTGGTGGAATTACTGCTAGCGAGCAACGCCGATGTCAATGCCACGACCTCTGAAGGCCGGACGCCATTGCACCTGGCAGCGGGCATGCGCCGAGATTGGATAGCCGACTACATCAAGAGTTGCTACTACGTCAACACCGTCACACGCAGACTCACTACCGACAACCGCGTGGTGGAGTAGCTGCTGACTCATGGGGCCCACGTCAATGCCAACGACAACATTGGCCAGACGCCCCTGTACCTTGCGGTGTTGGCTGGCCACACGAATGTGGTGGAATTACTGTTGGCTCGCGGGGCTGACGTGACCGACAGGGTGCTGCTAGGTCACCACGATGGCGTGACGCCCCTGTACCGCGCGGCGGGCCTAGGCCTCAAGGACCGGGTGGAATTACTGTTGGCTCGCGGGGCGACGTCAACGCCAAAGACACCAATGGCGAGACGCCCCTGCACGTCGCCGTTTCCCCGGTATCTTTGTACCTTGACCTTCATCTCCAACCAGTAGCGTCAAGCCCAAGCCGCAAAGACGTGGTGGAATTACTGCTGGCTCACGAGGCGGGACACGGAACCGGCGCCGGTGCTCCCGGGCGGCATCCTCCCATTTTATTCGTGGCCGCCATGCCGGCGCAGCAATTCCGCAATTTTACCTGAGGGGAATGTCCACTTCGGTGTAGCTGCCAGGTGCTGCGGCGTTCACGGCGGCGGCGACCCTTTCAAGGTATCGGCGCAGGTTCCGCCATTGCTGGTTTCCGAAAACGACAAAAGCGATTTTCCGGCCGTCAGGTTTTGCCGGCAGCGAATGTTTTTGCCGGTCGTCGGCAAAAGCTCAAAGCCTGCGGCCTCAGCGACCGCGATCAGTTCGCCGTTAACAAGCCTGTCCCATCCGCGCACGATTGCTTCCACTACTACATGGCCTTTGAGGGCATAGCGAAGCGGGGCAGGGGTTCCGTTATCGAAGAGTATGAGCATCGACCATCTGGGCGGGGGGTTGCACTGCCGTCGGGGCGTCAAGACTCCGCGCCGCGAATTGCAGCACCGCTGCGACCTGTTCCCGCGTGACCTGAAACCAGTCCATTAACTCGCCGACAGTCGCGCCCGCTTCCAGATTGTCAAACACGACTGAAACGGGCGTGCGGGTGTCCCGGAATACCCACGCGCCGCTACGCTTGCCGGGGACGCTCTCTACGGCGGGGCATTGCGACCAATCGAGACTGGCCATGATGTACGCTCCTTCTCTGAGAATACTCTGCTTAAGCGGCCGCTCTCACCTGGGTCGAGGGGTAAGGCGGTAATTATAAGGCGGCGTTCCCGGGAAGCTTCAATCCCAACGCGAGGCGGCAACGCCGGAGCGAGGCCGCGGGATTTCGAGCGTGGTCCGCAAGCTCAGCGTCCGCAAACAGGCTAATCGCCCGCCTAACTGATCACTCCTTTCCGGATCGCATACAGAATCAATTCCGCCCCGCTGTGCAGGTTAAGCTTCTGAAAAATATTGCTGCGGTGCGTCTCCACCGTGTACAGACTCAGATTCAACAGCGCCGCCACATCCTTGTTGCTCTTACCCTCGGCCAGCAATTGCAACACTTCGCGCTCGCGGGTTGTAAGCAGCTCGTAACTATCCTCCACCCCGCGCTCCTGCATCTGCCGCATGTAATCTTCCACTAACATCTTGCTGATGGCCGGACTGAAGAATGCCTTGCCCTCGCTCACCGCCTTCACGGCCTGAATCAGGTCGTACTCCGCCGAGTCCTTTAACAGATACGCCCGCGCGCCCGCCTTCAACGCCCGCAACACATAGCTTTCGTCGCCGTGCATGCTCAGGAAAACCACCGCGGTCTGCGGCAGCTTGGCGGTGATCTGCCGCGCCGCTTCGATGCCGTTCAAAATCGGCATGGCTACGTCCATCACGATCACGTCGGGCATGTGCTGTTCGGCCAGCGCCACGGCCTCGCGGCCGCTCGATGCATCCGCGATCACCTGAAACTCCGGCACGTTTTCGAGCAGCAGCCGCAGGCCCTTGCGCACCACCGTATGATCGTCGGCCAGCAGAATGCGGATCTGCTTCATTGCGCTCCCCTGGGTAAACTCATGGGCAGACTCAGGGGCAGGCTCACCTGCAAAAGCGCGCCGCTGCCGGGTTGCGATTCCACCGCGAAAGCTCCTCCCAGGTGACTCACGCGCTCCTCAATGCCCAGCAGCCCCATGCCTTTTTCATGACTGGCATTGAAGCCCTTTCCATCGTCTTGCACCGTGAGCAAGAGTCGCTCCGGCTCCTGCTTCACGGTAACCGTGACATTGAGCGCGCCGGCGTGCTGCACGCAATTATGCAACGCCTCCTGCACCACGCGGTATACGCAGGTTTTGTGCTCTTCCGGCAATTGCTCGGACACATTTTCGGCCAACACTTTCACCCAAACGCCGCTGCGCTTCGATACTTCGCGCGCCTGCCATTCGAGCGCCGGGACCAATCCCAAATCGTCCAGCATCGACGGCCGCAGCAGCAGCGCCATGTTGCGCACCACGCCGATCGAGCTTTCCACCAGCTTTTTGACCTCGTCCGCTTTCGCCGCCGCGGCGGGCGCATCGCCGGCGCGGATGGACGTCGAAAGGTTCGCCATCTCCACCAGCACGCCGGTGAGCGATTGTCCCACTTCGTCGTGCAGCTCACGCGAGATCGAGCGGCGCTCGTCCTCGTGCGCTTGCACCAGCCGCGCCGATAGCTGCTGAATCTCGCGGAAGTGTGCGGACGTCTCCTCTTCCAAACCCAGAATGCGCCGGATGCTGATCGCGGCCAGCAGCAGCCCGAGCCCCATCGTCAATCCGAGAATCGCCGTCAGCCGCTGCCGGAAACCGGCAAAAGTCTGCTCCACCCGCACCTTGCCTTCGTTCAACTGCGTTTCATTCAGCGCGCGGATCCGGTCGGCGATTCCCAACATCTCCATGCGGCGCCGAAAGACTTCGTCCCGCAGGAACGGGAATCCGTCGCGCTTGCGCTGTGCGGACGTCCAGTCGAATACCGGCTCCAGCACGCTCCAGTAGGCGGCCAGCGCGGCGGTCAGCGCTTCGAATGGCTGCCTCTCGGGCGCCGCCAGCAGACCGCGGTATTGCGCCAGCGCCGCCTCCATATCGTGGCGGGTCTCGAGCAGGCTGTAGCGATGCCCCTCCGCCTTGCCGGATTCCGGTTCCAGCAGATAATCGCGCACGTAGGTGCCCGAGACGTAGACGTCGCCGCGGATGAGCTCGAGCAGCCGCGTGCGCAATAGAAAATCCTCGCGTATCCGGTCGTTCGAATTCTGAATCTCGCGCAGCGCGCGCACGCCGTCGATCTCCGCGAAGGCCATCAGCGCCAGCAACCCGCCGAAACCGGCCATCAGCGCGACCCGGCTGTGAACACCGGGCGTGCGGCTTCTGCGTGGAGGAGGCATCCCTAATATTATGGATGTATAGACCATGGCGCCTGCCGCGTCCGCGCAACCTCAAGTCAATCCATGGATCGTCGCCGTGGCCGTGATGTTCGGAACCTTCATGGAGGTGCTCGATACCACGGTGGTGAACGTGTCGCTGCCGCACATCGCCGGCAGCCTCTCGGCCAGCGTGGATGAAGCGGCCTGGGCGCTGACGGCTTACCTGGTGGCCAACGCCATCGTGCTGCCTATCACCGGTTGGCTGGCGAATTATTTCGGCCGCAAACGCGTGCTGCTAGCCGCGATCACGGGATTCACCACCGCATCTTTGCTCTGCGGCATGGCGCCGACTCTCAGCGCGCTGATCTTCTTCCGTATCCTCCAAGGCGCCAGCGGCGGCGCATTGCAGCCGCTTTCGCAGGCGGTAATGCTTGAAGCCTTCCCCGCCAAAGACCGCGGCAAGGCCATGGCCTTCTGGGGACTCGGCATTGTGGTCGCGCCCATGCTCGGCCCGGTGCTCGGCGGCTGGCTCACGGATAGTTACAGTTGGCGCTGGGTCTTCTACATCAATCTGCCGGTGGGCTTGGCGTCGATCATCATGACGCGGCTGTTTATCTTCGACCCGCCCTACATTCGCCGCAGCGGAAAAGGCATCGATTACTGGGGCATCGGCCTGCTCGCGCTCGGCATCGGCGCGCTGCAAGTGGTGCTCGATAAAGGCCAGGAAGACGATTGGTTTTCTTCGCACGCGATTGTTGCGCTCACCAGCGCAGCCGCGTTCGGCATTTCGCTCTTCATTCTTCGCGAGCTGATGGCGCGCGACCCGGTGGTGAAACTGAGCGTCTTCCGCAACCGCAACTACAGCGCGGGCGTTTTTCTGATGACGGTGGTGGGCTTCGTTCTTTACGGCAGCATGTTGCTGGTGCCGATTTTTCTGCAAACGCTGCTCGGGTATTCCGCGCTCGAGGCGGGCGTTGCGATGGCGCCGCGCGGCCTCGGATCGTTCCTCATGATGCCGGTGGTGGGGACGGTGGTCGGCAAGTTCGATCCGCGCAAGGTCTTAGCCTTGGGACTGATTGGCGGCGCATGGTCGCTCTATGTCTTATCGGGGCTGAACCTCAACGCGGGATACTGGGATATCTTCTGGCCGCAATTCATACAGGGCGCCTCGCTGGCGTTGCTCTTCGTGCCGCTCACCACGGCGACCATGGACCCGATTCCCAAAGAAGAAATGGGCAACGCCACCAGCATGTTCAACCTGATGCGCAACATCGGCGGCAGTGTGGGCATCGCCAGCGGGACCACATTCCTGTTCCGCATGCAGCAGTTTCACACTGTGGTGCTGGGCGCCAATGTTACCGCAACGAATCCGCGGGCGCAGGCCATGCTGCATGGCGTACAAGCCAGAATGATCGCGCACGGATCGGATCCGGTGACCGCCATGCGCCAATCGTACGTCGCCGTCTGGGGGATGGTGCAGCAGCAGGCGGCCATGCAGGCGTTTGTCGATACCTTCCGCGCGCTGGGCCTGGTGTTCCTGCTGGTGCTGCCGCTCTTGCTGGTGATGAAAAAGCCCAAGCATCAGGGCAGCGGCGGGGCGGCGATGCATTGAGGCTTATGTACTACTGCAAGTCAGTTTCTTCACAGCCGGCGAAGATTGCCGATGTGAGGCAGGTTGTCAAAACCCGCGGCCGGGCCCAGAGGGCGCCCCCAATCGGCCTTAGCGGATCGCTGTAACTCTTCCGGATGTTATTAGCAGGTCATAGAGAGAACGCGCCTTATGTGGAAGATTTTCAGGAAAGTCAAGACGCCGATCGGGGGCGCCCTCTGGGCCGGGCCGCAGGTTAACCAACCTGTCGGCATGGCCCTGCGGGCCACCAAAGGCGATGAAAACCTCGCCCGGGCACACGTCTCCCTCTGGTATATGGATGCAGCCGACTGCGGGCAGGTCGCGCAGTTGGGAATAGCCGAGGGCGAGGTTTTCGACCGTGCCCCACATGGATTCTTGTCTGTGCTCTTACTTACCTTGACTCTTTCTTGCGCTCTTGCCGCGGACTCGTCCGGGGGCTTGCTCGCCGCGGCAGCCAAGGGCGAAACGACGCTCGTGCAAACTCTGATCCAAGCCGGCGCCAGCGTGGAAGCCGCCGACAAGAACGGCCGCACGCCCCTCATGCTCGCCGCGCAGCACGGGCATGTGGATACGGTGCGCGCGCTGCTCGCCGCCGGGGCCAACCCCGATGCGCGCGACAAACAGGGCCTGACCGCGTTTGGCCTGGCTCTCTTGAATCCGATAGGCCGCGACGATCGCGAGGCCGTCCTGAAGCTGTTGCCTCAGCACCCGCGATTCAGCCTCGCCGTGGTAGCCGGATGGAGCCCGGCGCGCTTGGTGAGTTCCTGCTTTCAGCGCCGCGAGCAGTCCATCCAGCAGTTCGGATTGATGCGGCCCGATGAAAGCCTGCTGCGCGAGTTACAAGCCTTCGCTACTTCGTCCGGCAAAGGACTCGCGCATCTGGTGCACGCGGATGCCAAAGCGATGGAACCATTGCAGCCAGACCCGGTCGACGATGCCGATGCCATCGTCACCCTCGAAATCGAGCCGGGCGCGGCATGCAGCGGCGGAACCGCCGACAGCCTGACGTTCGCCATCGATGTCAAGGCCTTTCGCGCGCGCGACGGGGTGCCGCTTCTGCAAAAGACTCTCGGCGGCGGTCTGAAAGGGATGCGCGCGCAGACGGTGGAGAATGCCGCGCAATACAAGCCGGTCTATGCAGCGTGGATAAAGGCGCAGGCAGGACCGATTTACTGGGCTGTTGTGGAAGCTCTGCTGAAGTCGGCGCCGTAATACGCCGTGGGGCAGCAATCTTGTCTGCAGCCGCCTTTCAGGCGGCTTTTTCGGCTGGCGCGAATTTCCGCGCGCGGCCCTTCTCTAAAGTACAGCCGGCCTGACAGACGACGAAAAACGATCTTCTGTCCCACCGCACGCCACGTCACATCCGGCTTGATCGGAATGTAGAATTGTCGTTTACTTGGGGGCCGCTGCTTTATACTCGGGATATGATGGCCAAAGCGAAATTGCTCTACGGGGTTCATCCGAGCGTCGCGATGGTGCAGAAGTGGGCCGCCACGCTCAAAGAGAAGACTGGCCGCTCGCTCGACGAATGGCTCGCGCTGGTGAAGAAGTCGGGGCCGAAGACGGAAAAGGAGCGCCGCGCCTGGCTGAAGACCGTCCACGGCCTGGGAATGAACACGGCTTGGGGGATCGCCGAACACGCCGAGCCCAAGGGCTCCGAATTCGCCAGTCCGGAAGCTTATCTCGCAGCTGCGGAGAAGTACGTCGAAAGCATGTTTAGCGGTCCGAAAGCCATGCTGCGCCCTCTATGCGACGAATTATTGCGGCTGGGCCTCGGCATTGCGAAAGACGTGAAGGCGTGCCCGTGCCGGACCATGGTTCCGCTCTATCGCAATCACGTTTTCGCGCAGATCAAGCCTGCCACGCAAACGCGCATCGATCTCGGCTTCGCACTGGGGGCGCGAAAAGCCGAAGGCCGCCTCATCGACACTGGCGGCTATGCCAAGAAGGACCGCATCACGCACCGCATCCCCATCTCGTCGATGAAGGACATCGACGGCGAAGTGAAGAAGTGGCTCAGGGCGGCTTACGAGGCCGATGCGGTCCGGACAGGCTAACAGCTTGGTAGGAAGAACTTCGAAAAACGGGCGGCCGCGCTATTCGGGCGTTGTCAGTAAACTCCCGCTAGCGGTCTCCAGTCATGCTGAATGGCTCATGCCGAACACATACGAAAAGACCGGGCTAAGAGAGTCATGGCGGGCGTGAAACATGGTTCTGCGCGAGGTTCCGGAAGTAGCCTAACCATATGCCCACCTGGAATCCACAGCAATATCTGAAATTCGCCGAAGAGCGCTCCCGGCCGTGCCGCGATCTGGCCACACGCGTGGAAGTCGCGGCGCCGCAGCGTATTATCGACCTGGGCTGCGGCCCCGGGAACAGCGCGGAAGTCTTGTCCGCACGCTGGCCGAACGCGGCAATTACCGGCCTCGATAGCTCCGCCGCCATGATCGACGCCGCCCGCGCCGCATCTCCGCAACGCGACTGGCGTATCGGCGAGATCTCCGAGTGGCCGGCGGGAAGCGAGCGCTTCGACGTAGTCTTCTCCAACGCCGCACTGCAATGGGTGAGCGATCATGCCGTCGTCTTCCCGCAATTGTTGTCAAGAGTCGCCGAGGGCGGCGCGCTGGCGGTGCAGGTTCCGGGGAACTACGAATCTGCGCAGCACCAATTGATGCGCGACGTAGCCAGGCGTTTCCATTTGCAGGTGCGGGAATGGCACACGCACGATCAGGATTTCTACTATGACGCGCTCGCCCCGCACGCATCGCGCCTCGACCTCTGGGCGACAGAGTATCTGCACGTGCTGCCCAACATCGAGGCTATTGTCGAGTGGTACAAGGGCAGCGGGATGCGTCCGTATCTCGACGCGCTGGCCGGTGAGGCCGAACGCGAACGATTCCTGGCCGAGTACCTCGAAGGCTTGCGCCAGATTTACGCGCCGCAGCCGGATGGAGCGGTGCTCTTTCCATTCCGCCGGATCTTTATTGTGGCTTACGCGGCTGTGGCGTAGGCTGTTGTGGCGGCAGGGGGTCACCCTACAGTTTTGTCGCGAAACAAACTTACCATTTTCCACGTGACGCAGGAAGGAACGAAGCGCGTTCACGCGAGCGAACGCTGCACGCACTCCTGCGCCTCGTGAGTGCGTGCGCCGCGAAAGAGCGTGTTACGCTCGAATTTCATGCCCTATCAATCCATTCGCGATCTCGATCTCAACGGAAAACGCGTCTTCATTCGCGTCGATTTCAACGTGCCGCTCGACAACGTAGACGGCGTCATGAAGATCACCAGCGACAAGCGCATCAGAGCGTCTCTGCCGACTATCCAATACGCGCTCGACCACGGCGCAGGCGTCATTCTGGCATCGCACCTGGGACGTCCCAAGGGCAAGCCCAACGCCGAAATGAGCCTGAAGCCCGTGGCGCAGCGTCTCGAAGAGCTGCTCGGCCGTCCCGTAACGATAGTGCCCGATTACATCGGCGCAGCGGATGCCATGAAGCCTGCGCCGGGCGAAGTGGTGCTGCTGGAAAATCTGCGATTCCATTCCGGGGAAGAGAAGAACGACATCGAGTTTGCCAAGAAGCTGGCCGCACTGTGCGACATCTACGTGAACGACGCATTTGGATCTGCGCATCGCGCGCACGCCTCCACCGAGGGCATGATCCAATTCGTGCCCCACACCGCCGCCGGGTTGCTGATGGAGCAGGAGTTGAAATACCTCGGCATGGCGACGCGTAATCCCGCGCGTCCGTGCGTGGCGATTCTGGGCGGCGCCAAGGTATCGGACAAGATCGAAGTGATCGAGAACCTGGGCAAGATTGTCGACCGGCTGCTGATTGGCGGCGCCATGGCCTATACGTTTCTGAAAGCGCAAGGCCACTCGACGGGCCGGTCGCTGGTGGAAGACGACAAGGTGGAGCTGGCGAAGAAGCTTTTGGCCGATCTGGGCGACAGGCTGATGCTGCCCTTGGACCACGTGGTGGTTTCGCAGATTGCCGCCGGCGCAGCCAATGAGACCGTGGAGAAAATCCCCGCGGACAAGATCGCCGTCGATATCGGCCCGAAGACCATCGACGCATTCGCTAAGGCGATCGCCGGCGCGAAGACCATCATCTGGAACGGACCGATGGGCATCTTCGAGAAACCGCCATTCGACAAGGGTACGGTGGCATTGGCCAAGGCCGTAGCGGATTCCGGCGCGATTTCGGTAGTAGGCGGCGGCGATTCCGAAAAGGCCATCAAAGCGGCGGGGGTCGCCGGCAAGATTACGCACGTCTCCACCGGCGGCGGGGCATCGCTGGAATTCCTGGCCGGCATGGAACTGCCGGGGGTGGCAGCGCTGGAGAGATAAGAGAAAGTCTTTTCGACGATGAGACGCTGAGAAGATCTCTTAATCTTAATGTTTTAATGTGTTCCCGCTTTTTCCTCTGCGTCTCAGCGTCTCTGCGTCGAAAGAACTCTACCACGCATCACATCAACACCAGCTCCCGCTGAATCTCCCCCGTAACCCGCGCTTCGCCTTCGCCGATGAACATGTTCACTTCGGAGCGTACGCCGAACTCGGGCAGATAGACGCCCGGCTCGATAGAGAAACAGGTCCAGGCAACTACGCGGCGCTCGTCGTGGGTTTCCATGTTATCCATATTGGCGCCGTTACCGTGTACCTCCTGGCCGATGGAATGGCCGGTGCGGTGCGTGAAGAACTCGCCGAAGCCGTGGCTCTCAATGTGGCCGCGGCAGGCGTCATCCACTTCGAAGCCGCGTAGCGGATAGCCGGCGGAAATGGAATCCTTCACCTTCCTGATGGCGGCGTCGCGCGCGCCGGTCACCACCTCGTACACATTGCGGATTCGGTCCGGTGGCTGTTGGCCGCAATATCCGGTCCAGGTGATGTCGTAGTAGACGGCGCCGGGGCGGTCCAGCTTGGCCCACATATCCATCAGAACGAAATCGCCGGGGCGTATGGGCGCGTTCACCTTCCCGGTGGGCTCATAGTGCGGGTTCGACGCATTGGCGTTGGCGCCGATAATGGGACCGTGATCGGTGACAAGGCCGGCTTTCGCGAAGCCGTCGCGCACGAAGAGCTTCACTTCGAGCTCAGTCACGGGCGCGCCGTTGCTGTGGCGCTCGCGGATCAGCGCGAAAGCGCCGGCGCGAACTTTGTCGACGCGGCGGCCCGCTTCGAGGTGCGATTCGAGGGCTTCCGGCGGCCAACGCGCTTCGAAGAACTGGATCAGCTCCGCCGAGCTGACAACGTCCACGCCTACGCTGCGCACAAGCTCCACCGTGCCGGCATCCACCATCGATACGTAAGGGATCGCGCACAGCGGCGAATACTGCATGGCCACGCGGCGCAGGCCGCCGGTAATCTTGCGCAGACCCTCCACCTGCTCGGTCCAACTGGAGTAGGGAATTTTTTCGCCGGGCAGGGGACCGGTCATGTTGCGCTCGATGCGATGTTCCATGCCGCGCGGTTCGCCTTCGGCGGGAATCAGGTAATACCACCGGCGGGTGGGAGTGCGCGGCGGCTCGAAGCCGAGTACGCGGTAGGCGAGCGGATCGCGCAGATGATGGTCGAAGAAGAGCCAGCCATCCAGCTTCTGGTTTCGGAGTTCCTCTTGAATTGCGGGCAGGTTCATAGTGCAATCATAAGTCTATCAGCCAGTGGCGCGGGCCCATGGCCTGCGAGTTCCGAGCCGCTCGGCGTCCGGGCGTCAATCTGCAATTGAAGCTTGTCGGCTTCCATGGGCCGCCCCGCGACTTTGAAAACCGCGCGCCATGCTTGTACTATCCAATCCGGACAACGCCGGGGTAAGCTGAACCAGGGCGCTCCGCCGTTGACCTTTCCAGTGGAATCTTCTATTCTAATGGGTTATGACTGACCAGTCAGTCACCGAGCGAAAACACGACGCCATACTCGACGCGGCCCGTACGGTGTTCTCCCGCGAAGGCTACGCCGCGTCTTGCGTGGACGACGTCGCGGCCGAGGCCGGCATCGGCAAAGGCACGGTTTACCTCTACTTCAAGTCCAAAGAGGAGCTCTATGTGGCAGCGCTGGCGCGCGATATCCGCGTGCTTGCCGGCAAGGCCCGCGAGGAGATGGAGAGCGTCCCCGCCTTCCGCGAGAAGGTCGAGGTTTTCCTGCGCGTTCGCCTGGAGTATTGCCGCGCACATGAAGATTTCCTGCGCATTTACCTTTCCGAATACGGCAGCATGTGTGTGAATACGCCCATGGGCAAAGAACTTCGCCGCTTGAAGCGGAATAACATGAAATATGTCGCGTCGGTGGTGCAGAAGGCCATCGATCGCCGTGAGATCCGCAAGGTCTCCGCACCGGCGCTGGCCGCGACCCTTTTCGACATGGCCCACGGTCTGGTTGAGCGCCGCCTGCTGGGCTGGAAAGAGTTCCAGGTGCGCGGGGAGATCGCCTTCGCCACGGATCTGCTTTGGCAGGGCATCGGAACCGGAACACCAACACGGAGGCAACGATGATCCATCACTCGGCCCGGTCGTTAATGGTCGGCTTGGGGCTCTGCGCATCGGTCTTCGCGCAGACGCCTCCGGAGGCTTTGCCGCCCGGGGTGCGCGCGGCGCAACTGCCGCTCTCCGGCGTCCCCACGCAAGGCGCTTCGCAAGGCAGCGTACCCTCGGCGCAAACGCCGGGAGCGCCGCTGGCGCTGTCGCTCGACGAGGCGGTGCAGCGCGGGCTCAAGTCGAATCTTGGGGCGGTGGGATTCCAGCAGATGCTGCGCCACGCAGAAGGGCAGGGCACTATCGACCGCAGCTTTCTGCTGCCGCAGATCAATGGGTCGCTCACCGGGGTCGATCAGCAAACCGATCTCGCGGCGCTCGGATTTTCCAGCCTCAAACTGAACGTGCCCGGCTTCGCGTTTCCCACCGTGATTGGTCCGTACCACTATTTCGATTTGCGCGCGGGCGTTTCGCAATCCATTCTCGATGCGACCCGGCTCAATATGTATCGCGCCACCCAGCAGAACGTAAAAGCGGTACAGTTCTCCGCGCAGGATGTGCGCGACTTGATCGCGCTGGCCGTCTCAAGCGCATATCTTCAGGTGGTCTCGGGCGGCGCTCGAGTGGATTCGGCGCGCGCGCAATTGGCCACGGCGCAGGCCACCTACCAGCAGGCGGTGGACCGTCACGACGCGGGAGTAGCGGCGCGCATCGACGTCACGCGCAGCCAGGTTGAGCTGCAAACCGAGCAGCAGCGGCTGACCTCGGTAGAGAACGATCTGGCCAAGCAGAAGATCGCATTCGGCCGGCTGATAGGTTTGCCGCCGGCGCAGGAGTTCACGCTCACCGATGCGCTGCCCTTTGCGCCGCTCAACGACATTACCATCGAACAGGCGCTGGCTCGCGCGGCGGCGAATCGCGCCGATATCAAAGCGGCCGAAGCGCAGATTCACGCCGCGGAGCTGACCAAGCGGGCGGCGGAAACCGAGCGGCTGCCCAGCATTTCGGTTGGGGCCGATTACGGCGTGATCGGCGTCGACCCCACCAACTCACACGGCACGTTCAGCCTGACCGGATCGGTGAAGATGCCCATCTGGAACGGCCGCCGCGCGCACGGCGATATCGAGCAGGCGGATGCGGCGCTGGAACAACGGCGCGCGGAATATCAGGATCTGCGCGGGCGCATCGACGCGGAAATCCGCACGGCGTTTCTGGATTTGAACTCGGCCGCGAGCCAGGTGAAAGTGGCCGATAGCAATCGCACGCTGGCCGCCGATACGCTGCAACAGGCGCGCGACCGCTTCGCGGCGGGCGTGGCGGACACCGTGGAAGTGGTGCAGGCGCAGGAATCGGTGGCCGCGGCCGAACAGGATTATATCGGGAGCCTCTACACGCACAACCTAGCCAAAGCCACCCTGGCGCGGTCCATGGGGCAGGCGGATCAAAACATCAAAGAATTTTTGGGGAAACAGTAATGGCAGATTCAACTCAAACTCCTCCGCAAGCTCCTCAAGCTTCTCCTGCGCAAGCTCCTCCCGCGGCGCCCCCAGCGACGCCGCCGCCGGGCAACCGGCGCCGCGCCCTTCTGATCGTGGCGGCGGTCGGGCTGATTCTCGCCGTGGGGGGCTACTTCTATTACCAGTACGCGCAGACCTACGAATCCACGGACGATGCGCAGGTGGATTGTCACCTGGTGGCCGTGGGATCGCGGATCCAGGGAACGGTAACCGCTGTTCACGCGGATGAAAACCAATTCGTAAAAGCGGGCGAAGTAGTGGCCGAGATAGATCCGCGCGATTTTCAAGTAGCCGCCGCGCAGGCGAAGGCCGAACTGACGCAGTCGCAAGCCGATATCGAGGCGCAAAACCCCAACGTGCCGATTACGCAGACCACCAGCGAGACCAACATCTCCACCGGGCAGGCGCAAGTGCAGACATCCGAAGCCGCAGTCTCCGCCGCGGAGCATGACGCCGCAGCCGCGCTGGGGCGCCAGCGCGAAGCCGAAGCGCAAGTGCGCCAGGCCGAGGCCAACAACGCCAAAGCGCAGGCCGATCTGGAACGCTACCAGGCGCTGGTGGCCAAGGATGAAATTCCGCGCACGCAGTTCGACCAGATCGTCGCCGCCGCCAAGGCTCAGAGCGCCGCTGTGGAGTCGGCGCAAGCCGCCGTGGAAGCCTACCGGGCGGCGGCGCAATCGTCCGCGCGCATGGTGGATCAGCGCAAGTCGCAACTGGCGGAGGCGAGCAGCCGGCTGGCGCAGAGCAACACCAATGCGCCGCGGCAACTCGCGATGAGCCGAGCCACGTTGCGCTCGAAGCAGGCGCAGGCGGCGGTTGCCAATTCACGCGTCGAGCGGGCGCTGCTCGATATTTCCTACACCAATATCGTGGCCCCGGTTTCGGGCGTGGTGGGCAAACGCTCAGTGGAGATCGGCTCCACAGTCCAGCCCGGCCAGCAGCTTTTCACCATCGCGCAGATCGACGACTTGTGGGTGACCGCGAATTTCAAAGAGACGCAGCTTCGGCGCATGGGGCCCGGTCTGCGCGTGGAGATTAAGGTGGACGCATTCGGCCAAACGTTCGGCGGATACGTGGAGAGCATGCCCGGCGCGTCCGGTTCCATTACCAGCCTGCTGCCGCCGGAGAATGCGACGGGCAATTTCGTGAAAGTGGTGCAGCGGCTGCCGGTGCGCATCCGCTTCGATAAGAATCAATCGGGCATTGACCGGCTGCGGCCGGGCATGTCGGTGGAACCGAAGGTCTGGCTGAAGTAAATGGCGGAGTACGTCGAGTGGAAGCCAAGGTACAACCCGTGGGCGGTGGCGCTCACGGTAACGCTGGCGACATTCATGGAAGTGCTCGACACTTCCATCGCCAACGTTTCGCTGCCGCACATTGCGGGCAACCTTTCGGTGAGCGAAGAAGAAGCCACGTGGGTGCTCACCAGTTATCTGGTTTCGAACGCCATCATTCTGCCCATTAGCGCGTGGTTTTCCCGGCTGATGGGGCGCAAGCGATTCTACATGATGTGCGTGACGCTGTTCACGTGCAGCAGTTTTCTTTGCGGACTGGCGCCGAGCTTGTCGGTGCTGGTGGTGTGCCGCATCCTGCAAGGCGCGGGCGGGGGCGGCTTGCAGCCGAGCGAGCAATCGATTCTGGCAGACACCTTTCCGGCCGCCAAACGCGGCATGGCATTTGCGGTTTACGGAATGGCGGTGGTGGTGGCGCCGGCGATCGGGCCCACGCTTGGCGGCTGGATCACGGATAACTTCAGTTGGCGATGGATCTTCTATATCAACGTACCTATCGGCATCGTCTCGTTGTATCTTACGCATAAGTTGGTGGAGGATCCGCCCTATCTGATAGCGGAACGCGCCAAGGGACGTCCGCGCATCGATTACCCGGGCCTGGGACTGCTGGTGATCGGCATCGGCTGTTTGCAAATGGTGCTCGATAAGGGTCAGGAAAAAGACTGGTTTTCCACCACGTGGATTGCGGCGCTATTCATTGTGGCAATCTACACGCTGATTGCGTGGGTGGTTTGGGAATACTATCATCCGGCGCCGATCGTGGAGATACGGCTGTTCAGGAACCGGAATTTTTCGACGGCCATGTTCTTCACCTTTGTGCTGGGCATCGTGCTGTTCGGAACGACGGTGGTGATCCCGCAATTTCTACAGCTTCTGCTGGGGTATCCTGCCGTGAAGGCCGGCGAAGCCATGGCGGGCGGCGGATTCATGATGCTGCTGATGATGCCGATCGCGGGGCAGCTGGTGAGCCGCGTGGACCCCCGCGGCATGATGTGCTTCGGGTTTTTGGCGACGGCCGCTTCGCTATATTACATCGCGACGCACTTAAGCCTGCAGATGGATTTCAAAACGGCGGCGATGCTCCGCACTTACCAGACGCTGGGTTTGGCGTTCATTTTTTTGCCATCGAGCATTTTGGCTTATGTGGGGACGCCGCGCGAGAAGAACAACCAGATATCGGCGATGAACAGCTTTGTGCGGAATATCGGCGGAAGCATCGGCATCGCGCTGATCAGCACGATGTTGACGCGGCAAGCGCAGAAACATCAAGTGTACATGACGGCGCATACCGATTCGGGCAACGCGGCGTTCCGGCAGTTGGCGAGCGGCATAACACAGACGTTGGCGCAGAAGGGCGTGCCGCATCCGCAGCAGCAGGCTTATGGGCGCATTGCGGGGATGGTCACCGGACAGGCGACCACGCTCGCTTACATCGATATCATCACGGTTATGGCGGTGGTGGTGGCGCTGCTCTCGCCATTGGTGCTGCTTATGCGGAGGCCGAAGGCGGGCGGCCCGGCGCCGGCGGCGCATTGAGGTGGGACAGACCATCGCCTTTTGTGGTCTGTCATCCTTGATGAAGGCGAGCGCTTGACAGACGACAAACGGCGATCGTCTGTCCCACATGGCCGCGCGGAGTTAGGAATGGATGGTAGTACATGGCTGAAGTTACTAAGTGAGAATGCATCCGCTTATCGACTTTCGTAACATTACGGTGCAGCGCGGCGAGCGGCTGGTGCTCGATGGGCTCACGCTCGGCATCGACGAGGGCGAACATGTTGCCATTCTGGGGCCGAATGGGTCGGGGAAATCGACGCTGATTAAGCTGATCGCGCGCGAGTTGTATCCGCGGCAGAAGGACGAGCCGTGGCGGGCGCAAATTCTGGGGCGCGACCGGTGGAATCTGTTCGAGCTGCGGAATCAACTCGGCCTGGTTTCGAACGACTGGATGCAGATGTGCACGCGGGATTACTCGGGCTATGAGATCGTGCTCTCGGGCTTCTTTGGCAGCGTGGGTATCTGGCCGAATCACAGCGTTACGCTGGCGATGGAACAGAAGGCGCGCGAGGTGATGGAGTTGCTGGAGATCGGTCATCTGGCGGAGCGGAATACGATAGAACTGTCGTCCGGCGAGGCGAGGCGCGTCCTGATTGGGCGCGCGCTGGTGCACGATCCGCGGGCGCTGATTCTGGATGAGCCGACGAATAGCCTGGATCTGCACGCGGAACACGGGCTGCGCGAGATACTGCGCAAGCTGGCGAGGGGCGGCATCAGCTTACTCATGGTGACGCATCATCTGCCGGATATTATTCCAGAGATAGAACGAGTGGTGACGATTCGCGCCGGGCGTGTTCATTACGACGGGCCGAAGCGCGAAGGACTTACGGCGGAGGGTCTCTCAGAATTGTTTGCCGTGCCGGTGGAAGTGGTGCAGCGCGGCGGTTACTATCACGTGCTGTGACAAGTTACTTGTCAATAGTAATGGTTGATTGCACGTCGAACTTCTTAAAATTCGAGAAGCGAATGTTTTCCTCCGCGACGATCTCGGCCATTGTATTGCGCGCGTCGATTACCACTAGCGCGGGCTGCCACACATCTTGGTTGATCTTCTGGAACTCAATGGTCGTGGTGGATCCGGGCTTGAGAAAGATGTGGTCTCCAACGACGGTGTAGACGGCCCGTAGCTCTTCGTTTTCAGCCTCGTCAATCCAGAACTTCTTGCCGAAGCTCATGGCATCTTTTTCGTGCCGGTTCGCCGGCGGGCGGTCCTTGCGGGGCGTCGATTCGATCACCCAGGCTTTGCGTCCGCCGATCTCTTCTTCGCCCGCCAGGCGATTGTCGAAGAGCGTCAGGAGTTCCTCGTCGGAGCCGAAATCGACCTTGACGTGGCCGTTGGTGACTCTCCCGCCATCCGGCTCCCGTGGCTGCTTACGCCGTTGCTCGGCAGTCTCGCGCATTTTCTTATCTACCTTGGCCTTTTCTTTGGCATCAAGCGGCTTGCCGCTACGCGCGACCAGTTTCCTGTATGTCTGGCCCTCGATGAAGATCACTTCGAGCGTTTCCGAGCGGTTCTGATGTAGTTCGCCGTTCTTGTCGCGAACGAACCATGCGTTTTCCTGAACGAAGGTGTACTGCTCGGCCTTCTCGTCGTTTTGCTTATCCGCCTCCAGGTAGCGGCGGAGGATGGCGTTGGCATCGTCGGCAGCCCAGAGGGGCAGAGCCAGGAGTAAGAGGAAGAGCCTCATGTAAGTGCATCATACAGCGGCCGGTGTGGCGGCGCATCTGTGAATCTTGGATAACGGGTGGGAAGGGCGTTCACAGATGTCGCGTTCACACGAGTGTGAACGCGGCACGCATGAGTGCGTGCGCCACGAAGAGAGCCGGCTGAAAGCCGGCTGCAGCCAGGATTGGCTGCCCCACTCTCACTCTTGGCGGAGAGATTCCGATGGGTCTATTTGGGTGGCGCGGCGGGCGGGAATGTAGCAGGCTAGCATGGACACCGACAGTAAGATGGCGATTACTGCGCAGTAAGTCACGGCGTCGGTCGGGCTAACGCCCACCAGCAGACTTCCTAGCGCTTTGCCGGCGGCGAAGCTTAGCGCTATGCCGCAGAAGCCGCCGACGGCCGCCAGGAGCAAGCCTTCCCGTAACACTGTGGCGAGGATTTGATGGGTCGATGCGCCTAGAGCCATGCGGATGCCGAAGTCGCGCTTGCGCCGGGCTGTTTGAAGCGCTACGACGGCGTAGAGGCCGATGGCGGCCAGGATCAGCGCGGCGGTCGAGAAGACTCCCAGGAGCGATGCGATCAGGATGGATGGCCCATTGTCCTCTTCTAACTCCCTTTCCATGGTTCTTAAAGAGACGACGGGAATGCGCGTATCCACTTCGCGAATGGCTTGTCTGACCGCAGGGCCAATGGCGTCGAGACTGCCCGCGTAACGTAGGTATAGCACTCTGCCGCCCGCGGCGACCACGCGATCCGGTAAGAACACATAGTTAGTGCCGGATTGCGATTGCGTGTTTGGCGCCACACCTACAACCGTGACAGTTTGCTTGAAGACCACTAACTCACGGCCTATTGCCGCTTGGCCGGGCCAGAGCGTTTGCGCCAAATTGCGATTGATGACGGCCGAGTTTCTGCCGGCCGCAACGTCTTCCACCGTGATTCCCCGCCCTTCCATGCCGCGAACACCGAGGGTCTCCAAATAGCCGGGGCCCGCGTACATTCCGTTGGCGCGAACGCTTTGCGCGGCGCCCACGGCCTGCACCGAATCGGACCAGCCGCCGAAGTTGCTTGAGGGAACCGCCGTTGCATAAGATACGGAGACGATGCCGGGGACGGCGCGCAGACGTTGGCGCAGGCGCTCCGGAAGGGCGATGTTGTCCTGGGCCGTGGCAGCTCCGGCGGTGTTGATGCCGGCCAGCAGTAGATGGTCCTTGGCGAAGTGTAGATCGAGCTGTCCGATCAGGTAGACCGACCGCGACGCCAGTCCGGCGCCAGTGAGCAGCAGCACGCAGAGGGCGAGTTGCGCGACTACGAGAAACCGGGAGAGTGTGGAGCGTCCGGGCGCAATGCTGTTCTCGCCGGAGCGCAGCCACGGCAGCAGCCCCTGCCGCCATGCGCGTACAGCCGGCGCAATGGTGAAGGCCAAGGCACTGCAAACGGCCAGCGCCAGGGCGTAAAGCGCCACCTGAGTATCCGGAGTGAGGTCGGGCTCAATGCGCGCGCCGGAGGCCAGCGGCGGAATCAGCTTCACGATCGCCCGCGTGACCCATGAGGCAAAGAGCAGAGCCGCAGCCGAAGCCGCCAATGCCAGCACCAGAGCTTCGGACATCAGCAGGCGGAGAATTCGCATGTGAGAAGCGCCCAGCGAGCGGCGGACGGCCATTTCGCGCTGACGGGCGACCGACCGCGCCAGCATCAGGTTGGCAACGTTGGCGCAAACAATGAGCAGAGTGAGCAGGCCGACCGCGGTAACGATGCGCCCGAAGAAATGAGCCCGCGCGCTTTGCCAAACACTGAACGCGGTAGAGGAATAAGGAGCAACTTGAATCGGGACGAATTTTCCATCGGGCGTTATCGGCTGGGACTGCACGTATTTCGACATGACATCGAACTCGGCTTGAACTTGCCGCACGGTTGCCCGCGGTGCGAGTTGTCCGATGATAGCAACGTAATGGAAGGTGCGGTCGAAGAGTCTCCGGTCAGTCCCGCGCAGGCGGGAATCGGCGGCGATGGGCACGCCGATTTCAAAATTGGGAACGAATTGGGGGCCGCGAAAACCTTGGGTGGTAACTCCTACGATAGTAGCGGGCAGACCACTTACTAAGATGGTGCGGCCAATGATATTGCCAGCGCCGTGAAACTGGTTTTGCCACACGTGCCAGGCGATCACGGCCGCCAGACCGGTGGCGCCGCTGGCTTCATCCGGCGTGAAGGTTCGCCCTCTGGCCATGTGAACGCCTAAGGCGTCGAAGAAGTTAGCCGTCACTCGTTGGCCGCGCAATTCGTAGGCGCTGCCGGGAGCACTGCCATCGGGGGCGGTCACGGTGAAGCGTACGCCGCCGTATGCGGTGAGGGAGCGCAGGGTTTGCGTGTTCAGAGCGTAGTCCAGGTATTCGGGGTAGCTGAACTCGGGGCTGGCTTCGCCATGGATCACTTGCGCGATGGAGACCAGGCGGTCCGCCTGAATGCCGGGAGCGGGCTTGGTGAGGATGGCGTGGATCATGGAAAAGATGGCGGTATTGGCGCCGATGCCGACGGCGATGAGCGCAATTGCGGCGGCCGTGAATGGCAGCGACTTAGCCAGCGCGCGGATGGCGGCGCGAAAATCGCCCGCGGATTGTTCGAGCACCGTGGCGAGTGAGACTGGGTCGCGTGGAGTGGTGGCATCGACGTAGGCTTCGCCGGACCAGACGCCGCCCTCGCCGTTGAGGTCGAGCGCAAAGATATCCTCAATGGGGACTTCATCGAACTGGACGCGCGCATCGGGCGAGGCGGCCATGCGCACCGTGCGGAACCACGACCAAGCGGCGGCGGCCAGCAGGACGAGCGCGAGGATGGTAAAGCTGGCGGCCTTGCGCAGGCTCGCAGCTTCGATTTGGACGCCGGTCGCGCACAGGATTAGAAACAGAGTCCCATAGACGGTAAGCTTCACTTTGAGATTCGTTTTCCCGGGCAGATACGAGCATGCGAACGGAATCTTGCGGAATCGATAAAGCGATCGTTGGACAAGGATAGCGCCGAGAAGCGCCAAGATCACGACGTGTTCGATGCCCTTGCGTCCAGGCCATAGAAAGAAGTACGCCGCGGCGCAGACCAGCAATACCGGCCCAACCGCTACGACCGCGAGCGCTTTGCGTACCGCGGAGAAGTAGGTCTTGGGACTGTGGACGGCGGTGATGCGGAAGATCCAATTAGCGGGCAGCGCGATGGGCAGAGCGAAGACTGCGCGCGCGCCGATCACGGCGAAGACCAGCAGGACGACGCTGGGCGCGAGCAGCGGGACGTCGCGATCTTCCCAGGGAAGCATGGTTCCGTACAGGTAACTCTTGAGATAGGCCAGGGCGATGGCCAGCGCGATGCCGCCATAGGCTGCGAGGATTAATCGATGCTGGCGGCTGCGCGCGATGGTGCGCGCTGTGAAGAGGACGATGGCGCGGTCGAGGGGCGCGGCGAGGAACCTGGCGGCGAGCGCTGTGATCAGACGGGACGGCGGCCTGGAGCGGTCGGCAGTGGCGATATCGGGCTGCTCGACGATGCGGCGCAGGCCGCGCTGGTAGGCGAGAATGTACGTCACAGTGGCGACGACGGCGGCTGCCAGCAGGCCGAACAGCGCGCGTGCGGCAAGGGGCGCGAAGACGGGATGGAGCGGCGAATTGAGTTGCTGAAACAGGCCGAGAAACCAGTAGGTGGGCAGCCACGCGAGCCAGCGCTGGTTGTGCGGCGAGGTGAGCCCGGCAACGGTGGCCAGCGGCGGCTTCAAGAAGTAGACTGCGAGAATCACGAAGAACAACGCGAGTTGCAGGAAGCTGGAGACGCGCTGAAACAGGCGATAACTGAAGATTTGCGCGGCGACGCCTTGCAGGGCGAGCAAGGCGCAGCAGACGAAGAACCCCGCGGCGGCCATAGTTATCCAATAGGCGGCCAGGCAGCGCAAGAAACCGACGAGGCCGGGCTGGGACGCGACCACCACGGGATAGGCGAGGCCGGTGAACGCGTTGATGGCGAAGACACTCACTCCGAGCGAGGTTAGCAGCGCCGCGGCTTTCGCCTGGCACAGGGTTCGGATGCGGACGGGCAGCGGACCGAGCACCAGGCTGTCGCGGCGGTCCGGCAATACGGTGTTCCATGCCAGCAGGGTGAAGAGCCCGGCGATGGCCATGGTTGTGCCGATGAGGAACTCTTCATCGAGCCACGCCAGCGTGAGCAGCCTCGCGTGCGGCAGCGGGGATGTGGCGTAGCGCGGCGTCAGATAGACGGCCAGGGTGAAGCTGAAGGCGGCGAGCATGGCCGCGAATTGGGCGAGCAGGGTTTGGATTTCGCCGCGCGAGGCCAGCAGCTCAAGATCGATCATCCGCGAGAGGAAGCTGCGGAAGAGGACCAGAAACTGGCGGCGTGGGTTGGGGCGAGT
The DNA here is from genome assembly GCA_003135055.1 of Bryobacterales bacterium. Taxonomy (GTDB): domain Bacteria; phylum Acidobacteriota; class Terriglobia; order Bryobacterales; family Bryobacteraceae; genus PALSA-243. The sequence continues at coordinate 35,570 of PLDF01000448.1, read as the reverse complement.
CATAACCTGCGAAGCCAGGCGGCGGCGAGCACCAGGACCAATAGGATGGCCGGCAAAGTTGGCGGAGTGTGAAGCGCCATGAGATGCGCGACGACGGCGCCCGACATGACGGTGGCCAGCAGTAGCGCGCCCCAGCGGCTGAGAGGCGGAACGACTATGCAGATAGCGCCGGCCACTTCGAGGAGTCCGGTGAAGTAGCGGAACCATTGACCGAGGCCGACCTGGGCGAACTCCTGCACCATGGCGGGGCGGCTGATGAGCTTCATGCTTCCGGCGGCGAGGAAGATCAGGGCGAGCAGCGCGGAAAGGAGCCATCCGGGGATGGCTTGCAGCAGGTTTGGTTTTGATGGCTGCGATGCGGTTGGTTGCGAGGCGGCCGGCTGCGAAACGGCCGGTTGCGATGCGGAACGCTTGGTGGCGGCGTGTTCAGTCATACTCGGAATCCGTTATATCGAAATCCGAGTGATGTGTCAAGAGGCGCTCGGGGTTGGCGGGGTTGGCAGGCGGAAGCGCCTGCCCACTTTTGTTATTCCAATAGAGAGCGGTAGTCTTCGGGGTCGAGACCGTAGCGTTCCATCTGGCGGGGCAGGTCGGCGCGCAGAGTCTCGGGGGTACTGCGCACCCAGGCGGCGATGACGGTCTCCACGCCAACACGGTTCTTGCCGTCCTCCTCGGCCATAGATTCGGCCAGCGCGCGCAGTTCGGCTTCGGTGGTTTCGCGCACGGGCCGCGGAGTTTGGGCCACCACCAGATTCAGGAAATCTTCGGCTGCATCGTTCCAATTCATCGGTTCCATTGTATGCGGGTTGAGCGGATGCGCGCCGTGGGGGAGTGTTGCGGGGGTGGGTAAGCATGTTTGGGACGTCTTCGGGGCGTTCTTCGGGCATTTTCGGAGCGTCTTAGAAACATCGGGCAGTGCAATCGCCTGGAGAGCAGCATCAATTGCTTCCCGCGGGCGTTGGGAAGCGATCGGAAGAGCCTGGCTGAGTTTCCGTGGGGCTTGCGGGGACATGTTGGCCGGCAAGGGGGCTGGCAACCGGTGTGGCATCCGGGTCAATAACTGTCGGTTGGGGGGCTGCGGGAGGTGGGGTTGGAGGAGTGGCGCGGACCGAAGCTGAGGACGTGGAAGTGGGTTTGGGTGGTTCGGGTTGCGGGGCTGATTCGCTCTCAGCGGGGGGCTCCGCTTCGGATTGCGGGGTGCGCAGGGCATGGCCCGGCGCCACTTGTTGGCGTTGCAGCTCTTTGAGGGCGCGGTGATAGTTGCGCTCGCAGCCGTTGACCATCCGTTGGAGGCGCTCGAAGTAGCCGGAGTTGGTGGCGCAGGCGTCGCCGGAATTGCAGGCCTCCGCTTCGGGATGCTGGGCAAGGAAGGCGTCGGCGGCATGTTCCCAGAGAACGGCTTCGACGCGGCGCATGCGGCGGAGGCGCCATTCGTTGTGAATGAGAGTGTCGACGAGGAAGCGCTGGTCGGAATCGGCGGGGCTGTGATGCTCGTGGTATTCGGCCGAGAGCCCGGCGAGATCTTCGGCGGTTTCGTCGAACATGATCTGGTGCTGGGCATAGATGCCGTGCTTGAGGGCGTTGAAGCGGGACGCGGCCTTACCCTGGGGTGAGCGCGGGCCGGTGGATTTTAAAGAGTTGGCGTGGCTGGCCGCGGCTTGTTTGGGAGTTGCCATGGGAGGAAACCTCGATTCGATTAGAGGCTAGCAGACGTTTATGGGGCTGCAGGGCGCAAAAGGGCTTGAGTGCTTTAAAAGAGCCTGAAAATAAATGTCAAAGTGCTGTCTGTGACCGTGCTTTTTGGGAGCGTGGAAATTGGTGGGAGAAGATGGTTTGGCAACCCGTTTCAGCGTGCGCGGGCGGGCCGAACCGGCCGCGAAGAGTCACGAATTCTATCCGCGGATGATGGAATACTTCCCGGCCAACGGAAGGACTCCCGCGCTTTCAGGCTTGTCTCGATGAGGCTGCCAAAGCGGAAGTCGTGGAATAACCTGGCGATAGGTGCTTAACCGTTTGGGGATTTTGCGGCTCTGTAGCGGAGATCGCCCCTCAGCTCGACTTTATCCAAATTATTGCCCATAGCAAGCGGCTTCGCTCAGGCCTGAAACAACGCGCGGGGAATTCGAATCATCTCGCGGTCCGGGCGGGAACTCCAAGAACTCCCGGAGCGCCAAAAGCGCTGGCGCACTAGGGCGATAGCGTCGGAGAAGGCAGGTTGGGGTTTGGCATACCAGGCGGCTTGGCGAACCGGAAGCGTTCCGTGACGAGCTTGGCGGTGAGCTAACAGAGTGACAATCGAGAATAGACCCAGCAACACCGGCGTGGTCCGGGCAATCGCCAAGTCGAACCATTGCCGTTGCGTCTCTACTCCCAGATGTGCCCGCACTTCCTGGAAGGTCACTCCCACTTGCCAGCGCAGCAGGAACCATTGCAGATCTGTCTGGGAGATTGATTGAGGTCGGTGCACAGCAAAGCTCGCGTTTCGAACTTGCCTTTGGGATCTCGAACCATCACCCAACGGATGGGCAAGGGAAGCAGGCCACCGTGGTACCAGACGGCGGCGCCGGAGGTGATCTCGACCAAGCGAGGGCCGTCACTATACCAGTGGCTCATTTTCAGGCGCTGCCATTCGTCCGGGGATTGGCGAGGATCCGCCTCAGAAGCTGGGAAACATATATCGCGTTCACACGAGTGTGAACGCGGCACGCAGGAGTGCGCGCGCCACGAGCCCGCTACAATTAGAGCGTGGCACTCACCTGTTACCTGGACGCGTTCTCGGGGATCAGCGGCGATATGACCGTGGGCGCGCTGGCCGATGCCGGCGCGGACCAGAACGCCATCGCCACGGCCGTATCCTCGCTCAATGCCGGCGCCACGGTCTCGTTCGAAAAGGTCAAGCGGGGCGGCATCGGCGCTACCAAATATCGCGTGGCGGCCGAAGAGACCCGCAAGCACCGGCATCTGCCGCATATCGTCAAGATGATCGAAGGCGCCGAGCTTTCGCCGCGCGCGAAACAGAACGCCATCGCGGTGTTTCGCAAGCTCGGCGAAGCCGAAGCCGAGGTGCATCAGGTTCCCATCGAAAAAGTGCATTTTCACGAGGTGGGCGCGGCCGATTCCATCGCCGATATCGTTGGCGCCTGCGTCGCTTTGGACGCGCTCGACGTCGACGCCCTCGTGTGCTCGCCGGTCAACGTCGGCAGCGGAACGGTGAATACGGAGCATGGCGTGCTGCCTGTGCCCGCGCCCGCTACCGCCCTGCTGCTGCGCGGCGCTCCCGTCTACTCGCAAGGGCCCACGTTCGAATTGACCACGCCCACCGGCGCCGCCATCGCCGCCACGCTGGCGCAACGGTTCGGCACGCTGCCGCCGATGAAGATCGCCCGCACCGGCCACGGCGCCGGCGACCGCGAGTTTCCGGGGCAAGCCAATGTACTGCGCGTCATCCTCGGCGAGCCTACTGGCGCGCAGGAAGCGCTCAGTGTCTCCGTGATCGAGGCGAATATCGACGATTCCAACCCGCAAGTGCTGGCCTACGCCACCGAGCGCTTATTCGAAGCGGGCGCGCTCGATGTAACCTTGCAGCCCATCGTGATGAAAAAGGGCCGGTCCGGAAATCTGCTGCGCGTCATTGCCAGGCCCGAGGACCGCGAATCGCTGGCGCAGATCGTCTTCCAGGAAACTTCGACGCTGGGCCTGCGCATCTACTCCGCCGAGCGGCGCGTGCAAGCGCGCACCTGGACGGAAGTCGCGACGCCTTACGGAAAAGTGCGCGTGAAAATCGCCGGCGAGGGCGCTTATGCGCCGGAATATGAAGACTGCCGCAAACTCGCGCTCGCATCCGGCGTGGCGCTGAAACAGGTCATCGCCGAAGCCAATTTCGCATACCTCAACCAATCCCGATGAAATACTATCTCACCACTCCGCTGTATTACGTGAACGCCGCGCCTCACATCGGCCACACTTACACCACCATGGCCGCCGAAACCATTGCGCGCTACAAGCGCATGAAAGGCTTCGACGCGGTGATGTTCACCGGCACCGACGAGCACGGCCAGAAAGTGGAGCGCGCCGCCGAGGCCACCGGCAAATCGCCGCAGGAGTTCGCCGATACCATCTCCGCCGAATTCCGCAAGCAGTGGGAGAAGCTCAACATCCGCGTGGACCGCACCATCCGCACCACCGACCCGCGCCATCACAAGGTTGTGCAGTGGCTGTTCCAGCGCTGCATGGAAAACGGCTTCATCCACAAGGGCAGCTACACCGGCCAGTATTGCGTTTACGACGAGCTCTACGTCAACGACGCCAAGGCCGGCGACGCGTGCCCGGAATGCGGCCGCATCACCGAAACCGTTACCGAAGAAAACTATTTCTTCAAACTCTCGGCCTTCACCGCGAAACTGCTCGAACTCTACGAATCGCAGCCCGATTTCATTCAGCCCGAATCGCGCCGCAACGAGGTGATTTCCTTCGTGCGTCAGGGTCTCCACGATCTATCCATCAGCCGCACGACGCTCAAGTGGGGCATCCCGCTGCCGGTGGAAGGCAAGCATGTCTTCTACGTCTGGTTCGATGCGCTGATCGGCTATATGAGCGCCGTGGATGGCGAAGATCTGTGGCCCGCCGATCTGCACCTTATCGGCAAGGAGATCGTGCGTTTCCACGCGGTCTTCTGGCCGGCATTTTTGATGGCCGGCGGCGCGCCGCTGCCCAAGCAGGTTTTCGCCCACGGCTGGCTGCTGTTTGAAAACGACAAGATGAGCAAATCGCGCGGCAACATCGTGCGCGCCGAACCCATCCGCGAAGTGATGGGCGCGGATGCCCTGCGCTACTTTCTGCTGCGCGAAATCGTCTTCGGGCAGGATGGCAGTTTCAGTTACGACGCGCTGGTGGGCCGGTACAATTCCGACCTCGCTAACGGCTTGGGCAACCTTGCCAGCCGCACGCTGACTATGATTCATCAGTATCGGGGCGGAGTTGTTCCCGAAGGCGGCGATGCCGAAATCGGCGTGGTAGCGAACTCCACGATTCAAGCCGTGCAGGACGCATTCGACCGCTTCGAGTTTTCCAAGGGCCTCGAAGCCGTCTGGGGATTGATCTCGGCGGTGGATAAATTCATCGTGCAGCGCGCGCCGTGGAAGCTGGCGAAGCAGCCCGGCGACGAAGCTCGTCAGCAACTCGATTCCACGCTCTATACGGCGGCGGAAGCGTTGCGCATCGCTACAGCGCTGCTTTCTCCGGTGCTGCCGCAATCGGCTCCGAAGATTTGGGCGCAGCTCGGCGTGGCGGAATCCATCGAATCCGTGCGCTTTGGCGCGCTGGAATGGGGCGGCCTGCAGGCGGGCCAGAAGATCGGCGAAGTGGTGGGCGTTTTTCCGCGAATCGAGCTGAAAGAAGCCGTCGCAAAGATGCGCGACCTGGAGGAGAAAATCTCCGCCGAGCAGGCCGTGCTGGTAGGCAAGAAGCCGGAAGCGGCGCCGGAAACACCCCAATCCTCGAAGATTCCTGCCGACGATTTCTTCAAGATCGATCTGCGCGTGGGTCTGGTGCTCTCCGCCGAGCGCGTCAAAGGTTCCGACAAGCTGATGCACATGAAAGTGGATATCGGCGAACCGGAGCCGCGAACCATTGTCGCCGGCATCGCCGAGGCGTACACGCCGGAGCAATTGCTCAATCGCAAAGTAGTGATTGTCGCTAACCTGCAGCCGCGCAAGCTGAGGGGAATCGAATCGAACGGCATGATTGTCGCGGCTTCCATTGAAGGCGGGAAGCCGGTGCTGGCGGGGTTCCATGAAGACATCCCCGCCGGAGCGCGTTTGAAGTGAACCTGACAGATTCGCACTGTCATCTGGATCACGAGCAGTTCCACGAAGACCGCGAGGCCGTAATCGATCGCGCCCGCGCCGCCGGCGTGGAATGCATGATGGCGATCGGCACCGGCGATGGGCCGCCCGATCTCGAAGCTGGAATCCGTCTGGCCGATCACTACCCTTTTATATACGCCACCGTCGCCGTGCACCCGCACGAAGCGTCCAAAGCCACCGATGAAACTTTCGCGCGCCTGCGCGAGCTGGCGCAGCATCCCAAAGTGCTGGCCATCGGCGAGATGGGCCTCGATTATCACTACGATTTTTCGCCGCGCGAGGTGCAGCGCGCGGTCTTCGAGCGCCAACTCGATCTGGCCAGCGAAGCGCGCAAGCCTATCGTGATCCACACGCGCGAAGCCTGGTCCGATACGCTCGAAGTGCTGCGCTCGCGCTGGCGCGGTGAAGGCATTATGCACTGCTTTACCGGCGACGAAGAGCAGGCGCGCGAAGCGCTCGACCTGGGTTTCTATCTGAGCTTCGGCGGCGTATTGACGTTTCCGAAAGCCGAAACCGTGCGCCAGGCCGCGCGCGTCGCGCCCGAAGACCGCATCCTCATCGAGACCGATTGTCCGTATCTCGCGCCCGTGCCGCGGCGCGGAAAGCGCAATGAACCCGCATTCATCGCGGATACCGCGCGGCGTCTCGCGGAAGTGCGTGGATGCGCGCCGGAGGCCATTGCGGAGCAAACTACGCGTAACTTTCAGCACTTATGTTTGCGGCGTACGCCTGCTAACAGGTAAACTGGTTAGCTTAGATGAATTTAGGCAAGTTGGGGCAAGCCCTCTCCGCCAGGGAAATTTTCGACCTGATTCAGCATGAGCTGGAACTGGTAGAACAGAGGATTTCCTCGGAATCCGTAGCGTCCGTCGAGGCAGTGACTGCCATCGGCCAGTACCTGCAATCGGCAGGCGGCAAGCGTTTGCGCCCCGCGTTGGTGTTGCTTTCCGCCAAGCTCGCCGGAAACGGCGGACGCACCGCGGTTCAACTGGGCGCGGTGGTGGAGCTGGTCCATGCCGCCACTTTGGTGCACGACGACGTGATTGACGCCGCGCAGACGCGCCGCGGACGCCCCTCGACCAACTTCAAGTGGGGCAACCATACCTGCGTGCTGGCGGGCGACTGGCTCTACATGCAGGCGTTCCAAATTGCGCTGCGCGAGCGCAATTTCCAGATTCTGGAACTGCTCATCGGCCTCACCCAGATGATGGTGGAAGGCGAATTGATCCAGCTCGAGCGCATCGGCCGCATTGGCGTCACCGAAGCCGACTGCATGGAATTGGTGGACCGCAAGACCGCGTGCCTGTTTTCCGTTTGCGCCCGCCTTGGCGCGCTGGCCGGGAACGCGGACGCGCAATTCCAGGAAAAGCTGGGCGAATACGCCTGGAACCTGGGCATGGCGTTCCAGCTGGTGGACGATGTGCTCGATTTCACGGCGCGCGAGAAGACTCTCGGCAAACCCGTTGGCGGCGATCTGCGCGAAGGCAAGGTGACGCTGCCGCTGGTCTATGCGCTGGAGTGCGCGTCCCCCAGTGAACGCCGTCTGGTGGAAATTATCCTGCAGCAGCGCAGCTATGACGAAGTGCCGTTCGCGCGGATTCTGGCGCTGCTGGAAAAGTATCGCGGGATTGAGCGCGTCAAGGAGCGCGCGCAGACGTTTACCGATAAGGCCCGCAATATTATCGGCGAATTTCCGGAGTCGCCGTACCAGAGGGCGCTGCTGACGGTTACTGAGTTAGTGACTGAGCGCGATCACTGAGCGCCTTCCTACCGGAGGCACGAATGAAAAAGCATATTGCGGATTATGTTCCGCCTTCAGGGTGACCGAGCATAGGAGTGGAATACTTTGTTTCCTCTGCGACGTTCTCACCAAATCACTTTGATGCCCTCATAAAGCTTGAACTTGTCATCGGGGGTTACAACCGGAGTATTTTCGGCCAGCGCTTGCGCGATGATCTGGCGGTCAAAGGGATCGGGGTGGTGAAGCGGCAGGCCGAAGAGATGGTAGGCGTGGTCCGCTGTATACGGCAGTACGCGCAACTGGAGATCCGCGATGCCCGCGAGCGCATCCTCTCTGCCCAGATCCAGCTTGCCTATCGAGTGCTTGATGGCGAGCTCTGAAAGCGAGATTGCGCTCAACTCGCGTCTGTTGGCATTGTCGGCCAGGGCGGCGAATGCCTTTTTCGAGATAAGGCTGGGCGAATCTAGAGCCCAGATGAAAGTGACCGTATCGAGCAGCAGACGCACGTCATTCGCTCCCTCCAAGGAACGCACCTACTTCTTCGTCCGACATAGGCTTCCACCAATCCGGATCGTGAACCACGATCTTCCCTTTGAGGGTTCCGAATTTGGGCATTTCGGCGCTGTTCGCCTTGGTACGTACAAGATCGGCGACGGGCACGCCTCGGCGGCAGATGGTGACGGGTTCGCCATTCTCCGCGGCTTTTATCAATTCAGGAAGTTTGTTCTTGGCGTCGGCGACACTAACCCGCATATATATTCATTATAGCTATCTCAGGTGGCTATATGCGATTCGAGATGCTGCGTCTACCGGAACATCCGCGCGCCAAATTCAAACGGCTCCGGATCACGAAATTCGATCTTGGAGAACTCAGTATGAGCGGGGTTCAGCAGCACATTCCATTCCCCACGGATCGCCGCGGATGGAACTGTCCTTTTCGGCAATATCAACCTTTTTAGAATCTAAAGATTACGCATTCCGATAGGTTTAGGTTATTCGCGATTCGAATCCATGCCGGGGGAGCCACTCTTTCGCTTCAACAGTTAGAAGGCCAATGCCGCGTTCATGTACCGATTTTGTACTGACACCTGGTGACCGCGCGGTCGAACTCATTGACGCTGTTAGACTGAGAGCGTTGAGCATGTATTCGCCCTTCGAATCGATGCCTGGAAGGCCACGACAGGGGCACAGACCCGCCCTGAACCAACTACGCGCCTGAATTCGAGGGGGCAAACACGGGCGGGTGGTTACGTCAAAATACGTGTATATGATTCGGAAATCCGTTGCCGGCCACGGTCTCGATGATTCCCGTGCGTGCGTCAACCCGGCGAATGCGATGGTTCACGAGTTCTGCAATGTACAAGTTTCCGTCGGAATCAATCGCGATCGAGGTCGGATAGTCGAGCTTGGCCAGAACTGCCGGACCGCCGTCTCCCCCAAATCCGTTGGTCGATCCCGCCACAGTCCTTATGACTTGGGTGTGCGTATCGATGTACCTTACTCGATCATTCGTCCCTTCGACCACATAGAGGTTCCCCATCGCGTCGAGCAGTAGATCGGAAGGGAAGTCCAGCCCAGCAGCTAACGCTGGTCCGCCGTCGCCTGTTAGCCCTGCCTTCGCCGAGCCGGCCACTGTCGTTATGATTCCGCTCTTTGCGTCGACACGACGAACTCGATGGCTATCCGGTTCGTTTCCAGACTGCGAAATAAAAACATTCCCTTCGCGATCTACGGCAACACTGTCGGGGAACTCTAGTCCGGCATCGATCGCGAGCCCACCGTCTCCACTGGAATCTTGCTGACCGCTCCCAGCGATTGTTGTGATAATCCTGGTCTTCGCGTCCACGCGCCGGATTCTGTTGTTTCCAAGATCGGCAAAATAAACGTTGTCCGCCGTGTCAGTGGTTACGGACTCTGGACGGCTCAGCCCAGCATCCGTCGCGGGTCCTCCGTCACCGCTGAACTCGTCTAGGCGCCCGCCCCCAGCTATTGTTGTCACCGAGCCATTGGTCGGATCAATCTTGATAATACGATCCGACTCCCACTCCGTAGCCAGGAGATTCCCGTTCCTATCGACCGCAAGGCTGCTGATTGCTTCCGGCTTGCGTTTGGTCTGGAGCGTGGTGATGATTCCGATTCGAAGATCGACACGCCGGATGACACCGTCGTTTTCGGCGATGTAAAGTGTCCTGGCGCCGTCGATGGCAACAGCCTGAGGATCGTTGATCTCTGCCTTCACAGCCGGCGCAGAGTCCCCCGACCGATAGATTACTTGGCCGCCGCAAACTTGGACGAACGCCACCCCGGAACCCAGTAGAACGGGAAGCATCTTGGACAGCTTCACCTCCCTATCTTAACCCGTAATATCAATCCGGGGAAACCGAGCAAAATGCAATCGTTCCAGTAGGCGAAAATCGTCGCCGGATTTATCGATGCGTCTTGTACCGATTTTGTACAAGGTGCTTGCTTTTGACGCTTTTGACGACTTCAGTAACTTTGTGGAATCAGTAAATTACGGACCATCCGAAAGCTGTCAAGACTGTGGTTCGAATCCATGCTGGGAGAAACCGGCCACTCCCGGGCGGCCTTCGTGGTCAGTAGATTTCCACGGTTGACGGTGAGAATGGACTGTTCCATTAAATTAAGGATCACCTGGAAGCCTTCAGTTCGACCACCGGGAAGCTCACGAACGCTGCGGCGGCCGAGGTCGGGATCTCGACTCGTCCTTCATCCTGAACCTCCTCTACGAACCTGGCCGAATGCGCGTTGTAGGGAATCGTGGATGAAGACCGGCTCCCACGGCGGATCGAGGCACGCAACTGCCTCCCGCTACGCCGATAGGCCCGATAAATTCTATTTATTCGACAGCCTGCGCCGCCTCTGATAGGCTGCGCCTAGGGGCTACTACGCCAAGCCGGCGTGGAACTCCGCTCCTCCGTCGAGAGCGCGTGCCGTTCTGGCATGGCGCGCAACAATCTTTAATTAAGCGAGGGTGTATGATGACGGTTTTGACCAACGAACAAAAAAGCGAATTTGTAACACGCGGCTTTTCACGCCGCCATTTCGGCCGGCTGGGCGCGATGGTCGCCGCCGGCGCGGCGCTGCCTTTCTACAATGAACCGGCCCTGGCGCAGCTCTCGGCGGTTCGCGACATGCCGCCCGACGCGGTTCGCATCAACGCTAACGAGAACCCGTTGGGCCCCTGCGCTGAGGCTGCCGCCGCTATCCAGTCGATTGTCCAAAAGGGTGGCCGCTACATGTATGAGGAGACTTTCGGCTTCCAACAAACCATGGCCGACATGGAAGGTCTGAAGCCCGACTGCGTGCAAGCCTACGCCGGTTCCAGCGCCCCGCTGCATCAGGCCGTGCTGGCGTTCACTTCGCCCTCGAAGCCTTTCGTTACCGCCAATCCGGGATACGAGGCCGGCGAGCGCGCCGCAAAATTCGTAGGCGCAAAGGTGGTCGCCATTCCGCTGACCTCGTCTTACGCTCACGACGTCAAAGCCATGGCCAAGGCCGACCCCAACGCCGGCCTGATCTACGTTTGCAACCCGAACAACCCCACCGGCACGCTGACGCCGCGGGAAGATATCGAGTGGCTGCTGGAGAATAAGCCGAAGGGCTCGGTTCTGCTTCTCGATGAAGCCTACATCCATATCGCCGGCGCGCCGATGTGTTCCGATCTGGTAGCGAAGGATAAGGACATCGTGATTCTTCGCACCTTCTCGAAGATTTACGGTATGGCCGGATTGCGCGCAGGCGCCGCGCTGGGCCGTCCCGACCTGCTGCAGAAGATCACGCAGTATTCCGCGGGCGCGCTGCCCGTCACCGGAATGGCCGGCGCAAACGCCAGTCTGAAATCGAAGACCGTAGTGCCCGAGCGCCGCAAGATCATCGCCGGCGTCCGCGGGGACGTTTTCGAATTCCTGGAAAAGAACCGGTTTCGCTACGTTCCGTCCGTCTCCAACAAGTTCATGGTTGACGTCAAGCGCCCCGGCAATGAGATTATTGAAGCAATGCGCAAGGAGAAGATCTATATCGGGCGCGTCTGGCCCAGTTGGCCCACCTACGTGCGCGTTTCTATCGGCACGCAGGAGGAAATGAACAAGTTCAAAACGGCGTTTCTCAAGGTGATGGCTTGAATCTGGCGCTCCTCCATGGCGAGCGGAAGGGCACTTACGGGTGGACGCAGTTTTTTGGAGACTGCTCGGGCGGGCTGATCGCCGCCCTGATCGCCCTGCCCTACGGCCTCGCCATGGCGGCGCTGATGGGCCTGCCACCGGTGCTGGGAGTTTTCACTTCGATTCTCACGGCGCCGGTGATCGCGCTGCTGGGCCGCAACCCGGTGCTGATCGGCGGTACCGCCAGCGCTACCGTTCCTTTCATTGCCATGGCGGTGCGCAACCAGGGAATCGGCGGGGCCGCGAAAGTCTCCATCGTAGCTTCGGTAATCATGATGGGCTTCTGCGTTTTGAAGCTGGGGCGGCACATCACGCGCGTTCCCCACGCGGTGGTGACGGGGTTTTCCTGCGGCATCGGCGCCATGATGGTGATTTCGCAGCTTGACACGATTATGGGAGTGGCCTCGCCTTTTTCGCGCCAGGCCAGGTCCGCCCTGGGCCAGCTTACCGGCGCGCTGAGCCACTTGGGAGATGCCCGCGCCGTTCCTCTGGCGCTCGGGCTGACCGTGATTTTGGCCGCGACCTTTGTGGCGCGGTACTCGCACCGCATTCCGGCCCCGCTGGTGGGTATCGTGCTGGCGGTGCTGTTAGCCCGTATGCTGGGAGTCCGTGAACAAGAAGTGGGCGCGATTTCCGCGGCGCTGCCGGCGTTCGTCGGATTCTCATGGAACCCAAGCGACGCGTTCACCGTACTTCCTTCGGCTTTCGCGCTGGCCTTCGTATCGTCCGTCAACATTCTCATCACGTCGCGCGTGGTGGAGCACTTCCGCGGCCGCCACCAGCGCATGAATGCCTCCGCGGCGGACGCGGAGCTGGGCGCTTACGGCATCGCCAACGTATTCGCGGGAATGATCGGCGCGCCGCCCAGCGTAGGCATCCCCGCACGCAGCCTGGCGGTGGTGCGTTGCGGCGGCTCGACGCGCCTGGCGAACCTGATGCACGCCGTTTTTCTGATAGTGATTCTTCGGCTGGGGTGGGAATTCGTCTCCCACATTCCGCTGGCCGCGCTGGCGGGCGTTACGGCGTGGATGGGCCTATGCCTGCTCGATTGGAGCGCCTGGCGCAGGCTTCCGAAAATGGGCCGCGTGGACGCCGCGGCGTTCCTGTCGACGGCCCTCGCAGTGCTGATGGTTAATGCTGCGTTGGCTGTGGCGATCGGGTGCTCGTTCTACGTGATCCGCGCCATGCTAGGGCGAAGTCCCGCGGCGCTCAATTCCGCGTCGTTGGAATTGCGCGAGCATTAGGATACTTCGGAGTAACGTGGCGCACGCGCTTCTGCGTGCCCTACGAGGGTTTCGTCACCCACCATGGGTGCCGCTGATCCTGCTACCGATTCACTTATCGAGTCTCGCCGAATAGGGTGACAGGGGCGGTTGGCAACCGGTTGGCAACCTCCGCGCAGGATGGCATCCCAATGTCACTGACTTTGTCCGCAATCGGATGTTGTGGGGCGGACCCCCCGGTCCGTGGCCGCCCCCTCGAAGTTCCAGCTAAATACGGCGGTTCATAGCTCCGAACGGAGCCGCGCGCGTCAGCAAGCGGTCTGGCAATCACTGCCGCAGGCGCGCGCGGTTCCGTGCGGGTGAGGGATCAGACGCTGGGGCTCTTGGCGAAGTAGAGGGCCACGGCCCGGTCGATATTGACTTTCGTGAACCGGACGGGGCGCCCTTCATATTCGCTGATGGCCTTCACCAGCCGGAAAATATCGATGGGATAGCATGCCCGCAAATTGCCCCCTGCCTGTTCGAGGCAACGCTCCCGCAGATACTGGGCGGCGCCGGGCTCGGCGAAGCAGTTGTTACTTTGGGCCACGCGCTGGAAAATCTCGTCGAACAGCTCGGGGGTGACGTCTTCCACCAGCACCTTGGTCTGGATGCGGCGGAGGAAGGCTTCATCGGCCAGCTCGCGCGGGTCCAGATTGCTGGAGAAGACCACCATCAACTCGAACGGAACCTGAAACTTCATGCCGGATGCGAGGGTGAGATAATCCACGCGCCGGTCGAGGGGCACAATCCACCGGTTCAGCAGCTCGCGCGGGGTTATCATCTGGCGGCCGAAATCGTCGACGATCAGAATGCCGTTGTTGGCCTTCAACTGGCAAGGCGCGATGAAAATGTGCGGCCCTTCGTCCAGCCGCAATTCCAGCATGGAAGCGGAGAACTCGCCGCCAACCGTAATGCAGGGGCGCTCGCAGAGCACCCATCGCGGATCGAGCATTGGATCGCTGCCGGGAACCACGCGATGCACCACCGGGTCGAAAATGGTGACGATGTGCCCGCTCACTTCCACCGCGTAGGGTACCAGCACGGCGTCCTTGTAGATGCGCAGGACGCGCTCGGCGATACTGGTTTTGCCGTTGCCGGTGCCGCCGTAGAGAAACAGCGATTGATGCCCGATCAGCGACGGACCGAGTTGATCCAGAAGACCATCGGGCAGCACCAGATCGTCGAACGCCACCCGCAGCGTATCGCGATTCAGCCGGATCTTGGCCGCCTGCGCCTTGACGACGGCGTGGTATTGGTCCAGCGAAACCGGAGTGGCGCCCACGTACTGGCACACTTCGTTGCGCGAGGCGGCCATGGCGCGTCCGCCGCCGGTGAGCGTGAAGGCATAGTCGTTGCCAACCATACCCTTCACTTCGAGTACCTGCTGCGTACGCAATTGATGGAACAGGGTCTCGAGAATCGGGAACGACAGCTTGAGCGTCGTGTGCAGACTGGCCAGGGAGCCCGATCCGTGGAGCCACAAATAGCGCAAAATCAAATCGGTGACGACCGACTGCTGGATGCCCAGATCTTCGATGCGATCGGGGACTGCTGGACGCGCCGTGGGCTCTAGCGCGGGCGCTGCCAGCGGGGGAGCCTTTGTGATGGTGGAAGTCAAACTACCATCAAACATACACCGCGAGCGCGGGCCCAGCCAATACGGCCTTTAGTTAACTCAGTGGGGCGGGCCCATGGCCGCCCATGGCCTGCCACGTTACTCGATTGGCAAACGAGCTTAAATCGCAGATGGCGCCTGCCCCCCGAGCGCTCGGAGCGGCTCGGGACGCGGCAGGCCATGGGCCCACCCCCACCTAATGATGATGCTCTTCCGCCGACACGGGAATGGCGCAGCCGCTCTCGGAGATGGCGCAGCTTACGTGCTCAAACTGCACCGTGGAGTGAAAAATCCGATAGTGTTCGGCCAGCATCCCATTCAGCCGGCGCAGAATGCAGTCGCTCGCCGAAGGCGGAACGTCTTCAATCAGCACGTGGCAGCTCAGGGCGTGCGTGCTCGATCCGAGGCTCCAGATGTGCAGGTCGTGAACGTCCAGCACGCCCTCGAGTCCCTTCATCGAGGCGCTGACGCCGCGCAGATCGATGCCGCGAGGCAAGCCTTCCAGCAGAATGTTGAGCGATTCGCGAATGATGTCCCAAGCCGTCCATACGATCATGGCGGCGATGAGGATGGATAGGATGGGGTCCACGCGCTGCCAGCCGGTGTAGCGGATGGTGATCGCGCCGCCCATGATGGCGACCGAGCCCAGCGCGTCGCCCAACATGTGGACGAAGGCGCTGCGCACGTTGATATCGTCGCGGCTGGCGCTGCGCAGCGAGAGCATGATGCCGCCATTCAGCAGCAGACCGAGCGCGGCAACGCCGAGCATCACGCCTTCCTGAACCGGCTCGGGATGTTGCAGGCGGCCGATGCCCTCGTAGAGAATCCATCCCGACAGCGCCACCAGCGTGAGCGCATTCACGAAGGCCGCCAGCACGCCGCCGCGATGATAACCGTAGGTCTTGATTTCGTCCGCGGGCTTCGATTGCAGGTAGAAACCGAACCACGTAAGGAATAATGCCACGGCGTCGGTGAAGTTATGTCCGGCGTCGGAGAGCAGCGCCAGAGAGTGCGACTCGATTCCGGCGACAAGCTCGATAACGACGAACAAGCCGGTGGCCGCGAGCGACCAGCGGAGGACGTTGCCGGTTCCGGCGTGGTGGTGATGATGATGATGGCCGTGCGCGTGTGAATGCGAATGCAAGAAGATGTTCCTATTCCAGTTTACCGTGAGTGTAGCGTATACGAAATAGATGGACGAGTGGCAATGGGCAAAAGCCGCCTGAAAGGCGGCTGCAGCCAAGATTGGCTGCCCCACTCACCCTAGCTAACGGACGTCGACCCAGACCGGCATCATCCGCAGCATCCCGCCCTTCATCCATGCGTGGAAGGGAACGCGGCCGAAGACCTGTTGCAGCCGGGCATCCAGCATGGCGCTGAGCGCATCGGCGCCCGTCGATCGCTTCAAAAGCATGTTGAGCAGGCTTTCGCGCGGCGGATAGACCATCAGCGTCACATTCTCGCCGGCGGGAATGTTGGCCTTCTTCTTCACCAGCGAAATGGCGGTATCGAGGCCGCCCAGCTCATCCACCAGGCCGTTCTCCTTCGCCTGCGAACCCAGCCACACGCGCCCTTGCGCCAGCGGTTCCGTCCGGTCGTAACTGAGATGCCGCGAGGCCGCCACTTTGCCGACGAAATCCCGGTAGTTTTCGTCGATGCCCTGGCGCAGGATCTCGCGCTCTTCGGGCGTCAGCCCGGTGTAGTCGGAATCGATATCGGCGTGCTTGCCTAGCTGGACGGCGTCTTTGGTAACGCCCAGCTTGTCGTAGAGGCCGTGCAGATCGGGCTTGCCGAATACCACGCCGATGGAACCGGTTTCGGTCTGCGGATAGGCCACCACCGGGTCGCCCGTCATCGCCATGTAGTAACCGCCGGAAGCGGCCACGTCCGACATGGAGATTACCACCGGCTTCTTCTTGCTCAGCAGGTTCATCTCGCGCCAAATCTCGTCCGACGCCGAGGCTTCGCCGCCGGGAGAATCGATGCGCACCACCACGCCGCGAATGGTGGAATCGCCGCCCACTTCGCGCAGCAGTTTGTTGAAGCCATATGAGGTCAACGAGCTCTCCCCGGAGCCGTCGTCGCCCGGGCCGCCGCGCACGATGTCGCCGGCGCCGACGATCAGCGCGATGTGGCTGTGACCCGCGAGGCCGGCGGACTCGGGAGAAACCATAGCATACTGGGACGCCGCGATTTTGACTGGGCGGGCGCCCATTTTATCGCCCAGCTCACCCCACATCTGGTCCTCGAAGCGCAGCGCATCCACCAGGCCGGCGTTCAGGGCCTGCTGCGCGGTGAAGGGACCTTGATCGACGATGGCGCGCACCTGATCCGGCGTCTTCTTGCGCGCGGCCGCGATGCGGTCCACCAGATTGCCATAGAGATTCGTCACCAGGCTGGTGATCACTTCGCGGGTTTCCGGACTCATATCCGAGCGCGTAAACATGTCGCCGAAATCCTTATACTTGCCGGCGTGTTCCACCTCGACAGTGACGCCCAGCTTGTCGAGCGACTTCTTGAAGTACATGATTTCGGCGCGAAGGCCCTTGAGATAGACCGGCTCTTCGTCGCCCAGATAGATGCGGTCGGCGGGCAGCGCGACATAGTAATCGCGCGCGCTCGGCGCACGCAGGTAAGCGTAGACCGGCTTGCCGGTTTTATGGAACTGCTCCAGATCGGCGCGGATCTCTTCGAGCTTGGCCCATCCGGCGCCCAGGCTTTCGGGCTCGAGCACCAAGGCGCGAATGTGCGGATCGGCGGCGGCTTTGCGCAACATCATCCAGAGGTCGGAGACGGTGAGAGTGGCATCGCCGCCGCCGAGGATGCCCGGAAGCTCTAGTGGCGGCTTTTCGGGGATGTCGCCCGAGAGGTGAAGCACCAGGACGGAGTTATCGGCGATCACCGGCGGCTTTTCGCGGAAACGCAGCAGCGTGAAGAAGAGCAGGATGAAGGTGAGAAAAACCAGCAGAACGCCGGTGACCAGCCCGAGGATGAACTTGACCATAGCTACTCCGAAAGTAACATGGCGCTAAAAGAATCAGAGGGCTTAGCGGTTTGGCGAAGGGCGAATCAGCACCACGTGGGACAGACCACGTGGGACCGGCCTCCCGGCCGGTCAGCCTGTGGGGAGCGGGTAGTGGGGAAAGGTCCCCCACTACCGCGGAGCGCGCCTGCGGCGCGCCGACCGGCCAGGAGGCCGGTCCCACATTACTAACCGGTGGGCGGCTTCTTGCGCGGCCGCGGCGACGAGCGTTTCTTGGCGTTGCCGTCGCCTTGCTGCTTACGCGGCACGCGCGGCCGGCGCTGCACCTTGGGGGGCGGCAGGGGCTCGGGAATTTCTCCGGTGGCCGTAGGCTGGCCGGGCACAATGGGCTGCGGCTCGTCCTCTTCCTCTTCGATAATCGCCGGCTCTTCCGGCTCCGGCGGCGCGGCGGGCGGATGGAACTCGGCGCCCAGGAACACGATGAGGCCCTTTTCCTCGTCGGCCTGGATGCGCACCAGACTCTTATCCTGCGCGTAGTTCAGCAACTCGCCGAACGCCTGGAAGCCATAATCGGTCCAGTTGAAATTGGGCCGGTCCTGACGCACCCACTCGGCCAGATCTTCGGCCAGGGCGCCGTTGTCCACATCCATGCGATGGTTCTCCAGCACGTCGCGCAACACCGGAATGGCCTCTTCCGGCTTGGCGCCCGGCTTCTCCGGGGCCGCGCCGCCCTTCATGCGGATCATGTAGCGGCCCTCGCCGCCGGTCACCTCCACGTAATCGGCCTTTTGCAGCTTCTCCACAAAATCGGTGAAAGTGCTGGCGCCGTACGCCCGCTCGTTGAAGGTGGAATCGAGCTGCAGCATGGTGGATTTCAGCAAGCCAAGCTGAGGCCGGACTTCGCGCCGTTCCAGCACGCCCAGCGCACGCTCCACCAGCGGCATGGCCTGCGTCAGCTCCAGCGCCTGCCGTTTGTGCGGCGGACGCTGCTGCTGCGGCGGTTGTTGTTGCGGTTGCTGTTGCTGTTGCGGCTGCGGCTTATCGCCGGATTGCTGCCGCTCCTGCGGCGCATGATGGCTCGACCGCGGCCGCGGATCGTCGATCACCGATTCGTAAGCGATAAATTCGTGGCAGTTTTTCTGCAGGATCGTGCTGGTGAAAGCGCGGCCGCCCACCACGAAGATCCGCTTGTCGTATTGTTTGAGTTTGTTCACCAGGGCCATGAAATCGCTGTCTCCGCTCACGATAGCGAAGGCGTTGATGTGGTCGTGGGTGAACGCCATTTCGAGCGCGTCCAGCGCCAGGTTGATATCGGCGCCGTTCTTGTCGCCGCGCGGCGAAGGGTCGCGCTGCACCATCTGCACCGCGTGCTCGGAAAGCGCGCGCGTCGCCGATTCCTGTCTGCCCCAATTCGCATACGCGAGTTTGGTGACAATTTCGCCGCGTTCCTTGAGCGCGTCCAAAACCGCAGCCACGTCGAATTCGCGGTGCAATGTGGACTTGACGCCGATCTCGATGTTATCGAAATCGATAAACACGGCGATCTTCAGTTTTTGTTCCATTCACTAGTTCCTTAATGCCGGCAAAACTCGACGCCTCGGACCATCGGTCCGCCGCGTCTCGAAAGGCCGTTGGCCTGCCGGCGGCAGGGCTGCATGAGCAGCCTATGCGTAGTGTAGCGTAAAACCGGCGCACGATCGGCCCCGAAGAGCCGGGTCGCGGGCTAATCCCGTAACATATAATTGAAAAGAGTTCTGCGCCGCACTCTATGATGGTTCCCTCGATTTCGGTGGTCGTTCCGGTCTATAACTCACAACAGAGTTTGCCGATTCTTCTGAACCGGCTCAGCGTGGCGCTGCCGGCGCTCACGCAACAGTACGAGGCGATACTGGTAAACGACTGCAGCCGCGACCGCAGCGCCCAGGTAATGGAAGAGCTCGCGGACCAATATCCGTGGCTCCAATGCGTTCACCTGCTGCGCAACTATGGCCAGCACAACGCGCTGCTTTGCGGCATCCGGCAGGCGCGTCACGACATCGTGATCACGTTGGACGACGACCTGCAGAACCCGCCGGAAGAGATCCCGAAACTGCTGAGGGTGCTGGCTGAAGGCTACGACGTGGTGTATGGGTATCCGGAGCGCGAGAGCCACGGGCTGCTGCGGGATATCGCGTCCAAAATGACGAAATACAGTCTGCAGCGCACTATGGGCATGAAAGCCGCATCGCGCGTCAGCAGTTTTCGGGCGTTTCGAACCGAAGTTCGCGAGGGATTTCGCGATTATCGCGGCGCGTTTGTTTCAATCGACGTGCTGCTGGGTTGGGGGGCCATGAAATTCGGCGCGACGCCCGTGGAGAATCCGCCCCGAACCTTGGGTACGTCGAATTACACCGTGACCAAGCTCATCGCCCACGCGATGAACATGATGACCGGATTCACCACGCTGCCGCTGCAGCTTGCCAGCATCCTGGGCTTCGTGTTTGCGCTCTTCGGATTATGCGTGCTGGCTTTTGTAATCGCCATGTATCTTATCCATGGCCAAAGCGTGCCTGGTTTTGCGTTCCTGGCATCGGTGATCGTAATTTTCTCGGGAGTTCAGCTCTTTGCCCTGGGAATCATCGGGGAATACCTGGCACGCATGCACTTCCGGCTGATGGACCGGCCGTGCTATACCATACGCCAACAAACCCAGCGAAGCGCAGCACCGCCCTCGCCGCCCTCGGTATCCGTTTCCAGCTAGGATCGGGTCTTCGGCCGCGAGATTCGCCGCTATCGCGAAACCGCTTGCTAACGCGCGCGGCTCCGATCGGAGCCACGACCGTAAGGGAGTGGTTTCCCGCAAGGGCATGAAATCGCGCGGCCACGGCCGGCGCCCTTGCCAGGCGCAGCGCGCGCGTACGCAGTCTCACACGCACCCCCGGCCGGTCTTTGACGCTGCAAAACGAGCCTGTTACCATGCGTTCAGTTGCCAGACGTATGACTCCATCGAGTTCGGCCTTGACGGAACCGTCTCCGGCGAGAGAGGGGGGCTACGATCCCCGGCATAACCAGGGCCTCTTCGCCGTGGAAGACCGTCACTTCTGGTTTCGCGGCCGGAATCGGATTGTGGCCGCGATGGCGGCCAAGTACGCCAGGCAACTTCCGGCCGGCTTCTACGTCCTCGAAGTGGGCTGTGGAAACGGATCTGTGACGCGTGTTCTCCAGGATACTTGCGTCACGGGGAACGTAATCGGCGCCGACCTGTATGCCGAGGGTTTGGTGAATGCCCGCAGCCGCGGCGTGAAAATGTTGGTGCAGGCCGACATGTCGCGCTTTCCCTTCGGCTCGGGATTCAGTCTGGCCGGCATGTTCGACGTACTGGAGCATATCTCCGACGATTGTGGCGCTCTGCGGTCTATATATAATGCTCTATCCCCAGGCGGCCGGCTGCTTTTGAGCGTACCGGCGCATCAGAGCCTCTGGAGCTACTTCGACGAAGTCGCGTTCCATTGCCGCCGGTATGAACTCGAAGGTTTGCGGAGCAAATGCCTGGATGCCGGATTTCAAATCGATTACGCCACCGAGTTCATGAGTTTTCTGTATCCGCTGATGAAGTTGGAACGCGGGTGGAAAGATTTTGTGCGGAAAAAGGCGGGCAAGAACCTTGAGGAAACCTCCAAGGGCGATCTATCGATCAACCCGCTCGTGAATGCAGTTCTGGACCGTGCGGGGCGCGCCGAGACTTTCCTGATCCGCCGCGGCGTCCGTCTGCCCTTCGGCACTTCCATCTTCGTGGTAGCGCGCAAGCCCATAGCCCCGAGCCGCAGCTAATTCCCGATCGACCGTCCCAAAGTATACGGCATGTCGATTCGAATCTTGCCCGGACTGCGTCCAATGGCCGACTTCAGCCGGTATACGTCGATCGTGGGGCCGGTTCCGTGTGCCTGCGGATAGGTTCCGGCGTGCTCCCATAGGCTGGGAAATGCCGCAATGGTCTGCTTCAACAGCGGATAATAAGGAAACGCCGTCAAGCCAGGCTCGTTGTCGATAACCACCAGTTCTACCGGTATGCTCTCCAAAAACTTCATCACTTCTTCCGGCGTGCGGTATTTCGGAACGTAGTGGTTCCCATCCCAATCGCTTTGGGCCAACATTTTGGAAGCGCGCAAAACAAAGTGCGCCGGCCGCGCGTCCCGCATAGCGACTTCGGTGATCAGCATGCCCTCTCCATCCCCTTCGGATGCCACCAGGACGACGCTATTCTTATACTCGGGCCGTTCCACCAGTTGCGCAATCTCATCGAAACCGTGATGCTGCTGGCGCGGGATCGAAAACCCGGTCGCCGCGAAAACGATAACCATGGCGACCGCGACCGCCAGCACCCTGTGCGAACGCATCGCGGGCTTGGGAATCCAGTCCGCCAAACGTTCGACGCCGGCCATGAGAAACATGAGCATTGGGGGCGTGACCGCGATTAAATACCGCTCCTGCGGTCCTACCGATGGAATGAGCCAGTGGAATAGCCAGAATCCGCATATCAGGGCAGCCGCCGCGGGCCACTTGCCGCCGGCTGTCCGCCGGTTCGCGATCAGCTTGTCATAGACGCCTATCGCAATCAGGGGCACAAGCGCGACCCCCAGAACGGTGATCACCCAGCCTGTTAGCCTGGGAAGGAAGATCCAACCCGGCTGCCGGTCCGCGATCCCGGCGAGCATTCTCGCGGAATAAATCTGCCATGGCGCCGCCACCAGAATCAGCGGAATCGCCGATACCCACAACGAGCCGCGCTTCATCAGACCAAGCTTGCGCGCGAAAATCATGGCAAATAGCGGCAGGAATACCAGCGCAACGCCATTTCCCTTTGTCAGGACGCTAAGAGTGGCGAACACGCCGAATTGCGCCGAGTATTTCCAGTTCTCCGTGTCCAGGTAGCGGGCGAACGCCATGGCCGCCAGGAAATCCATCAGGGCCACCAGCCCATCGGACATTACCATCGCCGTATAGGTCTGCACGTTCGGAACGGCGATGAACATTATCGCGGCCAGGAGAGCCAGCGGCGTTCCCACCTCGTCCCTCAGGGCGCGATACAGGAAGAAGGCGGTGAGCGCCGTAATCAGCGCCATCAAGACCAGAGCGGTGATCCGGCTTGGCGGAAAGACCAGCATCCACCCCGCCTCGGTGATATGCAGCAGCGGGCCCCACATGCCGAACGCCACCTTCGGGTAATGCAGGTAATAACTCTCGGCATACCGCACGGGCCCCTGATGGAAGCCGGACGCCATGTAGTCGCGAATCATCAGCCCGGTGGTAAAGTGAGCGGACTCGTCCGGATAGCCGCCAAATTCGCTCCCGTAGGCGTTGCCCAGGATCTGAAACAAAATCGCCGCCAACAGCAGCGCCGCCAATACCGCCGCCAGGCGCCCCGCGCCCATAGCGCGAGGAGGGCTCAGCGAGTTAGGCGGTAGTTTTACAGATGCGGCCATGAAGTTTCGTTTGGGCGGAAAGGGCCAACCGGCGTGGGGTGGCGGAGCGTGTGTAGCGCGTATTCCGTTCCCGTATATGTTAGCTCACTCGCGATCCTCGGTAGCGCCGGCGGTCGCCCGTCAACTTTAACTTGTCTGAGCCTTCCGGCAGACTCCGGCTACGTACTCATGGTAGAAGGCGATACGGTCCCATTTCTCGACTTGGAAATGCCGCTCTACCGCCCGGCGCAGCTCGAGCGAAGACTTGGGGTAAGATCCGCGGTCCAACGCCCACAGAATCCGCCCTGGCAGCCGGCTGGGCTTCCTGACCGCATCCACGAAAATGAAGGCTCCCGCCGGCTTTAGCACCCTCGCAGTTTCGCTCAACATGGCCTCGAAATCATTTGATGCCAAATGATGCGACACCGCGTTGCATGTCACAAAATCGATACTGCCCGATCGGATCGGAATCCGCGTCCCGTCGGCGAGAAGCGGAATCCCCAACGCTTTTCGCAACAGCATCTCCAGCTTTGGAAGCTCGTTGTCGAGGCACAAATAAACGCATCCCGCCGGCAAGAGCTGCCCAACACTGCCTGTGCCCCCGCCAATGTCGAGCACGCGGCCGCGACAATCCGCGTAATAGGGCCGCAGGCGCCTCCTCACCACGCCGGCGCCCGCCAGGAGTTGGATCCCATCGTAAACCCAGCCTACAGATGCGGCTCTGTGCAGAACCGCTAGGAGAGTGTTTGCCATCGCAATATAGTATTTGCAACTAAGCATTATAATCCCTAGACCGCCCCGTTTTTCATGGCGCCAGTGGCCGGCGCGGGCTCGCGCGTAAGGGCGCGGACATTCGCCAGTGACAGCGCCAGGCTCGCTGGCGCTGCCGATTCCGTGCCCCGTTTGCCGCGGCGCCAGGCTCGCTGGCGCTGCCGATTCCGTGCCCGGTTAGCCGCGGCGCCGTACCGGGAAATACCGGACTGTGAAAAGCCGCGCGGAGGGGAGAGAGCGAATGAAACGGCTTGACTGGATGCTGGCGGCGCCGGGCGCGCCCGCCTTGCACGCGGCAGTTACGACGTAAAGACGTTCGGCGCCACTGCCGGCGCCAAGACCCTCGACACCGCGGCCATCAACAAGGCCATTGACGCCGCACATGCGTGACGCCGCACATGCGGCGCTTTCGCCGCTCTTTACTTGTTCGATGCGGCACATCGTCACTCTGCCGGCGTTCTTGCCGTTATACGAGAATTCGTTCTCCCAAAAGTTGAAGCCGTTCACGCCCTTGAAGCTCAGCCAAACGCCGCGATGGCGCTTATCCGTGGCGGATTCGCCGGGCACGTTTTCCATGGGAAATCGGCGCGTCGCAATCTTGCCGCTGGCGGCCCGCAGCGGGTGTGGATAAGGCTTGGGCGCATCCGAACCATAATAGAAATCGGAGAATGGCTTAATGTGAATGCGGCCGTCCGTTCGGGTGAGGGTCACCGCGGACGAAAGCGGCGAGACTGCCAAAGCGCTCAAAATCACGGGGCGGACCATGCGCGGTGCTTATAAGCACCCGAACATGAGCGCTACTATCCCGCCACGGTTCCGCCCGTGTAACAATTGCTGCATGTGCGCGATAGCAGCCTACGCTGCTTCTTTGCTCTCGGGGTTGACGCCGGTCGCCGATTGTCCTGAAATTCAGCTTCGGGCCAACGGAGCGTCCCGCCCGGAACGCAAAACGGCCAAGGAGGTCGATGAGGCGCCCAATCCCGGCCGCCTCAAAGCCAGTGGAGTTCACAACTTGTCCATGACGCTGTCTCTTCGCCGCGCGAGACGGTCGCAGTAGTGCTATGTTCCACAACTGGCAGACTGCTGTGCATGACACCGCCGCCAGACTCGGAGTTGGTTTGTCCAATTATCGATATTCAGAGCGGCGTGCGGTTATCGACCTGATCCTGCGCATCAAGAGTCAGAGGAAAATGGCCATGGGCGCCGTGGATGCGTATCAGCTCTACATGGCTGCCAGGGCGACACGAAATCTGCCCGGCGCCGCTGCCGAAGTGGGCGTCTTCGAGGGCGGCACCGCGCGTTTGATTCGCGAAGCATTGCCGGGAAAGCCGTTACATCTCTGCGACACATTCGCGGGCATGCCCAGTTCACAAGATGGGCTCGCAAAGGGGGATTTCGCGGGCACCTTGGACAAAGTGAGCGCGTATTTTCGTAACGACGTGGACGTATACCTTCACCGCGGACTGTTCCCCAAGGAAACCGGACATGAGGTCACGGCGGAAACTTTCTCGTTTGTTCATCTCGATGTCGATTATTACGATACGACGCTAGGATGTCTGGAGTTCTTCTGGCCTCGCATGGCGCCAACGGGGATCATACTCACGCATGACTTCGGCGCGATTCCTGGGGCCACCCGTGCGTTTCGCGAGTTCTTCGCGGATCAAGGCATGATGATCGAGCTCAGCGGACTGCAGGCCATGGCAATCAAAAGCAATTAACCAGAACCAGGCAAGGGCTTCGCCCTTGATATCCCTGCGGAATACGGGAGACAGGAGTCAGCCCCGCCACCGGCGGCGCCGGATTGAACAGGTCTGTGACTCCCGGAGGTTACAGCATGTTAAATAAATACGTTAAATGCGGTTCCGGCAGAGGCAGACGATTTTGAAAATAAACGACTTGACCGGGAGTCACAGACCAGGGAAGCCGGAAACCTTTAATTTTCCGGATTTCACCCACATTTGCGGGAAGAACCATAAGACGGGATACTTCCAGGCGTACCGGAAGACATCGGCAAGCGGATGGCAGCCAAGCTGAAGCAGATCCGGCAGAGGCTGCGCGAGCACCTGCACGAGAAGACGAAGGACATAGATAGGGAAGTGACTCGGATCGGTGGTTCGCGGATATTTCCTATATCACGCGGTACCGCGCAACGAGTACCGGCTGAAGGCGTTTCGGCACGAAGCGCTACGCATGTGGTGGTGGCAACTTCGCCAGCGGAGTCAACGAAGCCGCTGGAGCTGGGAGCGCTTTCGGGAGAAACTCGAACACTTGATCCCGGAAGTCGAGATCCAGCATCCGTATCCGGAGGTGCGCTTTGCGTCCAAACATCCAAGGTAAGAACCGTGTGCGTCAGGAGCGCTCGCACGGATCTGTGCGGGGGGTTGCTGGGTAACCGGCATCCCTACCGCGACCCAACCGATTGTTTCACGGCTTCTCACGGTCGCTCCGTTTCGAACTCGCGCGTTTTCCGATGCTGACAGAGCCGCGACCGTAAGGGAGGTTGGCTGAGAGCCGGCTCCCCCAGATCGCTTAAGCGCTCCAATACCCAACGCCCACACTGTAGTAGTCTCAAATCCCATAGAATAACAGTTGATGCGATTCTCTAGGAACCTCTGTCTGGCCGCCGCTCTCGCCGCTGGCGTTGCGATTGCGCAAACGCCTGCCGAGTTGATGAACGATGCGGCCGTCCGCGCCGCTTTCGATGCCGCCAGGCGCAATGAGCCGTCCGTCGTCGAGCAGCAAGTCAAAATCTGCCAAATCCCCGCGCCCCCGTTCAAAGAGGAAGTGCGCGGCAAGGAGTTGCAGCGCCTCTTCGAAAGCCTCGGCCTGCACGATGTCCGCACGGACGCCGCCGGCAACGTAATCGGCGTCAGGCCGGGCAAAGCCGCGCATCCGAACCTGGTCTTCGCCGCGCACCTCGACACCGTATTTCCCGAAGGCACCGACGTCCGCGTCACCGTGGAAGGCGACATTCTCAAAGGCCCCGGCATTGGCGACGATTGCCGCGGCCTCGCCATGATGCTCGGCGTCATCCGCGCGCTCAACGAAGCGCACGTGGAAACGCCCGGCACAATCACCTTCGTCGCCGACGTTGGCGAAGAGGGACTGGGCGACCTGCGCGGCATGAAGCAACTGTTCGGCGAGACGTTGAAGGGCCAGATCGATAAGTTCATCTCGGTCGACGGCCTGGGCCTGGGCATCACCAACATCGGCGTCGGCAGCAACCGCTACCGCGTCACCTTCAAAGGACCCGGCGGCCACAGCTTCGGGGCATTCGGCATGGCGAACCCCATTCAAGCCATGGGCCGCGCCATCGCCAAGATCGACGCATTCGAAGTGCCCACGCAGCCGAAGACCACCTTTAACGTGGGCCGCGTCGGCGGAGGCACGTCTGTGAACGCCATTCCCTTTGAGGCGTGGATGGAAGTGGACATGCGCTCTTCCGACCCCGCATCGCTCAAGGCGGTGGATACCAAGTTCAACGCCGCGCTGCAACAGGCGGTCGAGGAAGAAAACAAGCGCTGGAATAATCGCGGACCGGTTAGCGTGTCCGCCGAGCTTGTCGGCGTGCGCCCCGCTGGACAAACGCCGGAGAAGAGCCCCATCGTGCAGACCGCGCTGGCGGTTTCGCGTGCCATGAGCATCAACGAAACCCTGCGTGAAGGCTCCACGGATTCGAACGTGCCCATGAATATGGGCATCCCCGCGATCACCATAGGCGGCGGTGGCGGCGGTTCCGGCGCGCATTCGCTCAACGAAAGCTTTGATGTCCGCGAGTCGTGGCGCGGCACCCAGCGGGCGATTCTGCTGGCGATTTCACTGGCGCGGTAGACCTATCGGGAGTAGCGCCGCACCGTGAGCGCGATCGAAGGTCCGACCACCATTATGTGCGCGATCAAGACCGCGACGAAATTTCTGATAACCAGCGGTCTTGGACCAATCGCCGAAAGCGGAATCACCACGAATTGCATAAACAGGTGGACCGCGATGCCGTAGAGTACGCCGGCTGCCAGCGCGCGCTCAATCAGGAAAGGCCGGTAGCGGCTGGCGAGGCAGTAGACGGCCGCAGCCCCGAACGCGATCAGGAAGTGCAGCGCCACGCCCAGCATGGCGGAGCTTATGCCGCGTTGAAATGCAGCCGGACCTAACACTCCGCTGGCTATGCCTTGAAAGGTTCGGATTACCTTGCCGCCGAAGAGGAGCGTGATGGCAACTGCGCTCAATCCGTCGAGCACGCCGCAGCTCAGCCCAGCCCATAGGATGGCTTGCGATGCTCCGGAGGATGCTGAAACCGGGGACATGCTGCTTTATGATGCCATGGAGGCCACTTAGTGGGGCAGGTTGGTAAACCTGCGGCGGATTGTTAATCCACCTCCTGGAGTCACCCGCGATCCCGGCATCGCTGAAGGAACTGGTTGTTAAATGTTGAGACACAGAGCCCGCGCTTGCCTTCACCGTGGTTGGAGAGTATCGCGAGATTCTGCGTCCGCGCTTGCTCGTCTTCACCCGGCTTCGCGGCTGGCAGGAGAATGCGCCGGAGTCGCTTGTGCGCGTGGATCTGGAAGAGAAGGGCGGGGTCGCGTTAGTCCGCCTGACGCACTCGGGCCTCACGACCGAGATCTCACGCGCCAGCCATCGAGGCTGGCCGCAAATTCTGGGCTGGCTGCAAAAGTACGTCGAGAACGGGGTCAAAGCCGGTGACGGCACAGCGGCGGTGTAGTGGACCGGAAATAGCCGTGTCGGCCTGCATCCAGCCCGCCGGCAGCAGGTCACCGTCAGGCAGGCGGACGCGAGCGTAACAGATGCGACGTGGCACGGGGCCATGCCCTGCCCTGTTCGTGACCTGCGCAGTTCTTGAATGCACACGAGCGTAACCTGTACGGTGAGACCGCTACGATGGCTCGAAAGCACGCTGGCATTCTCGCTGAAGCGACCCGGAAGATTAAAACGGGCGCCTAATCGTGCCGCAATGCCACCATCGGATCCACGCGCAACGCGCGCATCGCGGGCGCGACAGTCGCCGCCAGCGCCACCGCCGTTAACACCGCCGCTGTCGCCACGAAGTTGGCCGCGTCCGTGGGCCGCACATCGGGGATGAGGAACATCGCCAGCGGCCGCACCGCGTAAACCGCCAGCGCGATCCCGATGCCCAGGCCCAGCGCTAACAGCGTAACGCTTTGCCGGATCACCAGCAGCAGGATGCCCGCCGGCGTCGCGCCTAAAGCAACGCGCAATCCGATCTCCCGTATTCTGCGGCTCACCGCATAGAGCAGCGTTCCATAGAGGCCGATGGATGCCAGCAGCAGCCCCAGCAGCCCCATCGAACCGAGCAGGATCGCGCCCACACGGCTCGGCAGCATCGCCAGCACCAACGCGCGCGACATGGGTTTGGTATCGAGCGCAGCGGTTGGATCGAGCGAGGCGAGCGCCCGATTGATGGGGGTAACCAGCGCGTCCGGCGCGATCAGCGGGTCCGGCGCCGCGGTGCGAATCAGAAAATGCAGGTTCACAATCGATCCATCCCACTGCGCGTACGGCTCGTAGTAAGCGAAGACGTTCTGCTCGCCCAGCGTGAAGTACTTGCTGTTGGCGGCCACGCCTACAATCCGGATCGGCTTGCCGCGCACGAACGCAACCGTGTGGCCCACTGGATTGGCTGCGCCGAACAGCGCGCCCGCCATGTTCTGGTTTAGAACCGCGACGCGCGGAGCCTGGCGGTTATCGGTGAGCAGGAACTCGCGGCCTTGCAGCAGGTGAATCCCCAGGGTATGGAAGTATTGGTCGGTCACGTAATTATTCATGAACCGCACTACCACGGATTGCGCGCCGCCATCTAGAAACAGCGTCGATTGGGCGTGCCAATTGTCATTGAGCGGCACCACCCGCACACCCGCCGCCGACTCCACGCCCGGCAAACCGCGCAACCGCTCCAGAGCCTCGGTGGCGATGAGACGGATCTTGGCGGGGTCGGCGTATTGTTGCGGAACCAGCCGAATGTCCGCCCAAACGGTGCGGTCCACGTCGAAGCCCGGTCTCATCGATCCCGCTTTCGTCAGATTGCGCATGAAGAGAAAGCCGGCGCACAGCAGCACGATGGAGACGGCGAGCTGGCCCACCACCAGCGCATCGCGCAGCGTCAACCGGCCGCGGCCTACCTGATGTTCTTCGCGCTTCAGCGCAGCTCCAAGGGCGCCGCGCGTACCCTTCAGCGCTGGAATCAGCCCGGCGGTGAGCGAACAAACCAACGCTACCGCGATCGAATAAACCAGCAGTCGCGCATCCGGCTGAATCAGGAATTGAATCGGAATGGGAAGCGGCAGACGGACCCGGTTGACCGCCGAGGTGAGCGCCAGATTCAACAGCAAACCGGCGCCCGTGCCGCAGAGGGCTAACAATAGACTCTCGGCCAGCAATTGGCGCACCAGCCGTCCCCGAGAGGCTCCGATGGAGAGCCGCACCGCCAACTCCCGCGACCGGCTGGACGCGCGCG
This sequence comes from Bryobacterales bacterium, assembly GCA_003135055.1. Taxonomy (GTDB): domain Bacteria; phylum Acidobacteriota; class Terriglobia; order Bryobacterales; family Bryobacteraceae; genus PALSA-243. Next base: position 5,219 of record PLDF01000448.1, on the reverse strand, counting down.
CCAACAGCAGGCTGGCGACATTGGCGCACGCGATCAGCAGCACCAGCCCGGTTACCGCGATCAGCAGCGCCGCAAACGCCGCCATGGGCGCCGCATCGCCCATCAATCGGTTTACGGGCTCGACGGTGATATCCACCTGCCATTTGTGATTGCCGCCGTCCGGATAAACGCGGTCCAGTTCGGCGCAAACGGCCGCGAGGCGTTGATAGGCGATCTGCCGCGTCATGCCTTGCGGTAAGCGTGCGTAGAATGCGACGGCGCTCTTGTCGCCCGATACCGGCATGTATAGATCCGGCGCAAAGCCAAATCCGAAAACGGTGCGGTGATCGCGCGGCAGGACGCCGGTTACGGTATACGGCGCGCCGTCCAGCACCAGCTTGCGTCCGATGACGTTAGTGTCGCCTCCCAGCCGCGTCTGCCAGAAGCGATAGCTGAGGACGACAGTATCCGCTTCGTCCGCGCGCATCGGGCGGCCGAAAGCCAGTGGGATGCCGGTGACGTCGAAATAATTGCCCGTCGCCTGCACCACGTAGAGCCGGTCCGTGCCGCCGCCGTGGCTCCAATTCGCTTCATAGCTTTCGTTCTCGCCGCCCAGCCCGGTGAAGATTCCAGCGTCGCGAACAAATCGGTACTCACGCATGGGCGCGTGGCTGTTGCCGCCGATCCGGATGTGAACCAGGCTTCGCGGGTCGCGGCATGAAGGCGTGCTCAACAGAGCCTCGCTGACGATGCTGAACATGGTGGTGTTCGCGCCAATTCCCAGCGCCAGGCAGGCGATCGCCGTCACGGCGAAAACCGGATTCCGGCGAAAGGCGCGCGCGGCGTAGCGCAGGTCGGCGGCCAGGTCTTCCAGCCACGGCAATTGCCAGGCGGAGCGCGTCTCTTCCCGCATCCGGGCGCCCGAGCCGAACTCGCGCCGGGCCTGTGCCAGAGCGGCGCGACGCGTCATGCCGCCTTGCGCCAGCTCCTCTGCGCGCGCTTCGATGTGGAACTGCACTTCGGCGTCGAGCTCCCGTTCGAAGCGTCGGCGGCCGGCGAGATAGCGAAGACGGTTGATGAGTTCCTTCATACAGTGCGCATCACGAGCTGGATCGCCCGGACCATCCGGTCGAACTGCTCGGCCTCCTGTTCCAGTTGCTTGCGGCCGGCCGGCGTAAGCCGGTAAAAGCGCGCCTTACGGTTATTCTCCGAGATGCCCCACTCGGCCTTCAACCAACCCTTGACCAGCATGCGGTTGAGGGACGGGTAGAGCGATCCGTCCTCGATGCTGATGCCTTCCCGCGACGCCTCTTTTACGCGTTTGGCGATGGCGTAGCCATGCAATGGCCCCGCCGCGAGTGTGCGCAGCACCAGCATATACAGTGTTCCCGGAAGAAGCTCGGCGGCAACGCGGTCGGACATGATTCCCCTTTCCAGACTATATATAGCACGGAAAGGCTTCGTGGGGCGGCTCCGTGGCCTGCCCCGTCCCGAGCTGCGCCGAGCGCTCGGGGGATCTCGAACATCAATCTATGATCGAAGGTTGTCGGCTTCGCGGGGCCACGCTAGGCGCCCGGCCAGGCGCCCCACTAGCGCGCGGCCCCGTTACTCAAAAACGCTCTTAAAATCAGTCCGGTGGACGTCCTCGGTTCATTCACCGCCTGCCTCACATCGTCGAGGGCGCCACGGTCGCCGTCGCTCAAACTTTGAAGCAGGCGCGTTACGTCTGGGCCCCCCCCGGATTATAGACAGCTGTGCCCACGGCGGTCACCGCATTCTACGATGCGGAGGGAGACTTCACCGGCGAGGGCCGCGGTGTCCAATGACTTCGCGAGCCCCGTCGTCGCGCGTGATGCCGGTTTCAGAGAGCGCTCGCGATCAACCCTGGGAAGGCGCCGGATCGTTAAGGCCCCCCGAAGAAGAAGGCATCCTGGACCGTAATCGGTTCAATCAAGAAGGCCTCGCTGCCTGCGCAGCCCGGGGACTGTGTTCTGCCGCTGGTCGAACGGCAGAACCGTGAGGCCGGTCTCTTCCACCGCGCGCACCAGCCGCTCTTGGATCGCGTCGGCTGTCTTTCGATCCTCCGCGCTCAGTTGCGACCGATGATCCGGCTCAACCAGTTTGCCCGCGGAGTCGAACGCGCAGGGCAGGCCCAGCGGCGGGGAAGCGTCCGTGCCGTATTCGGTCTCGTCGAGCGCGTAATCCATCACGATTGCTACGGGCGCCACCAAAGATACCGCCAACAGAAAGCCCAGACTGTACCCGATAACCTCAGGCTCATCGAATTCCTCCGCACCGAACTCGCTCTCAGTTTCGATGTCATCCAGCGCATCATCGGCCTGATAGTCCTCATAGTCCTCATCTTCCCCGGCATCTTCCTCTTCATCGATTGGAAGTCCGATGGTTTCTTGCAGCTCTATGACGAAGAGATGGTAGGAACGGCTCTCGTCCTGCCAAACCTCATCAAGCCCGTTCTCATCCTCATCTCCGATCGAACCTGCATCTGGAGACGCCCGGAGTTCGTGGAACATCAAAGCGCCGCTCACCTTTGAAAGTTTGCCCTTCAGCTTATCGTAAATATCCCAGAAATAAGACTCTTCGTCCTCGATGGGCATGTCGACAACGCCGTCGGGCCAAGCCTTGTTAATCAGTTTCGCGATTGCTGCCGGAGTAGCTGAGGCTTTCTTCCGAGTGGGCCGCGAAGGTGGCGAGCTCTTACTGACCCTTTCCATGGCTTCCCATCGTACAATCACTGGTTAATCGCCGTCCAGCGGCTCCCCGGCGCCTCGTACCGTGACCGGGTTTTCTGCTCTTGCGGAAAATCACTCCTTTACGAAGCTAAGAGGCAATGTCACATGTTCATTTTGGAAATGAAGGATAATCGCCCCAACTGCCATGATGCGGGTATGGCGCGCAGAATCTTGGAAGAACTGGCGCGGCGAGCCGGCAAGCAAGCATCGTGCGCGACTAACTTGGTGATGTCTCAGGGAAGCGAATTACGGCACTGAGTGGCGATAATTCCCAAAACTGTTAAGCACCCGCGAGGGTCTTTGCTATCACCGATAGCAGCGATCTCAAGCAAGCGAGTTACCACCTCAGCCGCAACGTCCGCCGCCGCGACACACCGCGTCTATTTGCCGGTGCTCGTTGCTTGTGCCAGGAAGGGAACCGCGATCTGCCGGGTCCAGGTCGCTCCGCTGGCGTCCCGGCCGGTGAATACCATCGCCACCGACGACGGCACGGCAATGTTCTGCGCCCTCAAACTTGCGGAAAGCGTGCCGTGCGCCGGCAGCGTATTGCTACCGAAGAATCCACGATTCGTACTTCGGTTGTGCCTGACGAGGAACGCTGCCTCTGACGCCTATCGCATAGCGGGCATCGATCGCGGTAGCGATGCGATCCTGCTGGGCCGGCAGCACGGACGCGAACAAGCAGACAAAGAGTGTGGCGCGGACACCGGGGCGCAGTACCATGACTCGTTGTACCGCTCAGAGCGAGGTGGTGTAAATTACCAAAAGGTTAACAGACGGATATTAGCTGAAGGTAAGTGCCGCTTCAGCAACGAGTGCATGCGCGGGCGTAGCCATGTAGGACGCACGATCGAAGTTGGACTCACCTTCCCAGGGAAATTGCACTGATCGCTTCGTGGCCGGGTGCTGTCGTAGTCGGGTCGCTTAAGTCGGGCAGGTTGTTAACCGGTTGTTAATCTGCGGCGGATTGTTAATCCGCCTGAGGAGCCCACGCTCGCAGACTTAACCCAGGGAGTCAGAGTCCGTTGGCGTTCGCCACGTTACTTTTCCAGCGCAAATACCGTCAGCGCTGCGTCTCTTCCATTCCCCGACGCAATCGCCACAAATTGGCGCCCGTCTTTGGAACGATACGTCATCGGCGTCGCAGTCGCGCGGCGGCCCAGTGCGAAAGTCCATAGATCCGCGCCGTTCGCAGTGTCCACAGCGTGCAGCGACGTATCGCCGCCGCCTACAAAATTTTTCATCGAACTTGCCAGACGAGGGCGGGTGGTGCGGGCAAGTGATACCAAACGCCAAGCGCAAGGGCCGCCCCACTCCGGCGGCGAGTGCGGTGCGGCTGGGGCCGTGGAGCCCGGGGCAGCGTCACTGGTGGTTGTTAATCGCCAGGAATCCTCGGTGGGAACTTCGTCTTCTCCCAAATGCGGACTTGGGGCCAACTACCCGATCAAGGGAGGAAGTCGTGCCCATTGTCCGAGTAGGGCGTGATCCGGGCCGGAGCATCACAAATTGCAAACGGAAAGCTTCGGTAAACGCTGCGCGACTTTCGGCGAGTTTCGGCGTCTACAGCGCGAGCGGCGGCCCAAGGACTTCCATTCCGTGGGCCCTGAACATGCGCTGAACCTCTTCTGCGGACGGCGCACCCGTAATTTTACTCTGCTCGAGAAAAAATGCTTCCATACTTCCGGCGGGCTGAAAAGCGGTAATCATCTTACCAGCCCCATCGCCGACATGAGCAAACGTATGAGGGACCTGACGGGGCGCAAGGAGAGAGTCCCCAGGTGTCGCGCGGAACCTCTCATCGCCAACCTGCACGACAAATTCGCTTTGAATCACATAGAACCATTCGTCCTGGCTCTGATGGACGTGGAGAGGTGGGCCACCTTTCATTTGCCACTGGGCCTCGAATACAGACCATACGCCACCGTTGTCCTTGGCTGACACTTTCCAGTAAACGATGGACCGGCCGCCCCCAAGTGGTAAGTGTTCGCTGAACCGGTCCTGCCCGGCCGCTACTCGAATCACACGCTGGGGCGCATCAGCCTGGATTGATGAACCCAGCGCAGAGGCACTAATCGCTGCTGCGCCAGTCAAAATAGATCGACGTTTCATGGCCGAACTCCTTCAACCACACGATTATATTAGAGCGCACACCCCAAACCAACTTGTGGACGGAAAGTCCCGAAAATCGAGCCTGGAATTTACGAGCCTGCCGCCGTTAGTTGGCGCCCCGCTGTCTCGTGTTCCAACAAGGGCCATTGCAGACGGCGCGGCCGGTGCACAGATCCTCCCTGACGCTAGGACTCTATCTGGAGTGACCCGGCGCACAGGCGCTGAGGAACGGCGGAAATGTGGACCGCCGGGTCACTTTGGATAGAGACGTTTGAATGAAGCCGCCCGCGCTTTTAGGCAGACGCGGACCATTATTGGAATTCACTGCTGTCCAAAACACGCAGAAATCTAGCGACCCGTGTTGCAAACGGGAGCTTTGCG
>PLDF01000439.1 GCA_003135055.1 Bryobacterales bacterium | reverse complement strand
CGCGGCTATTCGCTGGTCGATACCACTCTCGCCGGGCAGATGCAGAAGCAGGAAGCGGGCGTCTTTGACGGCATCGACACAAGCTTGACCTCGATCGCGCAGTACGCCGGCGCCAACCCGCCGGCGGCGTTGAATGCCGGCTTGGCGGCGATCCTCGGTGAAGCCAAGCTAGCCCAGAATTTGTTTGCCGATGGAAACGACGCTGGCACAGCCGCCCCGGTGGAAGCCGGTCTGGCGGCCGTGCGGGCGCTTCGCGCGCAGCTTCCCAGCATGGGGCTCAGCGACTCGGCGCGGTACGAGATCGAGTTCCGCCTCAAGCTCAAGGAACGCGATTATGAGGATGCCGTTATTGCGGCGCATGACCTATCGTTCGACGCACAGGCCGACGATGGCCTAGTGATCGACGGACAGCCAGTCCGGCTATTGTTTACCGCCACGAACCATGGAGCTTCGGACGTTACGGTGACTCGCGTCGACATCGCCGGTTTCGACTCACCAGTTAGTTGCGCGCCGGGAGCGGCGGCGAAGAGTGCGGGCTATTCTTGCTCCTCGGAAGGTCACATCCCCAAGGATGCAAAGTCGACCACTCCATACTTCAGCGATAACTACTGGAAACATCCGGAGAACCAAGCGATCCAGATCTTCGACCCGAGCGTGCCGTTCGGCGTGCCGTTCGCGCCCACGCCGTTCCGCGTCACGTTCCATATCAAGGCCGGCGATGCCGAAGTGACCAAAGAGCTGCCGATTGAATACCGCTACGTGAAGGATATTTACTTCGGCGACAAGCGCATGGAGCTGAACGTAGTTCCGGCTTTTTCCGTGCGAGTCACGCCAACCCTTGCGGTGATTCCAGCGCCCGCCGGACCAGCCGCGAAACAACAACCCGTGGAGCGCGAAATCCACGTCACCGTAACCAATGGAACCAAGGGCGCCGCCCAAGCTAACGTCGCGCTCGAATTGCCGAGTGGCTGGAAGGTCACCCCCGCCACCGTGCCGATCAGCTTCGGGCACGAGGACGAATCGCTGTCGGCACGCTTCCAGATCACCGCTCCGGCGCAGATCAAGGTGGGGAATTATACCTTGCGCGCGGTAGTGACTTCGCCCGTGACCGGCGACATGAAGTTCGATAACGGATACAAAGAAATCGAGTATCCGCACATTCAGCGGCGGCAGGTGATGGAGCCGTCCGAGATTGCGCTCAAAGTGGTTGACGTGAAGACGACGCCGAATATCAACGTAGGCTATATCGTCGGCGTGGGCGATCAGGTACCGCCGGCCCTTGAGCAGTTGGGCGCCAAGGTGTCGTTCATCGAGCCGGATGAGATGGCTTGGGGCGATCTCTCGAAACACGACGTGATCATGACCGGCGTCCGCGCGTATGAACGGCGGGCCGATCTTCGCGCCTACAATCGCCGCCTGCTCGATTACGTGGAGCGCGGCGGAACGGTCATCGTAAATTACAACAAGACGGGGGAGTTCAACCAGGAAGAATACGGCCCGTATCCCGCCAAGGTCAGCGGTAACCGGGTGTCCGACGAGTCAGTCCCCGTCAAGGTATTAGTGCCGGCGGACCCGGTATTCAATTTCCCGAATAAGATCGGCGAGGCGACCTGGGCGAATTGGACGCAGGAACGCGGCCTCTACTTCCTCGGCGAAAAAGACCCGAAGTATGTCGACCTTGTCTCGATGGTGGACTCTTTCAAGGACAATCCGGGAGAGAAACTCGGGTCGTTGGTGGAAGCTAAGTACGGCAAGGGCCGGTGGATCTATCTGGGTCTCGGTCTTTGGCGTCAATTGCCGGCCGGAACCGACGGCGCATATCAGCTTCTAGCTAACTTGATCAGTCTGCCGAAGGCGACTGCTCAGGGGACGGCCGCGAAGAAGACTGTAGCGGCGGCGCGCTAGGGACGGGGCGCGAGCACTCCCGGCAAAAGACGCGTTCACACGAGTGTGAACGCTGCACGCATGAGTGCGTGCGCCACGAACTTGGAGACCAGCAGGGTCAAGACTTGGGGACCAAGGGTCAAGACTTGGAGACCAAGGTCAAGACTTGGAGACCGGGGTCAAGACTTGGAAACCTCAGGGCCACGACTACCTGGGCCGCGACTTGGATAATAGATGACCAGATTCGCTCCGGAGTACGTCAAGTACGTGCTCAACGACAACTTCGAAGACGCGAAGTCGCAGTTGCTGGCGCCCTTGATGGCGATTCACTACGCGCACCTGGCGATGCTGGCGGCGCAGGGCATCGTGTCGCCCCCCGACGCCCACGCCATCCGCGCGGCGCTCGATTCGGTGTCGCAGGACGAGGTCCGGCGCGCGCCGTTCGACGGCAGTTGCGAGGATCTGTTCTATTACGTAGAGCGTCTGATCATCGATGCGTGCGGCGAGGATGTCGCGGGGCGGCTGCACACCGCACGCAGCCGCAACGACATCGATATGACGATGTACCGCATGCGGCAGCGGGAGTTGGTGCTCGAGCTGCTCGCCGCCACGTTCGAGCTGCGCCGTTCTCTACTCGACCTGATTAGCCGCCACCACGAGACCATTTTCGCGGTCCACACGCATACGCAGCGCGCGCAGCCGACCACGGTTGCGCATTACCTGCTCGCCGTGGTGGAACAGCTCGAGCGCGATGCCGCGCGGCTGACCGGCGCGTACGAGCGCACCAACCGCAATCCGCTGGGGGCGTGCGCGATCACTGGAACCGGGTTCCCGATCGACCGCCAACTGACATCCGAACTGCTGGGCTTTGGCGGGCCGACCGTCAACACTTACGGCAGCATCGCGACGGTGGATTATCTGCTGGAAAGCACATCGGCGACGGCGGTGCTGCTGGCCGGCTTCGGCCGTTTCGTGCAGGATCTGCTGCTGTGGAGCACCGCCGAGTTCCACTACGTCCGGTTCGGCGACGGCTTCGTGCAATCGAGCAGCATCATGCCGCAGAAGCGCAACCCGGTGGCGATTGAGCACGCCCGCGCCATCGCCAGCAAAGCGCTGGGCCAAACTCAGGCGATCTTCACCAGCATCCACAACACTCCGTTCGGCGACATTGTGGATACCGAGGACGACCTTCAGCCGCTGGTCTTTTCGATGTTCCGCGATGCCACGCGGACGATCAAGATTGTCGCCGCCGCCATGACCACGGCGGAATTCGATGCGGCCCAACTGGAAGCGCGCGCGGGCGAAGGCTGGACGACGCTCACCGAGTTGGCGGACACGCTGGCGCGCGATCGCAATCTGCCGTTCCGGACGGCGCATGCGGTGGCCGGACGATTGATGGCCGCCCGCGAACTGCATCCCGAGCGTCCGATCGGCGAGTTGCTGGCGGAGGCGTCCGGCCCGCTGCCGGGCGGCCCGCTTGCATACTCCGACGCAGCGCTCACCACGATTCTGAGCCCGCGCTACTTCGTGACGGTGCGCCGGACGTTGGGCGGACCGGCGCCGGAGGAAACCGCGCGCGCCGCCAAAGTTTCGAGAGGGCAGCTTGAGGCCGACGAGACATGGCGCGACAAGGCGGCCAACGCACTTGCCCAAGCTGAGCACACGCTGGCCGAGCGTAGCGCCGCGCTTTGAGAAGTGTCCGTTTTTGGGACTAGGGTCGTTTGGTAAAACGCCGTTTGGTATAACGGGGCTTCGACTCACTTATGTCTGCTAACGGGATAACTACCTATTGAATGAATAACTTCGTTAGGATGAAGGCGAGTAGAGCCGCCGACTGGCCGGCGCGGAAGGGCTGATTGGCACCCCCGCGCCGGCCGATGTCGATTTTATTCAATTGTCAAAGAGCCGAGGCGCGGCGAACGGCTAATCCGGGAGGAGCCGCGGGCGCAGAATACCGTCCGTTTTTGGGACTGGGGTTGGTATAGTTTTCTTTTGGTACACCTTTTGGAACAGCCCAGGCGCCCGCCCGGCTGGTGGCCGCGATAGGCGCATTCGGGTGAAAAGAGAACCCCTGATTCCAGTATACAGGAAGGGAAAAAGCGCTTTGGTGGTTTTAGTAGTGTTTTCATGGGGATACAGCCAGTGACCGATATTCAGGCGCGGATCTTAAGTGACACGGGCTAGCCCTGCTCCAGTCAATAAATGACCGCAATGACAAGAGTTGTTCCAGGTGACTACGTTGGATGATCTTGGTTGGAAGATGACCGGCGAGAGAAGCATGACTGAATCGCTGCACGGAACCTAAAGTCGATCACTGCCAATTGATCGCAGCGAGGCGTTCCGGCCTGATTGGGGAAAGACGTAGCGTTCGTTCGACGTAGCGTGCGGCGCACGCGCGAATTGTTGTTCGCCGCGAACTTTCCCCCCCTTACTCCCGACCCGTCAGCTTCCCAAAAACTCCGGCTGCGCCACTACCCACCTTTTGTACTGCTGCGCCCCCAGTCGATTCGGTAATGGAAAAGGGAAAAGGGAAAAGAACAAAGGAAAGCTATTCCCCCACGCACCGGAACCCGATGTTGCTACCGCGGCTGCCTGGAACGAGCCAGTTACGGAACGACACGCGCGCGCTCCGCGGAAAATTGTTCCACGAGCCGCCGCGAAGCGTTTTTTCCGTTCCTTGGGCAGGCCCGGACGGATCACTCACAGGGCTGGACGAATAATCCCTATACCAATAATCCGCCGTCCACTGAAACACGCTGCCCAACATGTCGTACAATCCGAATGGGTTCGGCTGCTTCTGTTTCACGCTGTGGGTCTCGCCGCTTGGGTCGTCGTACCAAGCTATGTCCTCCAGAGCGCCGTACCGGCTCGATGGGCTGCCTCCGCGTGCCGCGTACTCCCACTCCGCCTCTGTCGGTAGCCGCGCGCCCACTGCCTTGCAGTATGCCTGAGCCTCGTCCCAGTTCACAGTCTCCACCGGCAGGTTCGGGCCCTTGAAATGGCTCGGATTCTCCCCCATCACCCTTTGGTAGGCATCCTGTGTCACGTCGGTTTGCCCCATCTGGAAACCTCTTGTGATGGTGACCTGATGAGATGGCTTCTCGTTGTCACGGCACGCCGAGTCCCCCGGCGAACAGCCCATGGTGAAGGTTCCGGGAGCAATCCACACGTAGTTGAGCCCGTCCTTCGTGTTCACGCGCACGTCGCCAGCTCGCGGCAGTGGAGGGCCAGATTGGCGAGGTGGTCGGTTAGTTTTCTCGTTTCCGCGCACGTCGCCAGTTCGCGGCAGTGGATGGGATGCAGTGACAGGGGCGTTGGAAACCGGAGCGGAAGGCCCTGAGACCGGCAGAGCATGGCGGTGGCTGACCGTTAGATACCAAGATCCGGCAATGGAGAGCGCGAGTCCGATAGCGAAGCTTACAAGGCTTCGGGTCCGCGCGACGCTCCCGGTCTTCTTCGGAGAACGCCACCGCGACTCTGCCCTTGCTCGTTCTATGTCCTGCGTCTCCAACGCCGCCACTCTATCAACTGGCCGGGCCTGGGCGGATGGCACCTCTACTACTTGTGCACGGAGAGGAGCATTCGACAGAACCTCTGCGACGGCGACGGCGAGTTCGTCAAACTCGGCATTCGGCAGCGTGCCATGCCAATCCACCAGGTTGGCGGCTTGGATCGACCGGAACGCCAGTGGAGGTCTCACATCGTCGAGCAGCGCAGGAACCAGTATTTTTCGCCGCTTTGCCTCGTAAGCCTCGGTGCGTACCCAATCGGACTGAATCGAATCGCGCGACCATAGCACAATGACGCATCGAGCATCGGTTAACGCCTCGTCTATAACCTGATCCCAGGTCTTTCCAATTGGGATCTTGCGGTCCCACCAAACGGACCAACCTTGTTGCTGCAAGGCGTCCACCAGAGGCTTGACTCTCGGGCGGTCGGCATTCGCATAACTGATGAAGATGTCGCTCATTCGCCGGCTGCCGCCTAAGCGACTGGCCTATTATCCTCTCATGCGCAACGCTGGAGCAAGCGGATCACTTCGCCGCTTGGGACTGCTCCGCCGAACATGCTCGATCGATCCAATCAGGCCTTGAAACCGATGGTTAGGCGGCGGGTCAACGGCAGCCTCGATCTCATCGAGAGACTTGCTCCAGGCGACCAACTCTTTGATCTTTGCCTCGTTTCGCCTACGCATCGGCCAGCCGCTTCTGAATCGCAAGAGCACAGGCAGGCTCCCAGACCGCCAGTGTAAGATCAAACCAATCCTCATACCACCGAACAGCAACTCCGCGACCGTCTTCGCAAGATATTGGCTCTATTAGAAGGCGCAACCGCCATCGCGCCGGACGTTGGGCGGATCTGCGCCAGAAACCGCCCGGCCGCCAAAGTTTCGCGAGGGCAGCTTGAGGCCGACGAGGAGTGGCACAGCAACGCGGCCGCGGCGCTCGCCCAAGCCTAATGCACGTTGGCGGAGCGTAGCGCGGCACTCTAATCGCAATGCGGATTCAAAACAGTTGAGCCACCGTATCTAGGCGAGGGATTCACTGTTGTCTGCAAATCTGGGGAGCCGAGCCGTCATTCGAGCCCTTTCCTGAGTCCCCGGTTCTGTTGCAAAATTTACAGAAATTATTTGCTACCCCCTGTAACCTTTTATGTGTAACCATTATTGTCAGGGTAGGCGGTTTGCACTGAGAGGAGCAGGATTATGCGTAACCTTGGATTTCGTAACGCGCTGTTAGGGGTTGGAGCGGCTCTGTTGGCCGGCAGCGCGCTTTGGGGGGATGCGGCGGCGGGTATGGCCGCGTTTAAGAAGGGCGATTATCAGGCGGCCTTTAAGGAATGGAAGGCGGCGGCGGATAAAGGCCAGCCCGAAGCTCAATACGATCTGGGACTGCTGTATGCCAAAGGCCTGGGCGTGCAGCGCGACTTGCAGGTGGCGCAGCAATGGTATGAAGCGGCGGCGGCGCAGGGGAATGCGCAAGCGGAGTACAGCCTGGCGCAGATGTATGCCCAAGGCTGGGGAATCCCGGCCACCGACGCCAGCACGCTGCGCTGGATGCAAATGGCCAATGGCTCAGACGGCGACAACCAGGACGATCCGGGGTGGTTGGCCATTGACGGTTACGGGACGGCCACCGATTTCACCAAAGCCGCTTATTGGTACCGCCTGGCGGCGGACCAGGGGCACGCGGAAGCTCAATACGATTTAGCGCGCCTGTATTCCGACGGCAAAGGCGTGCCGCGCGATCACACGCAGGCGTTCAAGCTGGCCCAGATGTCGGCCATGCAGGGCTACGCGCCCGCGGCGGCCCGCCTGGGTTGGCGCTATGAGACCGGGCGCGGCGTGGAAAAGGACGAATCGCAAGCCTTCTTCTGGTGGACGGTGGCAGCGCGGCACGGGGAGAAGTCCGCCGAGAAATCGCGCATCGAATTGGCGGGCAGGTTGCCGCCGGCGGTGGTGGCCGCGGCCGAGCAGAAGGCTGTGGCCTGGCGGCCCACCAAGCCGACGATCGCCAAAAAGTAGGCCGGGCGTGGCATACTGTGATCGATGCGCAAGACGCTTTGGATCGCGGCAGCAGTCGTTCTGAGTGTGACCATTTCCGGTTGTTCCTCCAATAGTTCCAGTGGACCGAAGGAGGAAACCAAGGCCGGCCCCGCGCCGGATCTCTATAAGGTAAACTTCGACACGTCGAAGGGAACCATCGTGGTGGAAGTGCATCGCGACTGGGCTCCGAACGGCGCCGACCATCTGTACGAGCTGGTGAAGGCGGGGTTCTACGACGGCGACCGCTTCTTCCGCGTGGTGCGCGGCTTTATGGTGCAATTCGGCATCAACGGCGATCCGGCCACGCACCGCAGGTGGGCTGCAATCAACATACCGGACGACCGGCCGACGCAGGCCAACGCTCGGGGAACCCTTACCTATGCGGCGACCAGCATGCCGAATTCGCGGTCCACGCAGTTGTTTATCAATTTCAAGGACAACAGCGAGAACCTCAACCCGCAGGGCTTCGCGCCGCTGGGCCAGGTGATTGAGGGTATGGACGTAGTGGACGATATCTACGCCGGCTATGGCGAGATGGCCCCGGGCGGTCCGGGACCGGACGTGGCGCAGCTTCAGATCGAAGGGAATTCCTACCTCACCGCTAAATTCCCGCACCTGGACTACATCAAGAAGGCCACCATTCAGTGATATAGTGAAAACTGCGTAGTACTGAAAAACGCGGCCTTCTGAAAACACGGCTCACTGAAAACTACCCCGATGCGAAGGGGACCAAGAAGTTATTAACACAGGGTCAAACAAGAGCGACGTGACCCGGCGGGAGAAGCCCTTCCGCCGGGTTTTCTTTTGTCTACTTTCCCGCCAGCGGCGGGCTCGCGCGGCCTGCCCAGTCACTGTAAGCCAACAAAGTTCGATGGCGGATTGACGCGCCCGAAAGCCAAGCGTGGCCTTCGGGTGGCAATCTGCAATTGAGGCTCGTCGGCTTCACCGGCCGGCCATGGGCCAGGCCATGGGCCCGCCCCACCAACCGCAAGACAGCGCGCGCCACGGAACCATGGTGAGACCGCGCTTCAGGAGGGTGCTTAAGCGGATTCGGGAAGGCGTGGCCAGCACAGGCTCTGGGGCAGATTGTTAATCTATGCGGATTGGAATCAGCCGACGGCCGCCCTGACAGACGACAAAAAACGATCGTCTGTCCCACCTTCACACCACCTCACATCCGACAAGTAAGTGACATTGCGGTTACCAACCTGTCGGCATGGCCCTGCGGGCCACCAAAGGCGATGAAAACCTCGCCCGGGCACACGTCTCCCTCTGGTATATGGATGCAGCCGACTGCGGGCAGGTCGCGCAGTTGGGAATAGCCGAGGGCGAGGTTTTCGACCGTGCCCCACGAACGCGGCTCACATGCTTTCCTGAATTCGGTTAGTAAGCGCCCGCTTCAGGACCACGATTCGAGCCGAGCCGCAATTGATGTTACGCTCGAAATTGTGTTCCGACGCATCATCTGGATCGTGCTCGACAGCGCCGGCATTGGCGCCATGCCCGACGCCGCGAAGTACGGCGAATTCGACCCGGAAAGCGATACCATCGGCAATATCGCGCGCATCCGCGGGCTCAAGGTTCCCAACCTGGCGCGGCTCGGGCTGGGGAATATCAAGCCGCTTGCGGGCATCCCCCCGAGCGATTCGCCGGCGGCTTATGGACGGTGCGCGCTGGCTTCGCCCGGCAAGGACACCACAACCGGACATTGGGAAATGGCGGGCATCCATTTGGAAAAGCCCTTCCCGCTCTATCCGCACGGATTCCCGGCGGAGATCATCGAGGAATTCGAGAACCGCATCGGGCGCCGCGCGCTGGGCAACAAAGCGGCGTCGGGAACGGAGATCATTCAGGAACTCGGCGCCGAACACATGCGCACCGGGTCGCCCATTGTCTACACTTCGGCCGACAGCGTTTTCCAGGTGGCGGCGCACGAAGAGGTGATTCCGCTTTGGGAACTCTACAAGATCTGCGAGACCGCGCGGGCGATTCTACATGGCGGTTATGAGGTGGGCCGCGTGATCGCACGGCCGTTCACGGGCGCGCCGGGCAACTTCACGCGCACCGCCAACCGCCACGATTACGCGGTGGCGCCGCCGAAGGGGATGCTGCTCGATCGACTGGACCAGCGCGGCGTCTTCGTTCACAGCATCGGGAAAATCTTCGATGTCTTCCTGGGCCGCGGCATTCGCGAAAGCACCAAGACCAGGAACAACGCGGACGGCATGGCGGCCACGCTCGAAGCGATGCGATCGGCGGCGGATGGCTTGATTTTCGTGAACCTGGTGGATTTCGATCAGCAGTACGGACACCGCAACGACATCGCGGGCTATGGCGCCGCGCTCGAACAGTTCGACGCCTGGGTTCCGCGATTCGAGAGCGCGCTGGACGATGGCGACCTGGCCATTTTCACCGCCGATCACGGCTGCGACCCGACGATTCCCGGCACCGATCACACGCGCGAGTATGTGCCGCTGCTGGTGCTGGGGCCCGCGGCGCGGCGCGGAGTCGATCTGGGGCTGCGCGCGTCGCTTTCCGACATCGGCCAGAGCGTGGCGGAGAATTTCGGCGCGAAGATCGCGCACGGAGAAAGCTTCTTACCGCAAATCCTATGAGAAAACCTATCATGGCGGGCAATTGGAAGATGTACAAGACACCCGCCGAAACCATCGAATTTTTCGAGCGTTTCCGCGGCCTGGTGGAGCAAGCCACGCACTGCGAAATCGCGATCTTTCCGCCATTCACCAGCCTCGCGGCGGCGGTGGAAATGGCCAAGGGCACGCGCATCCGGATTGGCGCGCAGAATATCGCATGGGCCAAGGAGGGCGCGTTTACCGGCGAAATCTCCGGACCGATGATCGCGGCCGCAGGCGCCTCGCACGCGCTGGTTGGGCACAGCGAGCGCCGCCAATATTTCGGCGAGACCGACGACACAGTGCTCAAGCGCACGCAGGCGGCGCTCGAGTTCGGACTGACGCCGATCGTCTGCGTGGGCGAGCGCCTTGAAGAGCGCGAAAGCGGGCGCACCGAAGATGTGCTGTCGAGCCAGTTCGCGAAAGGGATCGGCGGGCTTACGGCGGCGCAATTTGAGAAGATCGTGATCGCCTATGAGCCGGTGTGGGCCATCGGGACGGGCAAGACGGCCACTCCGGAGATCGCGGCGGAGGCGCATCGGGCGATCCGCGCGCAGGCGCAGTTGAAGTTCGGCAAAGACGCGGCGGCGGCGATTCGGATTCTTTACGGAGGCAGCGTCAAGCCGGATAACGTGCGGGCGCTGATGGGGCAGCCGGAGATCGATGGCGCGCTGGTGGGCGGCGCGAGTCTGGATGCGGCGTCGTTTGCGTCGATCGTGAATTTCTGAGCGCTTATTGCGAGATCTCAGACGGGCGTTCGCGCGAGGCGCGAAGCGCGTTCACTTGATTGTGAACGCTGCGCGCGCGGGCGGGGGGCAGCCCCTGGGGCAGCCCCTGGCGGGACCGACCCTTGCGGCGGAAACCGGCGGGTGCACAGGTGAAGAAAGCCGGCTGAAAGCCGGCTGCAGCCAGGATTGGCTGCCCCACATTATTGCTGGCGCAGCGCTTGGGATGGCTCTATGGCGGCCGCAGTACGCGCCGGAATGTAAGCGGCCAGCGCGGCCACGCTGAGAAGCGCCAGCGCCACTCCGCCGAACGTCAGCGGGTCCGCGGCTTTGACCCCGAACAGCATGCTGCCGAGCAGGCGCGTCAACCCGTAGGATGCGGCCAGGCCCAGCGCAACTCCGGCGGCCGCCAGCTTCAAACCCTGCCAGACCACCAGTTGGAGCATATCCTGGTGCCGCGCGCCCAGCGCCATGCGGATGCCGATTTCCTGCGTGCGCTGCTCCACTGAGTACGACATTAACCCGTAGATTCCGATGGACGCGAGCAGCAGCGCGATGCCCGCGAACAGGCTCAGCAGCAGCATTTCGAAGTTGTTGCGCTCAAGCGATTTTGCGATTACCTGCTCCATGCTGCGCACTTGGGAAAGCGGCATGACGCTATCCACGGCGCGGAATTCGCGCTCCACCGCGGCGCGCATGGTCAGCGGGCCGGCGGCGGTGCGGATCTCCCACGAAAGCGGGATGACGTCATTCGCCAGTGCCGTCAGGCCTTGCGGCGTCTGGCTTTGCGGAATGTACATGACGCCCACGTCGCTATCGCTCAGTCCGGTTTCACGCACGCTGGCGACGATGCCCACGATCACGCGCGGGGGATCGTCGAACTGCGGGCCCAAACCCTTGCCGATGGTAATCACCTGACCGAGAGGGTCTTGCTTGGGCCAGTAAGTCTTGGCCATGGCCTGGTTGATCACCACAACGCGGGCGGAATTGGCGGAATCGGTGGCGCGGAACACGCGCCCGCGCATCAGGGGCACGCGGAAGACATGGAAATAATCCGGCGTGATGTTACGCCATTGTACGTCGCCGTTGTACAGGCCCTTTTCGGGCGGCTTGCCGGCGATGTTGAAGGGCATGTCGACGTCGTTCTCCATGGGCAGCAAGATAGACGACGAGGCCGCCTGGATACCCGGCAAGGCTTCAAGCCGGCGCAGGACTTGCGTGCAGAACGCGTCCACCTTGGCGGTGGTGGCGTACGATCCGCCTGACATGGATGTTTTCAGCGTAAGCAGGTTGTGCGGGTCGAAGCCGGGGCTCACCGAGCGCAGCCCGACGAAAGTGCGGATGAGCAGCGCGGCGCCGATGAGCAAAACCAGAGAGAGAGCGACCTCGGAAATTACCAGCGACGCGCGCACACGGTTCTGCCGCTTGCCCGTGCCGGTGCGGCCGCCTTCCTTGAGCGTGGAGGCAAGGTCGGGATTGGAAGTGTGCAGCGCCGGGAAGAGACCGAAGAGAATGCCGGTAAGCAGGGCCACGCCGGCGGTAAATGCGGCCACGCTCCAATCGAGCGGCGGAGCCTCAATCGCGCCATCGCTGGTGAGGCGCGGAATATCTCCAGGAACCAGCGTCAGCAAGCCGCGCACGCCCCAGGAGCCAAGCGCAAACCCGATGAGACCGCCAGTTCCCGCGAGCAGGACGCTTTCCGTCAGCAACTGGCGCAGCATGCGGGCGCGGCTTGCGCCTATGGCGGCGCGGATGGAGAATTCGCGCTGGCGCGCGGCCGCACGAGCCAGCAGCAGGTTGGCTACGTTGGCGCAGGCGATGAGCAGCACGAACATCACGGCGCCTTCGAGAATCAGCAGCTCGGCGCGGGCATCGCCCACCATGGCTTCGCGCATGGGCATCACGGCCACGCTCTCGGCTTTATCCATCCACTTGGGATTGGCGGCGCGGAACTGCTCGCCCACCACCTTCATTTCGGCGCGCGCCTGTTCCAGGGTCACGCCCGGCTTAAGGCGGCCGGCGACGGCGAGGTAGTGGCCTTGGTTGACGCTGTTGGGGTCGGCCTGCTGCGGCATCCAGGCCTCGACGCCGGCGGGCTCGGGCTGAAAGCCCTTGGGCAGCACGCCTACTACCGTGTAGGGCTGCTTGTTGAGCAGGATGGGGCGTCCCACAATTTGAGAATCGCCGCCGAGCCGGTTTTGCCAGAGGTTGTAACCGATCACGACGGCGAACGGGCCGTTGGGCGCATCCTCGCCATCGTTGAACACGCGGCCCATCAGAGGCGCCACGCCGAACACCGGGAAGTACTCCTTGGAGACGCGGGCGGTTTTGACCTCATTGGGACGGTCGCCCGAGCCGAGATTCGCGGCGGGCCCGCTATCGCCGTAGAGAGCGAGGGCTTCGAAGACGTCATTGTGGCGCCACGTCATGTACTTGGGAATGGAGTTGGAATAGCCGACGCCGTTGGGGTATTTGCGGCCGAGCCTCATGACGCGGCCGGGTTGCGGATAGGGCAGCGGCTGCAACAGGACCGCGTTGACCACCGTGAAGATGGCGGTATTGGCGCCGATGCCGAGCGCCAACGCGGCCACGGCGATGGCGGTGAACGCCGGGTTGCTCCTCATCATGCGCAGGGCGTAGCGCAGGTCGGCGGCAAAGGTGGTCATATGGATTTATTTACGCACGGGGATGGGGGCAAGGTTGCAGATTTTTCGGGACACGTCGTCGCAGGGCATGGCCCCGCGCCACTGCCTGGCTATGAGCGGATTGCCACGCTGGCATTTCGATTGCACAATACGCGGGCGCTATGCCGGAAAAAAGAACCATCCAAAGAGCGCGGAAGGACGCGCGTGACGGAAAAGCTCCGAGCACGCAGGCTGGGGAATTCGTGCGCGAGGAAATGGACCACATCCGGGAGGGGAAGCACGGCGCCCGGTCTACGAAACAGGCGATCGCCATTGGGCTTTCGAAGGCGCGGCGCGCGGGGGTGAAGCTCGGGCCGCCGAAGAGCGGGACCACGTCGAAACAGACGTCGACGCGGACGCGCGAACAGGCGGAGCGCGATTCGGCCAAGGGACGCAGCGGCGGGGCAAAGAAGGTCTCTGCCAAGCGGTCGCGCGCTGCGTTGGGCGCACTGAAGAAAGAGGGGCACAGCGCGGCGTCTCATGCGGCGCTTTCGAAGCAGGCGCGCTCGGCTGCGGCGAGGCGGGCTGGTTAAGATAGCCCACGGCCGAGCGCTCAGAGCGGCTCGGGACACCGCAGGCCATGGGCCCGCGCCACTTTACGGCGCACTAAATCCGGGACCTCGGCGGGGCTTTGCACGGCTAGCACTTCGAAGCCGGCGGCGCGTCCGCTGGCGATTCCGGCGGGTGAGTCTTCCACCACTAACGGGTTGCTTGCGCCGAGCAGGCGGGCCGCCATCAAGTAAGGCTCCGGGGCCGGTTTGAGCGCGCCTGCTTCCCTGTCGCAGACCATGGTTTCGAAATAGCGGCGCAATCCGCCGGCTGTCAAGAGCGGCTCGATCTCGGCGCGGGCGCTCGAACTGACAACGGCCATCTTGTAGTGCCCGTGCAGCGTCTGGAGGAAACTGTCCAGCGCCGGGTCGAACGGCGGCGCGCTCAGGGTTCGATCGCGGAACAGCTCCCTCTTGGCCGGGTATTGCGCCCAGAGTTCCTGCCAATCGCGCGGCGGGTCGGACTGGGTGGCCATCATGCGCAGCATCTCGCGGTCGTCGATGCCGATGCAGTGGTCGCGGTAGTAGTCCCATTCGAGCGTCACTCCGAGCGGTTTCAGGACGTCCGCCCAGCAAAGGCAGTGCAGAGGTTCGCTATCGATGAGGACTCCATCGAAATCGAAGAGGATCGCGTCGAACGGCGTCAATTGGGTAACCCTTCCATAGAGCCGGACATTGCTAGGCGGAGCCGTGTAGGGCGGACAGCGGGGGAGGAATCCCGGGTCCGCGGCAGACGCCCTCGCCGGGCTTCTTGGGGATCGCACGATGCTGGTGCTATGACCAGGGGATATATGCTCTTCCGGAAAATCACTCCCTTACGGTCGTGGCTCTGATCGGAGCAATGGATTGGCGTCATTGGAATCCGTAAAGCGCGCGGGCGTTGTCGCGCAAGACCATGCGCGCGAGGTCGGAGGCGCGGGCGCGCGTGATTTCGCCATCGCGCATCATGCCGGTGAGGGCGATGGCCAGCGCCTGGCGTCCGGTGCGCGCGGCGATCCAGCCGGATTCCTCCCAACCCATTTCGGGAATATAGGGATAGGCGTCGGTGGCGAACAGGATCTTCTCGGGCACGAATTCGAGCCACTCGCGCAGCGTGTGCGCTAGCGCGTGCGGCGTGCGCGCCAGGTCTTGCGCGGAGAAATCGAGATAGGCGTTAGGCTTGGTGAGCAGCGCCGTGATTTCGCCGAGGAACGGCCATCCGCCGTGAAGCATGACGAATTTAGTCTTGCGCAGATCAGGGTCGTCGAGGACCGATTCGAGATTCAGCGGATTGGCGCCGGCTACGTCGAAGTAACTCCCCGCGCCGGCCTCGGTGTGGATGTGTACGGCCATTCCAAGGCGTCCGCATTCGGAGGCGATATAGCGGAACAGGAAATCCTGCAGCGGTTTGTAATCGGCCTGGGTTAGAGTGGCCTGATTGGCAGTGGAGTGGCTTGCGTACAGACGCTCCGCCGTGGCGCGGTCTACCTTGTCGAATGCGAGCGACCGCAGGTACGCGGCTTCGAATTTCTCGGCGACGGCACCGCCCTGGCGCTGATTTTCGAGCGTCGGAGTGACCACGCGCGAAAGGTATTCGGCGAGCGTCGCGGGGGGCGCGGAAAGTCCGGCGTCTTGCAGGTAGCGCGTGCGCAGGTTGTCTTCCAGCGCGAAGAACG
Source organism: Bryobacterales bacterium (assembly GCA_003135055.1). Classification (GTDB taxonomy): domain Bacteria; phylum Acidobacteriota; class Terriglobia; order Bryobacterales; family Bryobacteraceae; genus PALSA-243. The sequence continues at coordinate 52,633 of PLDF01000439.1, read as the reverse complement.
ACTTGCGGTCCGAGTTCACGGCCGCGAGCTTCGAGTTATCCAGCGGAAAGATCAGCGCATCGGCATACGGGACCCAGCGGAAACGCGGCGGCTGAATGGTTGGGCCCATGGACACGCGGTTGGCGAGCATCACTTCCACGCCCATCTGGTCGAGCACCCATTCGGGATACGAGTTGCCCTTCTGCTGCATCACGGTCCGCTTGCGCTGCTGGTCCACGCCGGCCCCATACAACGCGCGCCAGGCGTCGGCTATCGAGGGGGCGTTGGGGCGGAGACTGACGGGGTCCGATTGCGGCTCCATATTGTCCACGGGCAGAGCGTCGAAAAAACGGTCGGCGGGTTCGCCGGGTTGGGTGACACGCACGGGGTGTGCGTGGTTGTCGATGGCGCGGATGCGCTGGATTTCGGCGGCGAGGTCCGGATCGGCGGCGGGCGGCGGGGCCGTGGTACATCCGGCAAGCGCGAGGGCAGCGAGAGACAGCGCCGAGTAGCATCGCATGAAAGACTCATTTTAGCGATTTTAGCGGCAATGGGCGCGTAAACCGAATGCGCGAGATTTCCCGGGGCTTTTCCGAAGCATGACCCGCGACGCGGCTGAGTGAGGGCCTCGCCGGCCGGCCGCTAAGGACCGTGACGTCAAGCGGAACGGCCCCGCGGTAAGCTTTCCCCCGCAGCTTGTGGTTTTCAAACCATCCGGACAGAGAGCCAGCGCGGCTCCAGTCCCCCTGCGCCCGGTTGCAGGCGGCATCTCTACTCGGCGCACGGGAACAACCCGCGTCGACCGCCGCCACGCCCTGCCCTTGGCGAGCTATCAACCTGAACGCAATGCCGGACAGGTAGACTGATATGCGTGAAGGTGAAGGACGCGATCAGAATCGTGGAACGCGATGGATGGACACAGGTTCGACAGAAAGGCAGCCATCGGCAGTTTCATCACCCGGTGAAGCCGGGCACGGTGACGATAGTGGGTCACCCTTCGGAGGAAGCGCCTGCGGGCACGCTTAAGAATATAATGAGACAGGCGGGCATCGAGAAATGAGATACGCGGTTGTTTTTGAACAGGGGCCTTCGAGCGTGGGAGCTACCGTTCCCGATCTGCCTGGCTGCGTTGCAGTGGCCAAGACGCTGGATGAGGCGCGAACGCTGATTGCCGAAGCGATCGAGTTTCACATTGAGGGAATGCGTCTTCACGGCGAGCATGTGCCGGAGCCGACGACCTTGGCCGAATTGGTCGAGGTCGGTTAGTCCGGCAGATGCACAAGGACGCGTTCATTTCGTAGCGCTTGCCCTTCGTGCGCGACAACCACGGGCCGGCGGCGCGGCCGGACCGCAATTGACTGCGTCAAGGCCGTACGCTAGGGTGAAGGAACATGGATCTCACCGTTCAGATTCCCGACGATCTCGCCAGGAGCATGAGCGCGGATGGCCGCGATCTGTCGCGGCGTGCGCTCGAGGCCCTGGCTCTTGAGGAATTCAAGAGCGGTCACCTCACTAAACCAGAATTGCGGCGGCTGTTGGATTTTGAGACCAGGTATGAACTCGACGGGTTTCTCAAGGCCCATGAGGTGTATGAAGACTACACCATGGAAGACCTGGAGCAAGAACTCGAAGGCTTAAAGCGCCTGGGCATTTAATGCTCCTTGTCGTCGCCGATACCAGCCCAATTCGGTATCTCGTTGAAATCGGACAGATCGGGATTCTGCCACAACTGTTCGAGAAAATACTCATCCCAGTCGTGGTGTACGACGAGTTGCGCCATCCGTCAGCGCCGGCGCCGGTGCGGGCGTGGGCCAATTCTCCACCGGGCTGGTTAGAGGTGTTGCCAGTGACCGCGAGCAACGATCCGGCGTTTCAGTCTTTGGACGAGGGCGAGAGGTCGGCACTTACTCTAGGGATGGCTCTCGGGGCCGATCTGATTCTGATCGATGACCGCAAAGGCGCAGCGGTGGCGCGTCGAAAAGGATTCGAGATCACCGGAACGCTGGCCTTCTCGCGCGCGCAGCGCAACGCGGCCTACTGGACCTTGCGGGTGCGCTCGCGCGGCTCAAAGACACGAATTTTCACTACCGTCAGGAACTGCTCGACGAACTTCTGAAAAACTACGGGGACCGGGGTCACGGCGAGTGAACGCCTCCGCTGGCGACCCCTCAGACTTGACCATGCCTATGGCTGATCGAATGGTCGGCCCAGAAGATTAGTCTTCCTCTTCGTGTAGCGGTGGGATACTACGCGGGGAAATCTGCCCGTGAATCAGCAGTGTAAGATAGGACGCAAGTAGGCGTTCGTCGTAGTTGGCCGCCTCGGCAAAAAAGGGAATCGCGGTTCCGATCGCCGCGAACGCCTTTTCGTCCAGACGGGGCCATATCTCAAATAAAGCGATTGTCGGAACGCCTTTGATGCGTTCTTGATCTGACATCTTGCATCTTGCGTCGGGCAACAGCCCTTCGAGCTTGCGCCGCGACACGTAAAACGATCCGAAGGATTGCTTTCCCGCGTGGTAGTAGACCTCTTGGTAAGGGAAGAACTTCCTGAAGTCTGCCTGGATCCACGAAACGCGAGTGCCCCTGAACCGTTCCAGACCCAACAGGCGCTCCAGATGTGGTCGATCAAACACAACCCCATCGAGGTCTTTCAGCCAGCACTGGAGTGCCGCAAACAATGCGACAGCGCGATGCTGTCGCCGTGCCCCCTCCCGACGATTGATCTGCCTCACAGTGATTCCTCTAACGTATAATAGTCTTTTAGGTCTGAAACCCGCAAAGCGCTCGATAGAGCATCATGCAACCCATTTTGGCGCGGCTCAGCAGCCAGCGCGTGTGGCAGTGTGCGCACTTCCCAGTGGCTCATGTGGCAGCCGACATTGACGACGAATGCCGCTAGAATAGTCTTCGATGCTCGATCAAGCGTTAGCGTCGTTTCCTCCAAACATCCCGCCCGAGGAAAGCTTATCCAGGATGCTCGGAGTGGATGATCCGCGGATGACTCGACTTCTCGGCATATCTGCCGAGCACTCATCCCACCTCCATGAGATCCGCGCCGCTGAATCGGCAGGCGCGCTTAAGCTGATCGAGTCGCTCGGTAGCTCTCTGACGCGTCTGGCCGTTGCTCACACAGTCTACCTATCGCGGCAAGTTTGCTCAGCCGGCGATGCAAGCCGAAGAACGGCCGCTGCTATTGGCCCATTGTACGACAGGCTTGCGCAGTACTTTTGTCTGGCTTCGAGGACAAGGTTTGGCGCGAGCGTACGCGACGATCGAAGTCAGCCAGCTCCTGCGGTATTGCGAACCATCACCGGTCAGGTAATGGGAGCATACGCGATCTGCGCGGGTTACGTCAGCCTCCAGCGGTTGGTGGATGAGCACCTCGACAAGCTCCAGGAAGAAGGCCGCCCGGAGTACGAATTCAAGACTGCTTTACAGGCCTATTCTCATTCCATTAACCGCGGTCAACCACGATATACTCTCCTTGCCGAAAAAGGGCCGGAACACGCGAAGACGTTCTCAGCCCAGGTCATCACGCACGACGGATTCTCGGCGTCCGGCGTTGGAAAGACCAAGAAACTGGCCGAGCAAGATGCCGCCCAACAATACCTCTCACGATATGCGCCACGATTTATAGACGGATACTTCCCATTGTTGCAAGAGCGGTCAGGGCTGCGAACCCCCCAACCCGAGCGCTAGCGGCGGTCGAACTATTTCGACGAACCGGGAGAAGAGCCTTACAAATGTCCTTGATCTGCTTAATCTCGGCGTTAACGCGATGCCGATTTTGGATACCGCGCTGACCCATTCCAGTTATTCCAACCAGTACCCGGGAGTGCCAGACAATTCTCTAGTGGCGCATCTTGGCTCGCATGTACTCGACGCACTCACAAGTTACATTCTCACGGATACGCTCCTTCGGTCTCCGAAGCGGGAATTGCGCGATTGCGATTCTCGGAGGGTGATCGCCGAAGTGCTGAACAAGAAGAACTCGCACCTTGAGCAGGGCTTCGAGATCTTGAATCTGGCCTCGTCGTTGATTGTTGGAAAGTCTGTGAAGCATGTAATCTCTACAATAAAAACTGAGGCATTTCAGGCGGTCATCGGCGCGACCCTCATTGCAAGAGGGTTTCCTAAAGTAATTACCGACTTGCTCCCGCAACGGGTGTATCACTGGTTGGACCAAGCAATATGCCAAGAGCACCCGGCAGTACTGGAACCGCACCAAGCTAAGCCGCAAAAGCGGGTGGACGAGGAGCCCGCCCATCCGACTCATGCAGATCTGCCGTCGCCTGCCCTACAGGCTGCTAGGGCCCTCCGGCCATGTCCAGAGTGCGGCGCCAATGTGTGGGACGACTGCCTGGGACTCCATTTCATGAGCTGCCACCCACCGGGCAACCAAGCCAAATCATTGCATGTGCCCACGCATCGCCTGCCCTTCGTTCTGCTGCCTCCTGGGACGTGGGACATTCGGCAGGTCGTCGAGCATTACCGCAAAATGTCGCACAGATTCCCGGCCGGCCTCAATGGTCGCGAAATCGATAGGTCCCGACTGGAAAAGATCGAATCGCTCAGTCCAACGAGATGTTACATCGGCAAGGAGTCCTGGCTCGGGTATGTCGTCTTCGAGTTTATGAACTCAAACCGCGTGGTTTTGGAGTGCCCCATTGAAGGCAATGCCACGTACATTCTCTCTGGCGACTGGAAAGCCATGGTCAACCATACCAAGGCTGAACTTCGCCGTGAGTATGCGAACCGCTACACGAAGGTAGTGCACAAGGGCTGTTGGCTCGACCGAATTCGGCAAGCACTCCGCGGCGGGCGACAAAGCCGCGCTATTTGATCCCGCTTCCTCGCGGCTCCAGACGTGCTCGGAAACCAACGGCGGCAAGACCGCCGGCGTTACCGGATGTGCGGAACTGTTATGATGCGATTTCATGCGAACGGCACTCTTCCCGGCACTCCTCGCGTTAACAGCTATGTCCGCAGTCTCTCAAGACAGATCCCAAGCCCGGTCGATGGTGATTTCCGACCGCGGCATTGTGGCCACCAGTCAAACGTTGGCGTCGCAGGCGGGTGCGCAGATATTGGCGCGCGGCGGCTCGGCGATGGATGCGGCCATCGCGGCCAACGCGGTGCTGGGCGTGGTGGAGCCGGAGAGCTGCGGCATGGGCGGCGATCTGTTTGCCATTTACCGGGACGCGAAAACCGGCAAGATCACCGCGATTAATGCCAGCGGATGGTCGGCCAAAGGGCAGACTATCGAACAGCTGAATGCCTTGGGGCTGAAGGAAATGCCGCAGGAAGGCATCCAATCGGTGACTGTTCCGGGCGCGGTCAGCGGATGGTCCAGCCTGCACAAACGCTTCGGCAAGCTGCCTTGGAGCGAGCTGTTTCAGCCGGCGATTTACTTCGCCGAGCACGGGTTCCCCGTCACCGAAATGATCGGCGAAGCGTGGAAAACGGAAGAGGCCAAGCTGGCCAAAGACGAAAACGCAAAGCGCGTGTTCCTGCACGACGGGCATGCTCCGGCGATCGGCGAGATGTTCAAGAACCCGGAGATGGCCGCGGCGTACAGGCTGCTTGCGGCCGAGGGCGCAGCAGCGTTCTATAAAGGAGCCATCGGGCAAGCGCTGCTCAAAACCAGTCAGCGGCTGGGCGGCAAGCTGGACGCGGCCGATCTGGCGCAGTTCGAGCCGGAATGGGTGCAGCCGATCTCGACGGACTATCGCGGCTGGACGGTGTACGAGCTGCCGCCAAATGGCCAGGGCATTGCCGCGCTTGAGATGCTGAACATTCTCTCGCTGTTTCCGATGTCGCAATACGAGCCGCGCGGCGTGGAGGAATTGCATACGCAGATCGAAGCGCAAAAGCTGGCGTACGCCGACCTGCATCGCTACGTGGCCGATCCGCGCTTTAGCAAGGCGCCGGTGGAGGGGTTGCTCTCCATGGATTATGCGCGCGAGCGCGCCAAGCTGATCGACCCGCAGCTTGCCCGGTGCCAGGTTGCGCCCGGCAGCCCGAAGACGATGGCCGGCGACACCATTTATCTGGCGGCGATCGACCGCGATGGCAACATCGTGTCGCTGATTCAGAGCTTGTATCAGCACTTCGGCTCGGGCGTGGTCGTCGATGGCTACGGCTTCGCGCTACAGAACCGCGGCGGGCTTTTCGATATGGACCCGCAACACCCCAACGCGCTGGCGCCGCGCAAACGGCCGTTCCACACGATTATTCCGGCGTTCATGGAGAAGGGCGACGTACACATCGGCTTCGGCATCATGGGCGGGCTCAACCAGGCGCAGGCGCACGCGCAGTTTGTCTCGAACATGGTGGATCACGGCATGAATATTCAGGCCGCTCTCGAGGCCCCGCGATTTACGAAACTGACCTTCGGCGGTTGCGACGTTTCGATTGAGAGCCGCATTCCACTCAGCGTGCGCGAGCGGTTGATGGGCCGCGGCCACGAACTGCAGGTGCTGGGCGATTTCTCAAGCCAAATGGGCGGCGGCCAGGTGGTGGTACACGATGCGCGGACGGGCGTCAACTTCGCGGCTTCCTCGCCGCGGAAAGATGGCGCGGCTATTCCGGAGCCGCACCCGTATCTGAAGTAGCGCCGAACTCCGCCTCGAATTTCGCGACCTTACCCAATCGGCGCTTGTGGCGCTCGGCCCCGGAAAACTTCGCGTTCACGTAGTCGCGCACCAATTCCACCGCGAGGTTCGGACCGATGACGCGCGCGCCCAGGCAGAGCACGTTGATATCGTCGTCTTCCACGGCTTGGCGCGCGGAAAAGCTATCGTGGCAGGTGGCGGCGCGGATGCCGCGGAATTTGTTGGCCGCGACGCAGGCGCCGGCGCCGCTGCCGCAGACCAAAACGGCGCGCTCCACGCGGCCATCGAGCACCGCGCGCGCTACGGCTTGTGCGTAGTCGGGATAGTCTACGGGGGCGGTGGAGTTTGTGCCCAGGTCGGTTGTTTCGTGGCCGAGCTTGCGCAGTTCCTCGATTATGAGGGCTTTCAAAGGGAATCCGGCATGATCGGCGGCGACGGCCAGCTTCATGAAGACCATCATATCCCGCGAGCTGGCGGTACGCATAGTCCGAGTACCTAGGCTAGTCCGAGTCCTGTCCTCAACGCGGAGGCAACGGAGATGCGGAGGCCGGCGCGGAGCTTCTGAGACTCTGAGATTCCCGCTCCCTATCCGTGGCTCTCCGGAATCATCCCGGCAGGTTTTCTATTCTCGATTGACGCTGTCGCCGCAGCCTTGCTTCTTATCTCTCCACTTCCTCCAGCTTTCCCATCGGCCATGTCCCATCGTCCGATGAATCGCGCGGAAAACGGCCGGTCGCCCATTTCGCCAATCGCCGGAAAGCCGAGAATGCGCAAATCGCAAGCTCCCTCAAAGAAACTCCGCGTTTTCTCCGCCCCTCCGCGCCTCCGCGTTGAGATCACAACCTCCACCTTTCTACGACACTCCCAACTCAGTTTCCCGCGTTGAAGACCCCTGGCCATTGCAGTTCCCACCGCAGAAGTGGTACAGGTCAAATGTGCGGCTTTTCCTTGGATTGCTGGCTCTGGCAACTGCGTATGCATGGCAGGAAGGCGGGCAGGAGTTCAGCCACTTCAGCCAGGTGATGGGCGCCGAGCGCGTCTACCGCGTTTACTTGCCGCCGGCGTATGAGCAGTCGCAGAAGCGCTACCCAGTGGTCTATTGGCTGCACGGGTACGAACAATCGAGCGTCCGCGAGCAGCACACCAACGAGTTCCGGAAATTTGTCGCGGCGCATGACGCGATTGTGGTGGACTTCGGGCCGGTGGAGACCACAGGCGAGTTTCCGCTCTACTTTCCGGAACTGGTGGAGCAAGTGGATCAAAAATTGCGCACCGTTTCCGACCGCGAACATCGCGCCATAACCGGCTATTCGACCGGCGGTTTCCTGGCCCAGTGGACCGCGGCCAAGTTTCCGGACCTGGTTGCGAGCGCGTCCGGGCTTGCCGCCACCAAAGAGGCGCCAGTGGGGCCAAAGGGATTCGAGGCGGATTGCAACCTCGACGACCTCGACTACGCCGGAGTGAGCCGCGCCTGGCCGCTGAATGCCGCCGAGGCGCTCGCTTTCCATATGGGTGCATTTGCGGCGCCGGCGCCGAAGCCGGCCGTGTTCAGCCACGCCGATCCGTATCCGAATTTTTCCGTGTGGGGATGGGAAGCGGCGTCCGATCGCCGGCAGCCGGGCTTCACCGTGCTCGACGGGGTCTCAAGCAGGGGATTCCACGCGTCGGTGCGCGAATGGCTTCCGGGCGGCGCGGCGCTCGCGAACGTGAAGCTCTCGCTGGAGACTCCGCTGCGCATGTATCCGGCGGGCAGCGCGCATCCGGTGACTTACGTTCATCTGCCCGACGGCAAAGTGCGCCGCTCGGTGCAGAAAGCCGATGCGCAGGGGCGGTTGAGTTTCGACCTGGATGGCGGCGAATACGAAGTGGGCATTTCGGCCGAGGCCGCGGTCGTGGTTTCGGGCTATGAGGTAGCCGATGCCGCGTGGGCTACGGCCGGGCAGCCCGTCAAACTGCGTGTGAAGTTTTGGAACGTGGGCGCGGCGCGCTCGGGCACGCTGCCCATCGAGTGGCAAAGCCCGAGCGCCGGAGTGAAGTTCGAGAACGCGTCGAGCCGCCTGTTTGGATTGGGGCCGGGCGAATCGGTGACGCTGCCGGTGACATTTACCGCGGATGCGCCGGCCGCCGTCCGGATTGTAGCGGTGGATGGGGCGAACCGTATGCCGGTGGATGTGCCGCTTTTCCCGCCGGCCGGCCCGGCGAAGAATTTCCTGATCGCCGATGGCCGGCCGCTCGAAGCGTTTCAACATGGCACGCAGAAGACCGACGTGATGCTGGGCGAAGGCAACGGCGACGGCTTCGCCGCTCCTGGCGAGAGCTTTGCGATTCTGCTGCCGGATGGCGATTCGTTTCGCGTAGCCGAGCTGTTTACCAACGATGCGTGCGTGGATAATGCAGTGCGGCTTAGCGATGCGGGCCTGCGGTATTCGGTGCCGCGGATTCTTCCCGAATGCGAGCCGGGGCATCGGGTACAGATGTTGGCGCGCGTCGAGATGCCGGACCATACGGAGCGCTACTCGGCGATCGAGTTTCCGGTCTGGTATCGAAATGGCGAAAAGAAGTGAGGTGGGACAGACCATCGCCTTCGGTGGTCTGTCATGGCCGGCAAGAGACAGACGACAAAGCCCGATCGTCTGTCCTACCATGCGCAGGCTGGTAACAAAGCATAGGCTGTTGACCATGCACGGACTATTAACCAATGCGCAGGCTGTTAACATAGAGTGACGGCGGTGCATATACCCATGAACAAGTCTTCGACGGTCTGCTTCTGCGTTCTCGGCTTGAGCGCGGCATTGGCTCAATCTCCGCCCGCCGACAGCGGCTTTGTGCTGCAGGGCGGCACGGTGCACACAATTGACGGACCGGTGATCGAAAACGGCTCGGTGCTGGTGCGCAACGGAAAAATCGTAGGCGTTGGCAAGAACCTTACCGCGCCGCAGGGATTCAAAATCATCGACGTTCACGGGCAGCAGGTCTATCCCGGAATGATCGACGCGGCTTCGATGATCGGTTTGGAAAAAACATCCTCCTCGGAAGCCTCGGACGCCAAGGAAATGGGGCTGTTCAACCCGCAGCTTCACGCCGAAACCGCACTGAACCCATCGAGCGAAGAGATTCCCATGTCGCGCGCGAATGGAGTCACCAGCGCGATTGAAATGCCGGAAGGCGACCTGATCTCGGGGCAGATGTCGTTAGTACACCTGGACGGGTCGGACAACGACGCCATGACAGTGGTCCCCACCACTGCCATTCATTTGCAGTTTCCGGCGATCGTCACCCTGCCGGTGAAGCCTCACGAGCCGGATGGCGACGACGACGATCCGGGAACGGCCGATGAGCTTGTGCCGCTATCCTTCTCGGAAGCGAAGGTGGACTACGACGAGAAGATGGAGCAGCTCAACCAGTTCTTCGAGGATGCCCGCCACTACCAACTGGCGAAAGTTGCGAAGGCCCCCGGTTTCCAAACGGATTTGCGATTCGAAGCGATGCTGCCCGTGCTGGCGGGTACGACGCCGATGTTTGTGACGGCGATGCGCGAGCGCGAGATTCGCGAAGCGATCGAGTTCGCGGACAAGCAAAACATCAAGATTATTCTGGCCGACGCTTATGAGAGTTACAAGGTTCTGCCGCTGATCAAATCGCACAATATTCCGGTGGTGTTGGGGCCGGTTTTGCAACTGCCCCTCGACCGGGACGACGCGTACGACCGGTCCTTTACGATTCCGGAGGAGCTATACAAGGCCGGAATCAAGTTTTGCATTGGCACGTTCAGCTCAAAGCAGACGCGCAATCTTCCGTTTCAGGCGGCTGCGGGTGTTCCGTTCGGATTGCCGAAGGACGAGGCATACCGGTCGGTCTCGCTCAGCGCGGCGGAGATTTTCGGCGTGAGCAACCGGCTGGGCTCCGTCACGGAAGGGAAAACGGCGGACCTGATTGTTTCCGACGGAGATCCGCTCGAGCCGGGCACTCACGTCAATATGGTGTTCATCGACGGCAAAGCGGTGACCGTGGATACCCGGCAAAAAGAAATTTACGAGAAGTATAAGACGCAGAAATAGGCTCCCAGGCCAGTAGCGTGCCAGTTTTCCGCACGCCGCTACTGGAACAAGTGACTCAGACGAAGCGGAGCACCTTGGCTTCCGCTTCGGCGTCACGCGTTCAATCCACGGGCGCGATTATAATTGGGGGGCCGTGGAACACAGCGGAGAGTCGTTTCACATTCGTCGCGCGATTCCCTCAGACGTCCCCGCCATAGAAGCGCTGATCGGCCTGTCAGTGCGCGCACTGCAGACGCAGGACTACTCGCAAGCTCAGATCGAAGGCGCTCTCGGTACGGTTTTCGGCGTTGACAGCGAGCTAATTGCGGACAGAACCTATTTCGTTCTCGAAGCCGTATTCGACGCTGGGAAGGCGGCCATCGTTGGCTGCGGAGGTTGGAGCAAGCGCAGGACTCTCTTCGGCGGCGATCGTGTATCCGGCCGCGAAGATGGTTTGCTCGACCCGCTTCGGGACTCCGCAAAAATCCGCGCTTTCTTTGTACATCCGGACTGGGCCCGGCGGGGCATCGGCAGCAAGATTCTTACGGCGTGTGAAAGCGCCGCGATCGAAGCGGGCTTCAGGAGTTTCGAATTGGGCGCGACCCTGACCGGAGAACGGCTATTCAGGGCAAGGGGCTATGCGGCGATGGATCGGATCGAGGCGCCGCTCGCCAACGGCGCATCGCTTCCGGTAATCCGAATGTCGAAAGACGGCTCGAAAGCGGACGGGCTTTGATGGGTTTGCCGGCATCGCGCGACTCGGGAGGCTGGTCGAGAAGCTGGGACTGCGATCGCGTGATCCTCTGGTTTGATTTGCGGCGCCTAAGGTTTATCCGGCGTTCCGCCGATGTTTCCAGTGGATGCCGCCGGAAGACCTCAGCCAACTCGAAATTCAGCTTCATCGATTCAACAAGCTGCTGACCGAAGTGATGCGCGGCCCGATCACGCGCAATTCGTTCCAGCCATGGGAATTTGAAATTCTCCTCGATATGGAGCATTGCCAACTCGAACGGCGGCGGCGGCTGGAGATCTTGAGACAATATCAGCGGGCGGTGGGAAAGCAGATGGAGCACGGCCCCGGTCCGCCGATGAAGCTTTCGGAGTTCTTGGCGCTTCGCGCCCTGCGCCACGAAGCCAAGGCGCCGCCCGACTCCGGCGTGGATTCGGGTTTTGCGAACCAATCGGAAATATAATGGTTCCGCATGTCCAATCCGATCGACGCCTACATTCAAGAGAACCGTCCGCGACTGCTCGATGAGCTGAAGGACTTCATTCGCATCCCCAGCATCAGCACGCTTCCAGAACACAAGGCAGATGTGGAGCGCGCCGCGCGCTTCGTCTCGGGTAGCCTGCAACGCGCCGGGATGGAGAACATCGAGATCGTTCCCACCGCCGGGCATCCGCTGGTCTACGCCGATTGGCTGCACGCGCCCGGTAAGCCCACGGTTCTGTGCTACGGCCACTACGATGTGCAGCCGGCCGATCCGCTGGAGCTGTGGATTACGCCCGCCTTCGAGCCCACCGAACGCGACGGCAACCTTTACGCGCGCGGCGCGGTGGACGACAAAGGCCAGATGTACATGCACATCAAGGCCATCGAGGCGCTACGCGCGGTGAATGGAACGCTGCCGCTCAACGTGAAGTTTCTGATCGAAGGCGAAGAGGAAGTGGGCGGCGCCTCGATCGCGAAGTACGTGGCCCAGAACTCCGCCAAATTGAAAGCCGACGTGGCTCTGGTCTCGGACACCGCCATGTACGCCGAAGGCATGCCGACTCTGTGCATCGGGCTGCGAGGGTTGATTTACATGGAAGTGGAGGCCAGCGGTCCGGCGCGCGATTTGCATTCCGGCCTGTATGGCGGCGCGGCGCCGAACGCGGTGTATGGATTGATCGAGCTGCTTGCCAAGGCGAAAGATGCGAACGGCGCGATCCAAATCCCCGGCATCTACGACGGCGTGGAAGAGCCGGCCGCGGCGGAGCTCGAAAGCTGGAAGCGGCTGCCGTTCGACGAGCGCGAATTTCTGGAGAAGGAGGTGGGCTCGACGGAGCTCACCGGCGAGCCGGACCGGACGGTGCTGGAGCGTGTGTGGTCGCGCCCCACGTTGGAGGTCCACGGCATAGCGGGTGGCTTTACGGCCGCCGGCGCGAAGACGGTGATTCCGGCGAAGGCCACGGCGAAGGTGAGCATCCGCCTGGTTCCCCGGCAGGACCCGGATGCCGTGATCGCTGCGTTTCGCGAGTGGGTGAAGAAGAACGCGCCGAAGGGCATTCAAGCCGAAGTGCGCGTGCTGAGCGCATCGCCGGGGCTGGTGGTGAACCCGGATCATCCGGCGATTGAAGTAGCGGCGCGGGCGTTTGGCGAGGTATTCGGCAAGCAGACGGTGTTCATTCGCTCCGGCGGGTCGATTCCGATCGTCGGAGATTTTGCGAACCATCTGAAGATTCCTACCATCCTGATGGGTTTTGGGCTGCCGGACGATGGACTGCATTCGCCCAATGAGAAGTACAGGATTGAGAATTACTACCTGGGGATCATGACGGTGGCGCACTTCCTCGAGTTGTATGGGGGGTAGGGGCTTTTTCGACGCGGAGCGGCGGAGGTTTTTGGGGTTGTTGCGGGGTGTGGGTAATCGGGGCGAGAGCGCGACCAGGGGGTCGCGCGCGGACGGGGGCGCAAAACGCGTTCATACGAGTGTGAACGCGGCACGCATGAGTGGTCGCATGAGTGCGTGCGCCACGTCGCTCAGTTGTAAATCGCCCGCAGCACGCTTCTCACATACTGCTCATCCGTCAACCCTTCCACGGCCGCATCCGGGAACGGCGCCAACTCGCGGAAATACGCCGCCAGATCCCGAAACAACTCCACCCGCGCCCGCGGCTCATATCCATCGCGCTGCGACACCGCGCGCACCGCGATCCCGACCGCCTCCGGCCCCACCTTGCTTCGCAGCCGCGCCGCCAGGTGCGGATGCGCCAACAGCGAGTTGTACTTGGCCGGCGCAAGCTGCTCCACGTCGGGCGCTACCCAGCTCCCCTCCCGCGCCACCACGGTATTCGCCGCCAGGTCGCCGAGGCGCTGATATTTCGCACTGAACAGCGATGCCGTCCCGCCCACCAGATAAAGCAACGGAAGGCTATCGATCAGCCGCAGCAGGTTGCGAATCACAATCTGCGAAAGCTGCAGCCGCAAGCCCTGCGCATCGATCACACGAAGCTTGAAGAGCCGCTTGCCCACCGTCTGCCCGCGCCACCGCCATTCCAGCACGATGCCGTAACCTACCTGCGCCACGAAGTAGAGCAGCGCCGCCGCGGCGTCTTCCCAATCGTGATTCAGCGGACGCAGCCCCGCCGCCAGCTTGCCGATGAAATAGATCGCGGTCGAGATCGCCGCTGCGTCCACGGCCCATGCCAGCGACCGCGCCACCGGCGTTGCCAGCTCGTAGGAAAACACCACGCCCTCGGGCGTCTCGATGTTGAGCGAGCGGTTGAGCGAGCGGTTGAGCAAGCGGTCGAGCGACGGCTGGCGCACAGCGCTCATTCGCGGCCCGCCCAGGTCAGGAAGAAGATCAGCGCCGCCAACTCGCAGGATCCGAACGCGATCTTGAGAGAATACGGAAGCACCGGCTGGTGGTATTGCGAGACGAACGATTCGACGATGCCGGCCCACACCAGCATGCAGCCCGCGCCCGCGACGATCGCGAACAAGTCGTGCGAGACGGCGCGCAACCGCTCCGCCCGCGTCGTAACGCACGCTGTCCGGCCGCCCCATCCAATCAGCGCGCCCGCGAGTATGAATCCCGCTTGTCCACCGAGCAGAATCGACGGGATCTCAATCGACCCGTGCGGCAGCAGCCACCCCGCCAGAAACACGCCCTGGCCGCCCAGAATGTAATCCGCCGACACCGCGCCCAGAATCACGCCGTTGTAGAAGAGCATGATCAGCGTACCCACGCCCCACGTCATGCCAAGCGCCATGGTGAGCACCGTCACCTGAATGTTGTGCGTCATCAGGTCGGCGGAAAACGTGGCCTTCACGCCCTTCATCCGGTCCACTTTGGCGCGCTCTTCCTCCGCCACGCGCTCGGCCGGCGAAACCATCAGGTGCTGAAAAGGCAGCAGCACGGCCTTCGATTGCGGGTCGCTGGTAATGGCAAACCATCCGAACGCAATCCCCGCCAGCGTCACCGCCACGGAAAGCTGAAACGCCCGCAAATGCCGCCGGAACGCGCGTGGAAACGCCAGCGCCACGCTTTTCGCGCGGATCTGCAGCGGCGCGCGCGTCTCATGAATTTCCGCATACGCGCGCGAAACCAGCGATTCCAGAAACGCGCGCAATTGCGGCTCGGTGGAGAAAGTATCGAGCTTCGAAAGATCGGAGGAGCACCGCTCATACAAGTAGTGCAGCCGCTCGATCTCCGGAAGCTGCAAGCGATGCTCCGGATCTTCTTCGAGCCGCTTCAGCAGGCCGTGGAGCTCGTCCCAATACACGCGCTCGGCGGCGGCGAAACGCGGCAGATCGATAATCATAGTAGGGCGGACCCCCCGGTCCGCGGCCGGCCCCCTGGCCGGCTTGCCGGCAGCCGGATGAGGTTAGGGTTGACGCGCGGCGGAAGCGCGTTCACACGAGCGACAGACGGTCCCTTCGGGAGCGTCTCTTGCGGCAGAAACCTCGCTTTTTTGCCACTGCGCGGGAGTGTGTTCCCGTGCAACGCAAAGATTCCGCAAGGGGGAGGTATACACTTGGCCGGTCCGCGAGGTTTCCAGAGAGTGTGAACGCCGCACGCATGAGTGCGTGCGCCACGGCGGCGTGACATCACAGCGCCTGCCTCCGCTTCACTTCCAGATATTGCGACGTCACCTGCATCTTGATGCGCGCCGGGTCTACCACCGTCAGTTTAATGCCCCGATTCCCCAGCGCAATTTTCAGCTTGCGCATTCTGTTCCAGAGTATCTGCCCCGCCAGGCCCCCGTAGAGCGCGTCCAAGTCCGGCGGCGCCGTCTCTTCGAACAGCGGCTTCACGCCCGGCGATTGCGTCACGTTCACCAGCACCAGATGCCGCCGCGCCAGCATCGGCGCTTCGCGCTCAAACGTCTCCGCCAGCAATGCATCGTCGAGCGACGTAAAGAAAACCAGCAGCGTGCGCCGCCGCAGATTCAGTTGCAGGCTGCTGAACACGTCGCGAAAATCGGGACTCACGCGCTCCGCCTTCAGGTTGTAAATAGTCTCGCGGCACAGGCGAAAGTGGTCGACGCCGTGGCGCGCGCGGACGAAACTCTGTGTGCGGTTGCTGAAAGTCACCAGACCGAAGCGGTCGCCGGCGCGTTCCGCCACCAGCGCCAGATGCAGCGCCGCCTCCACGTAGCTATCCAGAATTCCCGGGCGCATGGAAAGGCGCGAGGAATCGATCACCGCATAAACTTCCTGCGCATGCTCCACCTGGTAAAGCTTCACCGCGGGATAACCGCGCCGCGCCGTCGCCTTCCAGTGAATATCTTCGAAGCTGTCGCCCGGCATGTATTGTCGCAGGTTGTCGAACTCGCGGCCCTTGCCCAACTGCCGCCGCGTGCGCAGGCCGATGTTCGCGGTCCTGCTGAACAGCGCCGCCGTCGCGCGGTCGCGCAGATTCGGATACACGCGCAGCCCGCAATCGGCCGCGCAGCGTCCGCGCACCAGCCATAATCCCATCGGCGAGCGCGCCTCCACGTGGATCTGCGCCAGCTTGTGATCGCCGCGCGCCGTTCCGGTGACCGGCCAGTCAGTGGTGGATGCGCCCGGCGTTACAACCAGGGCGCGCGTCAGTTCATCCGATGCGGCGCCTGGCGGCATGGCAACGCCCAGACGCAGCGCCAGATGCGTTGCGGAGCCGTTCTCTATAGTCAACGGCAGCATGGCCGGGATATCCTTCGTCAGCCGTAAGAACTGCGGCGCGCGAACGGCGACGGTTGCGAGCCATTCGTATCCGCGCACCGCATCGAACGCGGCCACCATTGCCATGGCGGCTATGGCCAGAGCACACGGCAGCGCCGCTCCGGATACCATGCCGGCGACGGCCGCGACAGGCAATACGGCCAGCGCGGCAAGCCAAAGCAGACGCTCGGAAGGGACTATCATCCGTGGGACAGCCCTCCTGGCCTGTCATCTGGCCTATCAGGTAGCCTGTCGCCCGGCCTGTCAACCGCATTCCGAACCGACAGGCCGGGAGGTCTGTCCCACTTAGTCATCGCGGGACTGGCACCTCATGCAGAATGCGATCCAGTGTTTCGCTCGCCCGCACGCCTTCCAATTCCGATTCCGGCCGCAGTAGCAGCCGGTGTTCCAATACCGGCAGGGCAATGGACCGGATGTCGTCGGGGCTCACGAAATCGCGCCCCGAAAGCGCCGCCCACGCCCGCGCCGCGCGCAGCAACGACTGCGTGGCCCGCGGACCCGCGCCTACCAGAATCGCATCGTCCGTCCGCGTGCGCCGCACCACTGCGACCGCGTATTCCATCAGCGCTTCGCTCACGTTCACCAGCGCCAGCGCATCGCGCAACCCGGCCAGCTCCGGCTCCGTGAGGCACACCGGAATCTCTCCGCGCAGCAGAACCAATTCCGGCGCCTCCCCGCCCAGGCTGCGCCGCGCCAGCGCAAGCTCATCGTCTTTTTCCGGCCAGGTCATGGAAATCTTGAGCATGAAGCGGTCCTTCTGCGCTTCCGGCAGCGGATACGTGCCTTCCGATTCGATCGGGTTCTGCGTGGCGAACACCGTGAAGTTGGGCGACAGCCGGTAACTTTCGCGGTCGATGGTGACAGTGCGCTCCTGCATCGATTCGAGCAGCGCCGATTGCGTCTTCGCGGGCGCGCGGTTGATCTCATCGGCCAGCAGAAACGTGGTGAAGAGCGGCCCTTTCAACAGCGAGAATTCGTTGCGCCCCAAATTGAAGACGTTGGTGCCCGTGATATCGGCCGGCATCAGGTCGGGCGTGAACTGGATGCGCTTGAACTCGCATCCCAGCGTGGCCGCCAGCGTCCGCGCCAGCAGCGTCTTGCCCAACCCGGGCACGCCTTCGATGAGCGCGTGCTGATTGCACAGAATCGCCACCAGCGAATATCGAATGGCGCCGTCCTGCCCGATGATCGCCTTGCGCACCGCGGCTTGAACGGCCTCCATGGAAGCCTGAAATTGTTCGAGATTCAAAGCGCCCCTTTCGAATGCAGCACAGCGTGTATTTCGCGCGCGGCCTCCAGCGGCCGGTCCGCCAGGCTGCGCGCAATGGCCTCCGCGCGCTCCACGCGCTCGGGTGAAAACTCGCGGCGCCGCCCGGCCAGCCACTCCTGCCAGCATGCGGCGGTGAGCTCGCGCGGCGCCAGGTTCTTGCGCAGCAGCGTGAGTAAGCCTGAGGCTGAGGTGCGTCCGGTGTGCGAGGAGACAGGCCGGGAGGCCTGTCTTACAGGGAACGAACTGGAGTTGCGCCAGATAAAGAGCGCCGCGACGATCCCGAGGCCCGCCGCCAGGCCCATCATGCGGAAGCGCCGCGCCAGCCCCACCACGCTGCCCGATTCCGCGATTCCCAGGTGCGATTCGTCGAACACGATGCGCGAATTCGCGCCCAACGCCGCCGTCACTTGCGGCAACCGGTCCGATGCCACCGCCGATGCATTCGAAAAATCGCCGCTCGCGGCCAGCAGCTCCACTGTGCCGTGGCCGAACTCGCGTTCGATGGCGACCAGTTTTTCGCCCACACGTTCTATAGCCTTCCAGCCCTGCGCCTTCGAAAAGTACAAGCGATCGGTGTGGTCTTTTTCCGGATCCACCTCAATCTGCACCTGCCACTGCTTGAAGATCTCATCGGTTTCCTTGGGTTCCGGCCTCCAATCTTCGCGCAGCGCCGCCACCACGCGATTTCCGGCCCCGGCCAGCTTTTCCATTACGTCGGGATCGAGCTCGCGCAACCCGAGCAGCACCACCGTCGCTCCATTTGCCGCCAGGCTTTTTGGCGCCAGGCTTTGCACCGGCAGAAAGTTGCGCGTAACCGTAAGGCCCGGCAGACGCGCCAGGCTTTCGAAAAGCAGCTTCGCGCCGTCGGGGTCGGCGCGCAGGGTGGAGTATTCGGGATACACTTCACCGCCCGCGAAATCCGCGGTGAACAGCGCCACCAGACCGCCCAGGAACATCGCCGCCAGCGCCACGGCCAACGCCGCGGCTTTCCATCCGCTCATGCAGCCACCGCTTCCGGCTGGGCCAGCAGCGTCTTCATCCGCCCGTTCCGCTCGCGAAACATCTCCACATCGTCCGCCGCCACTTCATGCAGCCCATACCAGGCGCGCTCAAAGGAGGCGATGTTTTGCGAAAACAGCCCACGCGCTTCCGCGAACTCACGCGCGCGCCGGCGCAAATCGCCCTCGTATTCGCGATTGGTCTTGCCCGCATGGATCGCGATCCACTCGCTCCGCCCCAGCCACGCCAGGTTCGCCAGATAGAACGCGCGCAACGCCAGCCGATAGTTCCGCTCGCGCAGACAGCTTTCCGCCATCTCGATCCATTGGTCTTCGGGAAGCCGATCGGCCGTCACGTGCTCGTCTTCGAGGCGCACCGGAACCGCCATCGCAACGGCCGCCACGCGCGGCTTTTTGCGCCGCGCCCGCAGTATCCGCACTACCAGCAGCCCCGCCAGCGCGAGGATTACCGCGGTCGCCAGGCAGATGCCCCAGGAAAGCGCCTGCGCCGGCGCCGCACCGGGCGCGTCCTTAATGGTCAGCTTGCCGAAAATCCAGCGAAGCAAATTGGTTAAGGCATTGCCGGCATGCTGCATCGCCCACGCAAGCCCGTGAAACGCCCGGTCCACCATGCTGACGATCCACGACGGCTTGCCCTGCGCAGCCGTTTCCGCGGGCAGCCGCCAATCGTATTCGTGCCCCTCCTGCAGGGTCTGCTGAATGGATTGCCGCAGCGGTTCCGGCGCCACCGCGTCCGCGGCCCGCGCGGCGCGCGAAAAGCCCGCAAACACGCACAACAGAGCCGCCGCGGCCGGCGCCGCGAGCCGCAACCCGCGCAACGCCGCGCGCAGATCTTCGCCGCTCCGGAGCGATTCGCGCCGGAAGTACATCACGCAGTAAACCGCCTGGATGTACGGGTCCACCGCCATCCACCCCACGGCGACCGCCGTCATCGCAAACAGCGGATTCTCCACATAGCTCATGCCGCCGCGGCTGAAAACGGATTCGTACCCCGTGAGCATGCGCACCAGTTGCGGCAGAATTCCGATGGCTGTCGCTACATTGAGCGTGACGATCGATTGCAGAAATGCGATGGCCGCCAGCACCACCCAACTCTGCGCCCTCTCGATTCCGGCCAGCTTCGACGCGCGCGCGATCACCTGCCTGAAACTAAGATCCGCGCGGCAGGCCAGCACCGATGCATACCGGTAAAACGCCACTGTCTGCGCCAGCGGAAAAACTATTAGCAGCGCTAGCAGCAGCACGATCGGCTTGCTGGCGCCCAGCAGACTCTGGCATCCGGCCATGCGCCACACGCCGACGGAAGACTCCGCGCCGCCGCCCAGTTGCGCGCGCAACCGCCCCGCAAACGCCGCGCGCCAGCAGTTCATCCAGGCCAGCAGCGCGGCCAGCGCCAGCGAATCGGCCACGCAGGCGGCGTTCGACGGCCGGTATTGGGTAATGTCGTTCCAGAACAGCAACACGCCCAGCGTGAAGGGCGCGCTGCCAACCCAATGCAACAGGAGCGTAGAAAGCGGCGTGCGGCGCAATAGATGAACCGCGTCTTCGAGGGCGCTCAGCGCCGCGGAGCCGGAGTCGCGGGGTTCACGCATGGAGCACCAAAGGAAACACCAATGTGGGGCAGGCGCTTTCGCCTGCCAAAGTGGGTGTGGCGCACGGGGTGCCCTCTGGGCCCATGCGTGCAGCGTTCACACTCGTGTGAACGCTTGGCTTCCCACCTTGCGGCGCGATGCTGCGGATGGGGATCTCGAGGTTCGATTGTCCCGCGCCCGCCAAAGCGGTATGGGATGATTGGCAGGCGGAAGCGCCTGCCCCACTGGGCGGCTGCGGTTGCGAGGCAAAAGCGCCTGCCCCGCTGCGTGGCTCCTCCTCCATTCGCCGGATCACCGACATAACGCTTTCACCCGCCACCCAATACGTGAGCCATGCGAGCAGAATTGCCGCCGCGATCATCGCCGCCGGCGCCAGTTTCCGCCAGCGGCCGCCGCTTGGCTCGCGCCCCGCCGTGACCCCGCTCAAACACGCCGCGCACAGCAAGCGGCCTTCGTGTTCGCTGACGCATTCGCGGCAATAATTCCGGCCGCACGCCGGACAGCGGCACGCGGCTTCGCGCGCTTCGTGGTTCCAGCAGCGTTGTTGCAGCTCTATGCCCGCCATGTTCATCCAGCGATACTCAGCCCGTAATACTACGCTGACGGTAATCGTCCTCGCGCAGGGACACAATCAATCCCACAATCACCAGGATCGCATCGAAACCGGCGCCGGTCTGCTGCGCAGCCTTCGACCGCGGGAACGGAACCGCAATAGTTTGCTTCCCGGTCTTGGCCGCGGCTACGCCAGCCGCGAGTCCCGCGCTCAGGGTCTGCACGTAATAGAGTAAGCCGAACGCGACCAGCGAAGCCACCGCTACCCGGTTCATCCCCATCTTCAAACGGCCTCGATGATGGCGCACAATTACGGCAACGGCGCCCGCTATGGTTACCAGCGGCATGGTGAAGGGAAGCCAACCATTGAAAGACGGGGGTAGCGGCGCAAGCTTCACCACCGCGTCGGCGAAAAGGCTCGCGAGAAACAGATCGGTGGTCAGCTCGCGCCGGGGCAGCGCGGCTTGCCCGGGTTCCATCAAGCGCCGCGTGTCCGTTGCCGTACCCGTGGGCGCACCGCCTCCGAGCGGCGGCCCTACCGTGCGTTCCTCCGCCGCCGCGGCCCACTCGCCTGCAATCGCGCCCTGCGTCTGCGCGATCAGCGGCTCCAGTTCCGCCAGAAACTTTCGCGCCGTCCACCGGCGATAGACGGAGGGCAGCTCGTCGGCGCTCACGGCGGTGTAAATGCGGCACCGGCAGCTTTGTTTGCCGGAAACATACGCCCAGACCAGTATCAGGACGATGCCGAACAACGTCAGGCCCGTTTCGGCCGCCAGGGCCATAGCCACGAGACCGATCGTCTCGAAGCCGCTCGACAGGCGCGGCAGGATTTGGACCCCGGCGAATGCCACCCAGCACGCGACAGCGATCGCCGCCGATCGCGTGGAAATATGAAACCGCGGCGCGCGCGCCACGGCAATGGCCTGCACGTCGCGATAATAGAACCGCTTGTACTCGTCGCGGAAACGCGACCCGCGCACCAGCAGCAAGTGGTCGGGACCGGCCCAGACGCTCGATTTTTGGATAAAGCCGCGCCGTGTCCCCGGAAGCTTGCGGTATAGCGCCGTCATGGTCTTGTCATCGTCTCCTCAAGGCAATTACAATCGCCACGATCACAAGAACCCAGCCGGTGAGCATCGCCAACGATATAGCTATCGCCGCCACGAAGCGCCACCGGTTCGGCCGCACCAGGCTGAGCGGCTGTTTCCATTTGGATATCGAGATTACGACAGCCGCCGGCGCGGTTGCGATTGTCAGCGGCCACATAATAAGCGAGATCAGAGGCAGCGTGAGAGCGATGGAATCGTAGAGCGTGCGTTGCGCATCGGCATTGGCGGCCCGCGCCTGCCCCGCGCCCGCGGCCACGCACGAAGGGCAGCATATCACTCCGCCCAGCTCCACCGAGCAAAGCCGGCACACGAAGCGGCCGCACTGTTGGCACGCCGCCACGGCGCGTTTGCCGGGATGATCGTAACACGCCGCTTCACCCGTGAGCGCCGCTTCCGGCGCGGCCGCCACGCGCTCCGCGAACATCGCAGGGAAGGCGCACACCATGTTTTCCGACCCGCAGGTAGGGCACGCGGTTTCAATGTTTGTGTCCAGTCCCCAGCGGGGCAAGGGCATGCTACAGCGGGCGCAGGGAACTGGCATTGTGAAGAATCATTCCCGTGTTTGGATGACGCGCGTATCGCAAATCATGTCGTGCAGCGCGCGTTTTTCCGCATCGAACGCCACCAGCAGGTACCCGATGCCGAGAATCATCCCGCCGAGCATCGCCGCGAAGTAGCGCCCCACCGCGCGCCCGTAACCGATGGGCGATCCGTCGGGCCGCACCACTTTCAGCCCGAGCGCCATTAACCCGGGCGTAGCGCCCAACGCGCCGATGAACCACGCGGAGTAAGTCACGGAGACGAGAGTGCTCGCCAGGATGGCCCATCCCGCCCTCGCCATTGCGGGCCCAAGCGTTTCGAACGGATTCGAGCCTGGCGCAATGGGCGTGGTGGTCAGCGTCGCGGGAAACATCGCGTACTGCAAAATGGAGGAGACGGTTCCCAGAATCACGCTATCGATGAGAAAGGCCACCACGCGGATCCAGAAGCCGGCGTAGCGCATCCCGGCAACCGGCATCGCGCCTTCGCGCAACTTCTGCGCATAGCGGTCCTTGCAGAGCGGGCAGATCAGCCGGTCGCCGAAGTGGGCGAGGTCGTCGGACGCCGTAGCCTGTCCGCATTCGGAACAATATCGCGCTTCGGGAGCTATGGTTGCGTCCATGATCCTTCCTTTCACCGGCTCCAGAGATTGTACCAGTCCGCCGGGGGCTGGCAGTACCGCTCAGTCGGGGCGATTAAGATCGGGGCGCATAACACTCAGTGCCGTAATTCGCTCCGACGGTCGCAGCTCCGTTTCGGGCTCGGCGTGTTTTCAGATGCTTACAGAGCCGCGACCGTATGGGAGCGTTTGCTGAGAGCCAGGCTCCCCTCGACCGATTGAGCGGCTTGTTCCGCACCGTCTGCTAAACTGAAGGGGACATCATCGGCCATCCGCCGGGCGGCTTAGCTATTGTCCGTCAGGTTATGCATCAGCGCCGGAAATTGAGAAACATGGAATATTATACGGTTCAGGACTAATGACTGATCGAGAGACGGCATTCAGGCAAAGAAGGCTCGCGATCCAAGAAGGCTTACACGGCGGTGACCCAGGCCGAAACGCAAAAATGCGAGATACGGGAAAGCACGGACAATCATGACCAAAACGGTTCGCTCCCGATTCAATCATGAGGTGGGTGAGAACGTCGAAGGCTTTAAGATTCTTGAAAAGAGCATCGTCGCGCCGCCCAACCTTGTCGAGCAGCGGCGGGGAATCTATGACTATCTGGTTGAAGTGCCGCCGGAGATTGTGAAGTCGCGTTCCTCTCGTGAAGCGGCGCCCGCACGTCGTGAAGCGGCGCCCGCGCGGGATTCCTACACACGATCGACTCCCGATGAGCGGGGCGGACGGGTGATTCGGCGAATCCCCTCACGATGAGCCAGGGCGGTCGTGGCGCACGCACTCCTGCGTGCCGCGTTCACAACTCGTGTGAACGCGCTTTGGTTCTGCGGCGCGGCCGAAATGGCACGGTTATTTCGTGACGAATCCTAATGCCGCTTGTTTTGCCGATTGTGGTGCGGGCCCAAATCAAAGCCGGCAAGCGTGAATCGCAAATTGCCACCCGTAGGCATGGCCGTGGACCCGCCCCACCCTTGCGCCAACTACTATTTAGCCGGTCTTCCGTGCTCCAGGCATAAGGCAACCAGATCCGAGATATTGGCTTCGCCCACGCACATGACAGTGTCTGCGCCGCCCCAATAGATCTTCACGGTTCCATCGGATTCCGCGACGGCGCCGCAGGTGAAGACCACGTTGTGCACATATCCCGTGATTTCCCAGGGGTCCTCGGGTTGCAGAATCCATGACTCACCGACACCGATGATCGTCGCGGGATTCTTCAGGTCATGCAGAGCGACGCCCAAACGGTAGACCGATCCATCCATCGTCTGGAAAACGCCGTGATAGATCGAGAGCCATCCCTGGGCGGTTTTGATGGGCGGCGCGCCCGGACCGATCTTCATCTCGTCCCAGTGATATTGTTCGGGCTTCATGATGAGCTGAGAGTCACCCCAAAAGCGCAGGTCCGGCGAATAGGAAATCCAGATAGACCACGGAGAGATTTCCGAGTGAGGGCGGTCAAGCCTTGCATAGAGACCGTCAAACTTCTCGGGAAAGATCACTACATTCCGATAATCCGCCTCTGTGATAAGGGAAAACCTCTCCACCTGAGTGAAATCCTTCGTCTTGGCGAGGGCGATCCGTACTCCATTTCGCGAGTACGCGCTGTAAGTGATGAGATACTCGCCATCGAGCGGAGTCGCGCGTGCGTCTTCCACGCCGAACTCTTCATAGGCGGCAAANNTGTATTCGTTCTCATGCTTCACCACCGCTGCGTTGTGGACCGTTTCTACCGGGTAGGGGATGTCGGCCTTAGTGAGAATGGGGTTGTGAGCGTATCGTCTGACAAGGTCCGTTTTCATGAGTGCTTATTCGCCTCCAGCTCGAAAATCGCCGTGTAGACCCGCTCATACGCTTCCACCATGGTTGAGATGGAAAAGCATCGCTGGACCCTTTGGCGGCAGACGCTGCGATCGATTTCGGAAATGCGATCCAGCGCCTGCGCCGCCTGAGCGACGCTGTTCACCAGAAATCCCGTGCGGCCGTCTTCGATCACTTCACGGCATGAGCCGAGATCCATGGCGATCACGGGGACGCCGGCTGCGTTGGCTTCCGCCAGGACAAGTCCGAAGCGCTCCGGGATTGTGTTCAGGTGCAGCAGAGCTCGGGCACGCGCGAATAACTCATTCTTGCCGGCCACGTCCACCGGCCCGATGTAGCGGATGGTCCCATTGAGGTGGGGTTCCACCTGCTCCCGGAAGTAAGCCCGATCTTGGACAATGCCGGCGATGAGCAGCGGCAACCCAGTCAGGCGAGCGGCCTCGATGGCCAGATGGACGCCCTTGTCCGGGTGAATTCGCCCCAGAAAAATCAAGTCGTCGCCGCCGGATTCCTGAAATGGATATAGCGATAGGTCGATTCCGTTATAGACCGTCGCGAGGTAATTGAGACCCGGCGCGCGATCGGAGTCGCTGATGGAGACAAAATATCCGTCGCGATACTTCCGGTAGACAGGCATGATCCGGGGCGAGGAGAATCCGTGGATGGTAGTGAGGACCGGAGTCTTGACCAGCCGGCTGTAGGTGAGCGCCATGAAGTCGTAGTTACTATGGATAAGATCGAACTCGGCAGCGTGCTCGAAGGCTTCGGAGATGTGAAGGTATTCGGCTACTTTGGGATCGGCCGTGCGATCCTCTTCATACCCTTTATCGACCACGGCATGCAGGTGGGCGCGGGTCACGGAATCCCTGGTGGCGAACAGGGTCACATCCCAGCCGAGGGCGACCAGTCCTTCGGTGATGTTGCTCGCGACTGTCTCCCAGGCGCCGTATTGCCGCGGCGGCGTTCGCCAGGCTACGGGGGATAGGATAGCTACTCTCTTGTTATAGTGCATAGGTCGCCAGCTTTGCGCCACTCCGCGCTAGCAAGCTCCGATCGGAGCCCGGCCCCGAGGGCGCCCCGTTAGCAAGCGGTTTTGCGGTAGCGCCGAATCTCACGGCCGGGGAACCGGCAATGGTCATGTGGCCTGCATGGCCGCCAGCACCTCATCGAGCGGAACGGTTGCGAAACCGGTGGCGTGATCGGCCAAGCCATAGGGAACGATCAGCTCGCCGTTGTGGACCATAGCGCCGCACGAATACACGACGTTGGGTACATAGCCTTCCCGCTCGTTTTCGTTGGGCTTGAGTAAAGGCTCGCGGAGGCGGCCGATCACCTTAGAGGGGTCGTCGCGATCGAGCAGGAATGCGCCGATGCAGTACTGCCGCATGGGGCCGACGCCGTGGCTGAGAACCAGCCAGCCAGCCTCGGTTTCAATGGGTGAGCCGCAGTTCCCAATTTGGATCAGCTCCCATGGGAAAGCCGGTTTCAGGAGCAACTTGCGCTCGTACCAGAAATGCACGTTATCGGAAAACATGAGGTAGATGTTCTCGTTATCCTGGCGTGAAAGCATGGCATAAAGGCCGTTGACCTTTCGGGGGAAAATGGCCATCCCCTTGTTTTCGGCGCACGGGCCATTCAATGTGATGAACTTGAAGAGCAGAAAGTCGGATGTCTCCACTAACTGCGGCATAATGAGTCTGCCATCGTAAGCGGTGAACGTCGCGTAGTAGCAGTAAGAGCCGTCATCGTTCTTGAAATGGGCGAAGCGGGCGTCCTCAATGCCGTTGCGTTGGGAGGGAGTGGCCGGGAATAAGATGCGCTCGGACAACTGCTGCTCCGGCTCGAACTGAACCTGGAAGTTGGAACGGGCCAGCATCCAGATTCCCTGTGCGGCGTCCTGATCTTCGTGCGCCATTCCATCCGACAGCAGGGACCGCCTGGCTTCGGCCTCCAAGCTGGCGCGAAGTTCCGCCAGTGCGAACGACTCACCCAGCCGGCGCAGGACGCGGCGTGTGAGCTCGCTGTGGAACCCCAGCTCAAAGAGCTTGCGCACGAATAGCGCCTTTTCATATATCGGGTTGGGGACTTGACGCGGCTCGGTGAGGAAGCCGACGGGGGGCTCCACTTCAACAAGATTGCCGGTGTGAACAAGGCCGGTGCGAAACGTGATGGAAGAAATGTGCCCTTCCCCGGTGGCGCGCAAGCTGAGTACAAACCGCAGAGCGCCGGGTGGCACGCCGGTTTGATCGGGGTGCGGGACCATGGAAGGATTGAACAGCGCGGCGGATTCCAGAGAGTACTCGGCCAGGAAATAGGACCCGGCCAGCAGCCGTCTTTGTTCGGAGACTTCCTCATCGAGCGACAGCAGCTCGCGGATTTGCTCGAAACGCGCCAGAAAGGTTTGGCGGATCTGCCGATGCCGCTGCGAGAATTCGGAGCAGACTTCATCGACCAGGGGGCCGACCTGTTCTTCCGGGAGCGACATGATCCTCGCGAAGATTCTGCCCGCGCGTTCCGCATCTCCCGGATTGAAACGCCGCAGAAGAACGCGGGATTGGTCGGGCTTGACGATTGTGGCGGTACGTTTGATATGAATGGGCATGAGATGTTTGTTTCAGGGAGACTAGTTACTTACTCTTCGATGGCGATGGGTTGCTTGAAACTGGTCACCATATTGTGCGCCAGGCGCATTTCAGCCAGCGAGAGTAAGAACGCCAGAGTGGATTCGGCTCCCTGGTTCCGGTTGACGCGATCGACGTGCAAGCCATCGAGACAGCCGCCTGTCTCCGGGGAGTAGAGCTCCAATCCCAGATCGTTCCAGCCGATGAACCAGTCGAAGGCGCGCTGCGCCTGTTCGTACCACCAGACGTCCGCCGTGGCGCGAAAGGCTTCGAGACAGGCCGATACGGTGGCTTGCGCCTCAATGGGCTGTTGGTCGAAATTGGCGCGCTCGCCGCCGCGAGTGTAAAACCCGTTGCTGCCAATTGGCCGAAAGTGACCCTTCTCGGACGTTTGCACCTGCGCCAGCCAGCGTAGAGAATGCAGTCCGGCTTCAAACACGGCCTGTTGTCCGGTCGCGCGTCCGCTCAGAATCAAGGCGTGCGAGAGCTTCGCGTTGTCATACGACAGTTCCTGTTCAAACCAACACCAGTACTCATGGACGTTCCTTTCGTACAGGTCCATAAGCCGGCAGGTGAGGGTTTCGCGGGTTTGGTTGACCAGGCTGTCGCCGCCTAGCCGCCGCAGGTATTCGTGGATGCCTATGAGGCCGAACGCCCACGCCCGCGGCGAAGTGAGCTCAGTCAGCGCCGGCAATGCCCGCGCAAAGAGTTGTGCCGCCATGGCCTGAAAGCTCCGGAAAGGCGAACGGCCCACGCCTACGCCCAGCGCCCAGAGCGCGCGGCCTTGACAATCGTCGGACCCTTGCTCGTCCAGCCAGCGGCGGCAAAAACTCATGTGGTTATGGAAGCGCCTGGTCTTGGAATCGAACGCGTGATAGAGGAAGGCGGCGCAGGTGGTGGCCAAGGTGCGCACGGTTTCCGGGTCCTCTCCCAATTCACCGAGCAGCACCGAGAAGATGAAGGCCCGCGCGTTATCGTCCGTGCAGTACCCTTCGGAAAAATTCGGCACGCTAAAAATGGCATGTTGGAAGACTCCGGTGGAATCGGTCATGCGCGAGAGATGACTCAAGTGTAACTGCGGCAGTTCCCGCGGCTTTTGATCGAGCGTCTTTGTGGCCAGAGATTTTCGCGACCCCGCGGCCCCCTCCGTCCTCGATAACTCGAAGGACCGCATGTACATCTGCGCGACGTTGCTCCAGATCATGTCGCGGCCGATGCGGTAGGCGTTCTTGCGGATGGCATGGCGGCGGGTGTCGTCGCGCAGCAAGCCAATCACCTCGCGTGCGATGGCCGGGGCGTCGGCGAACGGCACCAGCACGCCGCGATCTTCCGCCAGCAATTCCGCGGCGTGCCAGTAGGGTGTGGAAACCACCGCTTTGCCGGCGCCGAAGGTATAGGCCAGCGTGCCCGAGGTGATCTGCGCTTCGTTGAGGTAAGGAGTTATGTATAGGTCCGCGGCGCCGATGAATTCTTTCAGGTTCTCAAGATCCACGAACTGGTTGTAGAAGATAACGTTTTTTTCGATCTTATTCTTCTTGGCGAGAATTTCCAGACTTAGCCGGTATGCCTCGCCGTGCTCGCGCAGCTCGTTGGGATGGGTGGCGCCCAGTACGATATAGACCACGTCGGGAAACTCCGCCAGAATTTGCGGCAGCGCGTTGAGCACATATTCGATTCCCTTGTTCGGCGAGAGCAGCCCAAACGTGAGCAGCACCACTCGGCCTTCCACGCCGAACTGATCCTTGAAATAAGTCGGATCGACGAACCCTACATCGGGAATGCCGTGAGGGATCAGATCGATTTTGGCGGCGGGGGCGCGATAAATCTCCTGCAGCATTTTACGCCCGCGCTCCGCCATGACTACAAGCCGGGTGGAGAGCGAGATCAGTTCCTGCATGACGCGCCGCTGGTCGGCTTTCGGATCGCGCAAGACCGTATGCAGCGTTGTGACCACGGGCATTCTCAATTCGCGCAGAAATGCCAGAATGTGACCGCCGGCGAGCCCGCCGAAAATGCCGAACTCGTGCTGCAGGCAAACTATGTCCACGTTGCCGATGTTGAGAAAGTCCGCGGCGCGCAGATAAGACGACAGGTCCTGCTCCTCAATCTCAAAGCGAACCACTTCCGGGTACTCGTAGCCGCCTTTGACGTCGTTAACCGCCACTGCGAAACACTCGCTTTGGGGATGCGCGGCTGCCACCGCCGCAAGCAGGTCGGAAGTAAACGTGGCGATGCCGCATTTGCGCGGCAAATAGTCGCCCACGAAAGCGATTTTGCGGACTTTAGATATCTCTTTCATGAGGCGTTCCCTGGCTGCCTATTCATTCTAAGGATCTGCGCCGCTTTGCGAATCGAAACCAGATGCCCCGCAGGCTTGACCCGGAGCAACTTTGGCGAGCTTCGCACTGCTTCCGTCAAACCGATTCTCCGGGTTGCGCAACGGGTGGGAAATGAAGCGGATCCCTCAGGTTTTGCAGCTCCCGGCAGTAATAGCTTCGGGAAGGTTGCTTTCCTTTGAACTTCATGGCTTTCAGAAACTCGATTTCCTCTTCAGTGGCATCGCCGCTTAAGGGCGTATCCTTTAGAAACTGTTCAAGCCCCGGCTCTACGGCGAAAGCCTGTTGAGGCTGCTGTTCGGCAAACTCAAATCGCTTCACGCTGCCGGCCGTGAGACGGCGGTTCAGAACAACTTCCATACCAAAAGTCATCAGGTCGATATCCCAGGAGTCGACGCGCATTTGCTCATAGCTGCGGCTACCGATCTGTGCCATGAGCCACAGCCACACTTCACTTCGCAATTCCTCCCTGGCAACTCCCCGGGCAACATCCGGAAGCTTTTGAGTGACCAGACGTTCGAGCTCGCCGAACGGCTCCTTCTCAAACACTCTGCGCAACTCCTTTTGCCGGGCGGTATTGCATTTGCGCAGAATTAATACCCGGCGCTCTTTGAATAAAGGCCGCGGACGGCTGCGCCACTTTTTCCCTCACTTCCTCTTTACGCTGCGGCCCCGCCAGATTCGAAAGGTCGCTGCTTTGGAGCCTTAAAACCCTGGCGATCTTCTCGTAGATGCCGGTGCGCCCGGGCGCGGGAGGCTCCTTCTTCCAGGCCGGCAATTGTGAGATATAAGACTCGGTCGCTTGAGCGGTCGCGGCAAGATCTCTCTGCTCAAGTCCATGTTGTTTTAAACAGCGCCTGATCAATAGGGAAACGTCCACTGTATATTGTGTGTTTTTATACTTAACCGTAATAAGTCAACCCTAACAATATTATCTTGTCATAAGCGCAATTGACAGGCAAGTCTAGTTAACTGATAATGGTTAATATGTGGGCGTTTCCGCCCCTCGCAGATCCTCCGAACAGGCCGAAATTCCGGCCTTGAACCGTGGTCAGTTGGTTACCAATTGGCCGCACCTTATCAGAAAGGCCGAACAGTTTGATCGCCTCCGGAAGCATTTTGATTGAAAACGGCACTCCTCTCCCGCAATTTTTCCGTGCCGAAACCGACTCGTATCCGAATGCGTGGATAGCGATCGATAGTAGCTTGAATTTTCACGAACGGGAAATCGAGCTCACGGCCACTGGGTGGACATTCCTCTATATGGCGAGCAAGGTCAGGGCGACCGCTTTCGGTTTCGACAGGCAGAAGATGGTCCATAGGGCGCTCAAGCGCCTCATCGCGGGCGCGAGGCTTCAAAAGTGCAACTGCCTCGAGATCGACGAGGTGGCGATGCATTCGTTCCTGGGGATGCCGTACGTAAGCGTCTCGGCCCATTCGCGTAACATTCAGAAAGGTCTGGTCTTCTCCGGCCACTGACTTACTGAGCGAGTGAGTGGCGCCACACACAATCGTGTGAACGCGCTTCGGTTCCTCCCGCGCCGCGCCGAAATGGCACGGTTATTTAGTGACAAGTCCTAAGAGGGATCCTTCCACTCTCCCCGAGGGATGTTCAGTTGGAAGCTGGAGCGGGATAGGGAGGTTTTCTTATGGATGAGGTCGTGGAAGCACGGGGAGCCGGCAGCCGGAAGATGACCGGTACGCCCAGCCAGATAGAGTGGGCCGAGCAGATTAAGCCACGGGTCAACGCCGAGTTTGATCGCGTTGCGAAGGCCTTCGCGGCAGTTGCCGGCAATCAGGGAGAACAGGCTCGAATCGATACCCAAGCCGTGATCGCTATCCTCGAAGAGAAGCGCGCCGAGGTGATGGCGAGAGATCAGGCTGGCTATTTCATCCGCGATTGGCAGGAGTTGAACGACCAGGTGCGGCGGATGATCGGCCAAGATTCCAGGTACCAGGCGATCAAGGCCCGGAAAGCGGCTGCGGATATTACAACTAACTGACGACTTATAGGTTCTCCGGCCGTGAGATTCGGCGCCACTGCAAAACCGCTTGCTGACGCGCGCTGATCGGAGCCACGACCGTAAAGTAAGGGAGTGTTTCCGGCAAGAGCACAGAGCCACCCGGTCGCAACGCTAGTTTCACTGAATAAGCGTAGCAGCGGTTGGCAACGGGCTGGGCAAAGCCGTTTGCCGTGAACCGTGAGTATTCGTAATGTACGGGTTACCGCCTCGGCTGATTCGAACTCTTATCGAGTCTCGCCGATACGGTGACAGCGGCGGTTGGCAACCGCAGCGCAGGAGTGCTTCGCATCCCGTCCCCCATCTCCTGTCACTCAGTTACCCCATCAAGCCTCACTGCCCCGCAGCTCAATCACGTAGTATCTGCAAGGCGTTCCCCCCGCATTACGGGCGCTATGCATCTGGTTCGAAGCGAAGTAAATCACCGACCCCGCCTCCGCCGTCTCCGTCTTGCCTTCCAGGTAAGCTTCCACCGTGCCCTCGATCACAATCACAATCTCTTCGTGCACGTGCTTATGCGGAGCGTGGGTTTCCATGCCCGGGCCGAGGATAGTCTCGTGCATCTCCAAATTGAAGCCCGACCGGTTGGTTCCGTAGAAAAAGCGGCGCCCCTTCTTCTTCTGGTCGCCTTCGTACGGAATCTGGTTGTTGTGATAGATCTTCGACGGCAACATACGTGCCGGCGTTGTTTGCGCAGCCGCGTTGGCCGCGGCCAGGGCTGGAAGCAGAGCGGTCAACTCGCGTCGTGAGAGGGTCATACCTGAAGTATAGTTTGGACATGCTGAGCAGGCGCAAGTTTATCGAGACCGGTCTGGCGGGATCCGCCGCCGTCTCCGCTGGGCAAGTTGAAAACGGCCCTGAAAACGTCCCCGAAAGCGGCGGCGTCCCCTGGTTCCGGCGCGTGCTCCGATGGGGGCAGACCAACATCACCGAGCGCGATCCGGTGCGGTACGACATCCCGTGGTGGCGTGAGTATTGGAAACGCACTGAGGTCCAGGGCGTCATTGTCAATGCCGGCGGAATTGTTGCGTATTATCCCAGCAAGTTCCCGCTGCAGCATCGGGCGGAGTTTCTCAACGGGCGCGATCTGTTTGGCGAACTGACGCGCGCTGCGCACGATGACGGCCTGGCGGTGCTGGCGCGCATGGATTCAAACCGCGCCGCCGACGATCTTTTCCGCGCCCATCCCGACTGGTTCGCGCGGCAGCTTTCGGGACAGCCGTATCGCGCCGAAGATAAGTACGTCACCTGCGTCAATAGCGCCTACTACGACGAATATATCCCGGGAATTTTGACGGAGATCGTGGAGCGTTCGCGGCCGGAAGGCTTCACCGACAATAGCTGGAGCGGCCTCGGGCGCGATTCCATCTGTTACTGCGAAAACTGCGCCCGCAAGTTCCGCGAGAAGACGGGCCAAGGCTTGCCGCGCGCGAAGGATTGGAGCAGCCCGGTTTACCGGCAGTGGATCGAGTGGAATTACGAGCGGCGCCTCGAAGTGTGGGACCTGAATAACCGCGTCACGAAAGCCGCGGGCGGACCCGAGTGCTTGTGGATCGGCATGAACAGCGGGTCGATTACCACCGAGAGCCGGTCGTTCCGCAACTTCGCCGAAATCTGCAAGCGCTCGGAGATGGTGCTGCTCGATCATCAGGCGCGCGCCGATTCCACCGGGTTTCAACAAAACGCCGAAACCGGGAAGCTGGTACACGGCCTCTTAGGCTGGGACAAGTTGGCGCCTGAGAGCATGGCGCTCTACCAGAATGCGCGGAACCAGTTCCGGCTGGCCAGCAAACCGGCGGCGGAAGCGCGAATGTGGATGATCGCGGGCATCGCGGGCGGCATCCAGCCATGGTGGCATCACGTGGGCGCATACCACGAGGACCGGCGCATGTACCAAACGGCCGAGCCGGTGTTTCGCTGGCACAAGGAAAACGCGCGCTACCTGGTGGACCGGCGTCCCGTCGCTGCCGTCGGCGTGGTCTGGTCGCAGAAGAATACGGATTACTACGGGCGCGACGAGGCCGCGGAATTGGTGGACGCGCCGTACCGCGGGTGGATTCAGGCGCTGATTCGCGCGCGCATTCCCTATGTGCCGGTGAGCGCCGACCACATCGAGAGAGACGCCGGCGAATTCTCCGCGCTGGCGCTGCCGAATCTCGGTGCGCTTTCGGACGAGCAGTGCGCCGCCATCCGGCGGTTCAGCGCGCGCGGCGGCGGTGTGGTGGCCACCGGCGCCACCAGTCTCTACAACGAGTGGGGCGACGCGCGGCCGGATTTCGCGCTAGCCGGTCTGTTCGGCGCGCACGCCGCGGCGAGCGCCTTTCCGCGGCGCGGGTCGCCCAATGGGTCCCCCAATTTAACCCAGACCGTTCACAGTTATCTGCGGCTGGCCCCGGAGTTGCGCGGACAGGTTTGGGGCCCGAAGGCCGGGGACGAACCCGTACCGCAAGGCGAGCGTCACGCGGTGCTGCGCGGCTTCGAGGAAACCGACATTGTGCCGTTCGGCGGCTTGCTGGAACCGATGCGCCTCGATGCGGATGTCACCGTGCCGCTGACTTTTGTTCCGCCCTTTCCCACATATCCGCCGGAGACGGCGTGGATGCGCCAACCGAAGACGGATGTGCCGGCCCTGGCGCTGCGCGTGGCGGCGGAGTCGCGCGTGGCATACCTGGCGGCCGACCTCGATCGCCGCTACGCCAATGAGAACCTGCCCGACCATGCGGACTTATTGGCAAACCTGGCGCGATGGGCGACGGCGGGCCGAATTCCACTGGAGGTGCGCGGCGCCGGGCTGATCGATTGCCATTTGTACCGCCAGCCGGGGCGCGTGATTCTGCATCTGGTCAATCTGACGAACGCGGGCGCGTGGCGGTCGCCGGTGGACGAGCTGATTCCCGTGGGCCCGTTACAAGTGAGAGTGCAGCTTCCGCGCGACGTCCGCGGCCATCGCGGAGAGTGCCTGGTGGCGGGCCGGAAACTGGCGGTAGCAGTGCGCGGGAATTGGGCGGAATTCGAGCTGCGGTCGGTGCTCGACCACGAGGTTGTGGCGATCGAGTAGTGCCGTCCGGCTATAACGCCGATGGCCGGTTTCGTTACTTCATCGGCCGCTCCGAGGCAGCCTCGTCGAACAGGAACCCGGCGGCGCGTAGACCGGAATTCCATTATTCGTCTGCGTTCAGCTTTGGAAAATGGCGTCGTGGCACACGCACTCAGGCGACGCACACAGGCGTGCGGCGTTCACCATCGTGTGAACGCGCTTCGCTTCTTCCGCGCCACGCCGAAATGGCACGGTTATTTCGTGACAAATCCTGACATGCTTACCGTGATTTTCACGCTGGGCTGCGGGACTCTGCCAGTACCGCGGGATTCCGGTTCCACGGTCGCCATCCCCACCTCAGGTCCAACTCCCGTTCGCCGGAATCGTGCGGACAGAATTCCTTCGCAGCCCTGGCGCGGTTCTGTAACCCTTCGCTCTTCAGTTAATCGGCGCCCGTCTTGCACTCTTGAGCAAAGTCGAGAAACCGCGCTATTGGCTCCGACAGGTTCTGTGCTTGGAATCGCGATGAGTTATGGTTCACGCTGGCCCATCATGGCGTTGAGGACTATGATTCAGGCGGGCTCGCCGGACTGGTGTCCCAAAGCGGCAGCCATCCTATGTTCGGCGCAGTGTGCGGCGCCACGTACTCCGGACTCAAAGCGGCCCGCCTGCCAGCTGCTGCCGTAACCCTGTTCTGTCTTTGAGTTGACAGCTTGGCCGGTTTTCCTTCCTTGAAATCGCCGCGAATGGCAGGATCGTGTGCGATTTTGCACGCTGGGCCATCCTGAATCTTCCAAAACCGAAGCAGCACATCAAAGGGCTACTCGATCGCTGAATCGAGATCGAGGAAAAAGCTACGAACCGTGCGTCGGCCAACTCGGTAATTTACTATCCGGAACGTTGGTTCGGCGTCATCGGAACTTCTCCGATCCGACACGTGAAATTAAGAGCAGAAGGGCAGGGCTTAGTTATAAGTTAGCCGGGTAGTAACACTGATGTCCTCTTACTAATTTAAACGCAGTGGCCGGCTAGTTCCGCATTTGTCCGGCTTGGTGGCTGCGTCTAGAAATGTGTCTAGAGCAATCCAAATCATGAATCGAAGATCACTAATAGCGCTTCCCGGCATCGCGGCGTTCGCCGCCAGCCGCGCATTCGGTTATCCGTAGGAAACGGCGGCGGCGAGCGATGGAACGGTACCGCACGTGTCACGGAAGACGCTGGCCAAGCACACCGGCGCGAAGGCCGCTTACAAGGTCCCGAAGAGCGCGGGCAAGCAAGCGAGGTACCTGAACAGCCTTACCGCTTTGCTGGCGCTCACTACCGCGCAGCAGCAGCAAGCCTCGGTGATCTTCGCAAATGCCAATGGTACGCGCGCGTCGGTTCACAGCAGTCTGAAAGCCGCGCGCAAAGCGCTTAGCGACGCCGTGAGGGCTAACGATGCGGGCGCCATCTCTCAGGCCTCGACGGCGCTCGGCGCGTTAACCAGCCAGCATATCTCAAACGGCGCGCTTGCCAACGCGGAGTTCCTTCCAGCTTCTCACGCCGGATCAGCAAACCAGGTTGTCCCAGTACCAAGGCTGAGGCTCAACCAGTCCTTCAGAAGGCCGCCCGGCCGGCGCGCCTCCGGATGGAGCCAGCCCCATAAGCGAGTTACGCCAGCGGCTGCTGCTGCCTCCGGTTAACACCGGATGGACCATGGACGGTGCAACCCGTCGGCGAAATTCGAAATGTATTTTTAAAAACATTGATTCGAAGTTAGTGGAACTTTTCCTACCCGCCCAGGGAAACAAAAGCAGATGGGCCGGTTTAGTGGAGTTAGGGCTGAAACGCTGATGCCTGTTTATTAACTATTAAGCAGACGGCCTACTAGGTTTGTATTAATTGGCTTGGTGGTTGCGGTTAAAAATGCGCCTAAAAGGAATCCAAATCATGAATCGAAGATCACTAATAGCCCTTCCTGGCATCGCGGCGTTCGCCGCCAGCCGGGCATTCGGTCAGACGCAGGAAACGGCGTCGGCGAGCGACGGAATCGTACCGCACGTGTCGCGCAAGACGCTGGCCAAGCACACCGGTACGAAGGCCGCTTACAAGGTCCCGAAGAACGCGGGCAAGCAAGCGAGGTATCTGAACAGCCTTACCGCTCTGCTGTCGCTCACTACCGGACAGCAGCTGCAAGCCGCGACGATCTTCACAAATGCCGCCGGTACGCGCGCTTCGGTTCACAGCAGTCTGAAAGCCGCGCGCAAGGCGCTCAGCGTTGCCGTGAAGAATAACGATACCGGCGGAATCTCTCAGGCATCGACGGCGCTGGGTGTGTTAACGGGCCAGCATGTCTCAGCCGGCGCGCTGGCCAACGCGGCGTTCTTCCAGCTTCTCACGCAGGATCAGCAGACCAGGCTGTCCCAGTTCCAGAGCTGAAGCTCGACCGGCTTCCGGATCGTCCCGCCCTGGAGCTGCCAGCGCTGTAACCGCGTGAGTTTGCGCTCTCGGACGGAAACTACCCCTTGCGGTTCCGGCTCCGATCGGAGCTTGGCCCAGAGGGCGCATCGGTTACCTGTTTCGCGGCAACGCCGAATCTCACGATCGGATCCAGGCCTTAGCGTTTTGGGCCGTGAGCCGCGAATCGGTCCCGGCCGTTGAACAGACGTCGTTATGTCACTCAAAGTCGGCACATTCTTCCGGTTGGCAGCAGTTTTCGCCGTGGTCCCGGCAGCTATGGCGCAAATACAAGCGATTCCGTTCTTCGACGATAGCGTGGTACAGCAGATCAACCTTACGGTGGGGGCGAGCGATTGGGCGTCTCTACTTCAGAACTACACCGCCGACACTTATTACAGTGCGTCGTTTACGTGGAACGGCACTCTTGAGGAGGTGGGTATCCGCCAACATGGCGGCGGAAGCCGGAGTGGGATAAAACCCAATCTCGACGTAAACTTCGCCTACTACTCCGGCAAGCAAACCTTTCTCGGCCTGCCCTTCATCCTCCTGAAGGCGAACAATGAGGACCCCACTAATCTGCGCGAATGGGTGTCCATGAAATTTTTCCGGATGATGGGCTTCCCGGCGCCGCGCGAGGCCCCTGCGCAGCTCTACGTCAACGGCCAGTACTTTGGCTTTTACATGATTGTGGAGCACGAAGACGCCACTTTTTTGCAGAGAAACTTCGGACAAAGCGGAGGATATCTTTACGAATGGCAATTCGCGGACACTTATGAGTTCCAAAACCTTGGCAACGACCCGTCTCTGTATGCGCCGTTCCTCGAGTTGAAGACTAACCAAACGGCTCCCGATCTGCAAACGTTTTGCAATCTGGTGCAGGTGATCAACCAACCATCGAGCTCGACGTTTACGGACGCCGACTTCATTATTGCGCTATCGCAATACATGGATCCAAAGTCGTTCCTGACCTACGCTGCGACCGAGAACGTGTTGGCCGAATCGGACGCCCTGGTGGGTGGCATCGTGGGGATGAACAACTTCGATCTGTATCAATTCCAGGGAGTCTCGCGCAACCAGCGCAGCGCCACATTCTATCAGCTGATTCCCTGGGATAAGGATCTGACGTTTTCTAACTCGGCCAGGGACATCATGACGGGATTCACGGTTCAGCCCAATATTAATGTTCTGGCGCAACGCCTGGCGGGAATTCCGGAGTACTTGAATTTCTATCTCGGCCAGATCGCCAAGGCGGCCAGCCTGTTGGGCGGTACGGGCGGTTGGGCGGATACCGAGATCTCATCCGAATACGCGGTGATCGATGCAGCGGCATCGAACGATCCAAACAAACAGTGCTTTGCAGCCGGCGCATTGTACTCGTGCGGAACCGCGGATTTCCAGAACGGCGTGCAGGCATTGCATTATTTCCTGGCCTCTCGATCCGCCTTCGTCCTGCCGGAGGTGCAGGGCTACGGGTTCCAGCCGGTCCCGAGCGGCCCGCAGATCTCAACGGTGGCGATGGCCGCGCCAAGCGGCTTTCAGATCTCACTGGGGGCCGTCGCCACGCCGCGGGGGCAGGCCGCTCCCGGCGCCCTGGTGAATGTCGTGGGCGCGAATCTGGGACCGGCGGCGGAGGCGGCAGCGCAGGCAACCAGCAATCCGCTGCCTCGCTCCCTTGTCAATACCTATGTGGCGGTGGAGGGCGTACGCGCGCCGCTGTCGGCCACGTCGCAGGGGCAGATCGAGATTCAAATACCAGGGGACCTTCCGGCAGGCAGCGCCAACATCGTAGTCTCGGTGTCCGGCGAAATGAGCAACACGTTCGTTACCGGCTTACCGGCCGCCCTACCAGCGATTCTGGCGATCGTCCACCAATCCGACGGCTCCGTGGTCGGCCATGCCGACCCGGCCGTCGCGGGCGAAACATTAGTCGTTTATATGGCCGGTTTGGGGGCGGTGAACGCCAGTTTGAGCTTCGGAGAGGCGGCTCCGGCAATTCCGCCGGCCGCCACGGCTCTTACACCCCAGGCGACCCTGGGAAACACGCCGGTGAGTGTCGTCTTTTCGGAGCTATCGCCGGGATTCGTGGGCCTCTACCAAGTCGCGGTAGTCATGCCTGCCACCCTGCCGCAGGGCGGCTCCGCAAACTTGACTGTGACTGCCGGCTCACCGTCCGCATCCATCTCGATTGCGCTCGCAACT
The DNA here is from genome assembly GCA_003135055.1 of Bryobacterales bacterium. GTDB lineage: Bacteria > Acidobacteriota > Terriglobia > Bryobacterales > Bryobacteraceae > PALSA-243. The sequence goes on along the minus strand of PLDF01000439.1, from coordinate 12,900 downwards.
CAATAGAGGCGCGGTTAACCACGTCGCCAACCCGCCCCGCATGGCGGAGGCCGCAAACGGTGTAGCGCTCTCTCCGGAAACTCATCGCAACTCATTGATTCCGCACAGCGGCTTTTCGGGTGTCAATCTCGCGGGGGAAACGAAGCGCGTTCACACGATCGTGAACGCTGGTCGCATGAGTGCGCGCAGGAGTGCGTGCCCACGCAATCAACCCAAGTCTTCCACTGGCCCGCTCGCAGCCAAGCCCAAGCCGGCGAGCAGCGAAACAATCGTCTTCTTCAATGTAAATTTCCTCCTTGTTGGATCGAGCTTGGCGGCCTCATTGCTCCACCTGCCAAGTCCTACTCGGAAGCGGGGAGAAAATTCCAGGGCACTCCTGGGCAAACAGGGATTTACAATGGGATTCGGGCGGCGTAAAATTCCGTCAGGGAAAAAAATGCGGGCGCCCCCTGGGGATACTTCGAGGACGCCCACCTACGTAACGGAGTTAGTTAGTTACCTGTTGAGACGACCGAATGGGGAATTGGTTATGCGTTTCCGGTAAAATTAATCCGGAACCGTGACCGATTCTCCATTTCGTCTTTTGATGGTCGTTTTTCTGATTGGGATTAACGGCTTCTTCGCGGGCGCCGAAGTCTCCTTGCTTTCCGTGCGCCACTCGCGGCTGCGGCAGATGGCCGAAGAGGGCCATGCGGGCGCGCAAGCGGCGCTGAATCTGCTGTCCAATCCGGGACGCCTGCTCTCGGTGACGCAGGTGGGCGTAACACTTGCAAGCTTGGGCTTGGGATGGGCGGGCGAGGATACGCTCTACCGCATCCTTATCGCCGCCTTGCATCCGGTGATCACGCCGGTGACGGTGAAGTTGCTGCATGCCGCCAGCCTGGTGGTTTCATTCCTGGCCATCAGCTATATGCATGTCGTGCTGGGCGAAGTGGTCCCCAAGAATCTCGCCATGGCGCGGGCCGACCGCGTGGCCGCTCTGGTAGCGCCGGCGCTGCTGTTGTTCTATCGTCTATCGGTCCCCTTCGTAGTGGTGATTGAGCGCTCCGCGGCGGCGCTTACGCGCGTGGCCGTGCCCAAAAGCGGCCACGCGGGCGGGCATTCCACCGAAGAGCTCAAGCTGATTGTCAGCTCCAGCCGCGGCTTGGGGTATTTACCGGAAGCGCAGGAAGACATGATTCATCGCGTGCTCGACCTCGAAACGGTGGTGGCGCGGGAGGTCATGGTGCCGCGCAACGATATCGTCGCCATCGACGCTAAAGCCACGCTGGACGACGTGCTGCGCGTCATGATCAAGGCGCAGCATTCGCGCCTGCCGGTATACGACGAAACGCCCGAAAAGATTATCGGCATTCTGCATTACAAGGATCTGCTGCCCATTTGGCAGGAGCGGCGCGACGCCATCCGCAGCGGCCGGCCAAGCCGCGCCTTCCGCATCGAGCGGCTGCTGCGTCCGCATCTGGTGGTCCCCGAGACCAAGCCGCTCTCGCAATTGCTCGAAGAGTTCCGCCGCGGCCATTCGCACATGGCGATGGTGGTGGATGAGTTTGGCACCATCGCCGGCATGCTCACCGTGGAAGACGTGCTGGAGCAGCTGGTGGGCCGCATCGAGGACGAGCACGACGAAAAGGCGCAGCCGCGCGCGCCGGAATCGGATCTCGACCTGGATGGCGTCACGCGCATCCGCGATCTGGAGAGCGAATACGGCATCGAGATTCCCGCGAGCGGCGGATTTGAAACGCTCGCGGGCTTCCTGCTTTTCAAGCTGGGCGAGATTCCGCACTCGGGCGAATCGGTGGAATACGGCGGGCGGCGGTTTACGGTGGTGGAGATGGAGCGCAACCGCATCGCGCGCGTGAAGATTGAAAAACTGCCGGATGAGCGCGCGGCCAATGCGCCGCGCTAGAATTGTCGGAAACATGTTAGGCATAAACCGCCGCGCCGCCAGTTGCACATTCACAGCCGCCCTCGTGCTGCTGAGCCTGTACCTGGTTTACATGGTTCGCTCGACGCTGTTTGTCTTTACGCTGGCGGTGCTGTTCGCGTACCTGCTTTCGCCGCTGGTGAATCTTCTCGACCGTTTCCTGCCGGGCCGTACGCGCACGCCCGCGCTGGCGCTGGCCTTCGTGATTTTCGTGGCGCTGGTGGCGCTGTTCGGGAGTCTGATAGGCGCGCGCGCCGTGGAGGAGGCCGAGGCGCTGAACAAGAGCTTTCCCAAGATGCTGGCCAGTTGGCAGCAGCCTACGCCCGTGGTCACGCCCGCCATCAATTCGCTAAAAGAGGAGCTGATCGGCAAGCTCCGTGTGGAGGTAGCGAAGCGCTCCAACGATTTGATCTCTTCGCTGCCGCAATACGGCATGAAATTCCTGACCGCGGCAGGCGATTTGATTTACCTGGTGATCATCCCCATCCTGGCCTTCTTCTTCTTGAAGGATGCGCACCTGATCCGCGGGCACATTCTCGCCTTGCTGGCTCAAGGTCCGCACCGCGAAATGCTCGACGACACGATGGCCGACATCGACCTGCTGCTGGCCGGCTACATGCGCGCGCTGGTGGGCCTCACGCTGGCCGCTTTCACCATTTACAGCATTTTCTTCACGATCATGGGAGTGCCCTATGGCATATTGCTCGCGGCCATTGCGGGGATGCTCGAGTTCATTCCGATGATGGGACCGCTAACGGCCAGCGTTCTGATCCTGCTGGTGGTGGGCGTGGCGAGTTCGCACGTGCTCGCGGTGGTGATCTTTCTCCCCATCTACCGGATATTCCAGGATTACCTTCTCTCGCCGCACCTGATGGAAAAGGGCGTTGAGCTGCATCCGCTGCTGGTATTGTTCGGCGTATTCGCGGGTGCGGAAATTGCCGGGGTTGCCGGGACGTTCCTCTCGGTTCCGACGCTCGCGCTGATGCGGATTCTCTATCTGCGCATACGGAAAGCGCGGCTGGCCGCGACGTTGGCTTAATCCACCGCGGCGGCGGCCTTCCGGCTGGTTACGTCCAAGCACGCAGCAACCGCCGCAGCCAGCCATTTGACTTATTTAAGTCGTTCCGCATATCATGGTCTTGTGGAACAGACTGTCCGCACGTCCCTCGATATTCCCATCGCGCTCCACCGGCGTCTCCACGAGGCGGCTGCCCGGAGAGGCTGTTCCGCCCGGCAAATCGTTCTACGCAGTATAGAGAGCGCCGTTCTGGCTGCCGAGCCACAGCGGCCTAAGAGGCGGCTGAATCTCGATAAACCGATCGTCGCCTCCACCGGCCGGCCTTTTACTCTGACGAACGAACAGATTTATGACCTCATTGAGTTTCCCTGACGTCAATGTCTGGCTTGCCGTGCTGTTGGCCGATCATCTGCACCGGGCGCCCGCCAGGACGTGGTGGGAGTCCGACGCGTCCGCCATCATCGCCTTCTCTCGATTCACGCAGATTAGCGTCCTGCGCCTATTGACCACGGAAGCGGCTATGAATGGCAGACCGCTCACGATGAGCGCGGCATGGCACGCGTACGACCGCCTGTTTGAAGACGACCGCGTCGCGTTGTTGCCGGAGCCGGATTCGCTCGATCCGGCGTTTCGAAATCTGTCCCGCTCACGGCGCGCTTCTCCTAAGGTCTGGGCCGACGCTTATATCGTCGCATTCGCCGCGCGGAGCAATGGAACCCTGGTCACCTTCGATCAAGCGCTGGCGAAAAGGGAAGCCAACTGTCTTCTTCTCAACTGAAGGAAACGGGCGTCCGCGCTGTTGCAGGCAGCTACGGAAGGCGTTTCTATGGCGGATACCGGCGGCGCTAAATGCGGGGCAGGGTCAGTGGTTAGGGCTGATTGCGTTCAAGCGCCGCAACCAGCCGAAACCGCACGGTTTCGTGCGTTGACGAAAGAGTAGCAGAGCCTACACTGAAAGCGTCCGAACGAATCCCCTGTCATGAAAACCTAGACCTTCACAGTGGTGGTGGAGCCCGACGACGAACGCTGGCACGCATATTGCCCGGCTTTGGAAGAGCGGGGCGCCTCCACGTGGGATACACCCGCGAGGAAGCGCTCAGGCACATTGATGAAGTGGTCCAGTTGGTCGTAGACAGTATGGTCGAGCACGGCGAGCGTCTCCCCGGATGAAACTGCCGCGGGAACCCAATTGACGGCGGAACCCCGCGTCACAGTCAACGTCTGATCCATGGCCGTGAACAACGCGCTGCTACGCGGCCTGACGGCTCGGGAGATTCTCTCCGCGTTGGTTCGCGATGGGTTTGCGTTCAACCGTGGCGCCGGTTCCCACCAGCTTTACTACCATCCGGACGGCCGTCGAGTCACACCCCAAACCTTGAAAAGCATGATCGAGCGGGAGGCCCATTGGACGGAGGACGATCTTAAGCGATTGAAGGTGCTCCATTAGGTAGGTAAACAAGGTAGCAGCAGCCTACCCTCGCGCCAGCGACTGCAATTCGTTCACCCGCCGCACCAGCTCGGCCCGGTCTGCGTCGCGATATGCTTTCGGCAGCAAGTTACGGCTGGTGCACTCAAGCGCGGCAACCAGGGTTTGCAGCTCGATTTCCGTGGGATAGGAGGGCGGCAGGAAATCCTCCAACACGGCCTTCAAGTCCTCCTGGCTCACGGCCTGGCTCACGGCCTGGTTCACGGCGCCGGCATTGCGGATCGCGCTTCGCATCCGCGCTCGCGTCAGCACGGCCTCGATATCGGCTCCGGAGAGACCGGCGCTGTGTTCCGCGAAGAACTGCCGCGCCTCGGGCGACAGCTCGGTATTGTTCTTCTTCAACATCGCATGCACCAGGTCGGCCCGCTCTTGCTGCGTATCCGGATAGAAGAGAGCGATATGCTCTTCGGCCCGGCCTTGCCGCTTCAGATCCACCGGCAACAAATCCGGGCGGCAGGTGAGCAGGAACCAGATCACCTTGCCACGCAATTCCGTGTTGCCCATGAATGCCGCAATCTGCGCGAAGACCCGGTTGCCCACACCGCTGTCTCCCGAACTCGAGCGGTTGCCCATCTGCGCATCGGCTTCATCCACAATCACGGCGATCGGGCTCATGGCCTCCAGCAGATTCAACACGCGCTCCAGGTTCCCCTCGGTCTCGCCTTGCCACATGCTGCGGAAATTCTTCAACGTCACCGCGGGAATTCCCACCTCTCCGGCAAAGCAGTTGGTCAGGAAGGTCTTGCCCGTCCCCACCGGGCCGCAAATCACGTAGCCCATGGGCAGGACATCGGTCTTCCCTGCCCTCAACGCGGCAGCCGCGTCTTTCAACTTGTTCTTGGCGGCATCGTTGCCGGCGACCATGCTCAAATCGAACCGGCTTTGTACGAACTCCAGGAAGCCGCCCGATTGGGCTTCGATGAGCTGCTTCTTGCGGCCGGCGAGAAACTTCAGGGTGAGCGGCTGCTGGTTCTCCACTGCCTGCGCAAGCAAGCTCTGCACCTGTACGCGCTTCAACCCGGCGGTGAGCGTAGCCAGCGTGGCGGCGGTGATGCCGTCCTGCGCCGAAAGTCGCCGGCCGCGCAAATAAACTCCAGCCGCTCGCTCTCGCCGGGCAGCGGTATGGAAATCGCCGCCACCCCTGGGTTCTGGATCAGCCCGGAATTCAATTGCGTCAGATTCTCGGCGATCAGACAGATAGTGACGTCGGCCCTGAGGAATGCCGGGTGCTGCGCCCACCGCTTCAAGGTCACCAGCGCGTTCCGGTCTTCGGCCGCAAGCGCGGAGACATCGCCGGCCGGAACAATGGTCTCGGCGAAGTCGATAATCAACGCGATCTTCTTCCCATCCGCGATGCGCAGGCGGAGATAGTTGTCCAATAAGCTCAGGACGCCATCCGGATTCCGTGGAAGGGCGGCGCTATAGTTGGAGCCGTGAAACTGATCGTAGCCGGAGAGCGCCTGCCGGAAATCCTCCTGCATCCTCGGCTCGGCGAACGAGAGACCGCCGCCGCGATCGTAGGTCCATACCAGGTCGCGCTGGCCGAACAGGGCCGCCTGCAGGGACCGGTTCAGCGAACAATACTCGGTGGAGCCGCCGCGCCGAAGCGCCCCAAGATCGCGCACGTTGCCGTGGAGCGCGAACATGGTGAGAGTTCGCGAATAGTATTTCTCGGAGAGCTCCCTGGCCCAGCCGGGCAGCGTATCCAGCCAGGCGCTTTTGGGGACGGACGTTGGAGCCATCTTAGTTCCGCACGCGGTTCCGCGAGCGATCGGCGTTGGCGTTTTCGGTGGGCGCCGGGCTTAAGGTAAGACTTGTCTCCGGCGTCGCCATCTCAAAGATTTCCTCCACTTCACGCACCGTTTCCTCGGTCTGCTCCACATCGTGCACCAGCCCTTCCAGCTGGTCGCTGACCTGCTGCGGGTTCCGCAGCGTGATGGATTGATCCCGAATCAATTGCAGCACGTCTTCGGTAGCCGCACACTGCGCGTGGATCACTTCGCAGTTTTCGCGGATCTTGCCGACCTTTTCCAGGCGCTTCATGACGATGTCAATGCGCATCCGGTTGATCTCCTGCACTTTCCCGGACTCTGTGTCCAGCGACCGCTTCAGCGACTCGAGCTCCCTTTGGATGGCCGCCCCATCCGTACTGCGCAGATACTCCAAATGCTGATGCTCGGCGTGCAGCAGGCGCACATAGCCTTGCAGCAGCCCATCCAGCCGGTCCGCCATCTCCTTGACGAACATCTGCGACGTCGAAGAAAGGTTGCCGTAGTTTTCCCGGATATTCCTGCAAAGCGCGTCCAACTTGCTGTAGCGCACCCGCATATCGAGTGGAATCTGCTGGAACATAGCCTGAAGATTGACTTCGAGCTTGCGCTTCTGCTCCGCGTACTGCCACGAGCGCACCAGGCGGCGGAACCGGCTGCTCTGCGGTACCACGCAGAGATAGATCAACTCTAATCCCGCCGCCAAAATCAGCGGGAATCCCGAGCCGGCAACCAACGCAAAGGCGGCCGCGCCGGCCAGACCGATCCAGTTGTACTGCCACTTGAGAGCTTCCTGACGAAATTGCCGCTGTCGATGCCCATGTCGGCGGCTTCACGGATGGCCCGTCCCCGCAATCCGGAGTTACTTGCCGCCGGTTTCTCGTCTAGCATCTATCCATTGATTGTTCAAGGGGCTGGCAGCGATGTAAGACAGGCTTCTGGCCTGTCTCCCTGGTTCACCCAGTCTCCGTGGTTAACCCGGCCGGCATTCGACCGCGCCGCAACCGTAGCAATAGACGATTGGCCTGAAACTCTACCGGCCCGGCGGCCCAGTTCGGCGTCGAACCCTAAGCCGTGGGGTGCTTCAACGTTTTCGGGATCTCCTGGCTCGGCCGCGAAATCCCACTCCCTCATGGTCGGGGCTCTGTCTCGGCTGCGTGCGTCTGCAAATAGTTACGGAGCCGCGACCGTTAAGGGAGCGGTCATTTTAGCCGGCCTTTCCCGAAACCGTTTAAGCCCACGCCGGACTGCTTGCACGCTTCTTGCAAGCTTTTTATTGTAAGAAGCCTGGAGAAACTGTCCGGTTCGGCCGATAGGATCAAAGGGGACGGTCAATTTTCTTCATGCGGAATCCGGCGGAAACAGCACCCGACATAGCTGCCGAACTGAGCACACACGAGAAAGCGCTGCGGATCAACCTCGATCCGGTTCGCTACGGCACGTTCGCCGAAATCGGCGCCGGACAAGAGGTGGCGCGCTGGTTCTTCAAGGTCGGCGCGGCGGCCGGCTCCATTTCCAAATCCATATCCGCATACGACATGGCGGTCAGCGACGCCATCTACGGCCGCTGCAAGCGCTACGTCTCGCGCGAACGCCTGCAGAGCATGCTCGACCGGGAGCACAGCCTCAACCTCGAACGCCTGCGCCCCTCGCGCGGCGATACCACCGCCTTCTTCGTCTTCGCCGACACCGTCGCGGCGCGCAATTACCATGGAACCAACGAGTGCCACGGTTGGATGGGCGTCAAATATCAGGCCCACCCGCGAGACGACGACAGCCAGATCCTCATCCACGTCCGGATGCTCGATCACGAAAACAGTCTCCAGCAGGAGGCGCTGGGGATCGTCGGCGTAAACCTGGTCTACGCCGCTTGTTTCCAGCATCACAAACCGGAACAAATGCTCGAATCGCTGCTCGACAACCTGAGCGTCGACCGCATCGAAATCGACATGGTCGAGTTCTCCGGCATCGAGTTTCGCCATGTCGATAACCGCGTGATGAGCCTTAAGCTGGTGCAGCTTGGTCTTAGCAGCGCCGCCATGTTCGGTCCCTCGGGGGAAGTGCTGGAGCCCGCGGAAGTTCTGCGCAAGCGCCCTGTCCTGGTGGAGCGCGGCAGCTTCCGTCCCGTCACCCGGGTCAATATCGACATGCTCCACAGCGCCCACGCGCGCTTCGCTTGCGAACTCGAAGTGAAGCCGGATCAGGTCGTGGAGCTGATGGAGATCACTATGCGCAATCTGCTGGTGACCGGGAAGATCGATCTCAGCGATTTTCTGGCCCGCGCCGACGTGCTGGCGGCCGCCGGAAAGACGGTCCTGATCTCGGATTATTTCGAGTATTACCGTCTGGCGGCCTGGCTAACGCGCCACACCACCGAGCCCATTGCCCTGACGATGGGCGTCACCAGTCTTCAGGATCTATTCAGAGACCAATACTACGCCAACCTTGAAGGCGGAATTCTCGAAGCTTTTGGCAAACTCTTCACCAGGGACTTGCGGATCTACGTGTATCCCTTGCGAGACCCCGCCACGGGAACTCTTAGGACGGTCGAAAACGCGGAGATGCCCGCGAATGTGCGCGGGCTTTATAGTCACATTGTGGAAGGCGGCAGAATCAAGCAGCTCGATAACTTCGACGAGGACGTGCTCCACATTTTTTCCCGCGACGTCCTGAAGCGCATCAAAGAAGCGGACCCTTCCTGGGTTTCGATGGTTCCTCCCGAAATCGCGGAGGTAATCAAGAGGCGCCGCTTCTTCGGCTACCACGAAGCCGAAACGGCCCTGCAGGGTTTTTGAAGAACGAGCGGACGGCCTTTCCCGGCTGTCTGCGTCACAGATAAGCTTCCGTCACGGCTGCATCGAAGTATTCACAGACTCCCCGGACCCGATCGAGAGAGCCCCAAGCGCCGGGGGTTCAATTCCGAAGCCTTCTCCGGCGACACTCGAAGTGAGGTTGCGCGACAAGGATTGCGCGGACAAATCCGCAATCAGGTCCCGCAGCTTCTGCGGTTCCAGCGGCTTCGTCAGATACCCGTTCATACCAGCACTTAGGCAAATGTCGCGATACTCAGTCGTCGCGTGAGCGGTCAGTCCGAAGATGACGGGCTGCCGGTCGAGGGGGAGGCGACTCCGGATTTCCCGAGTCGCGGTCAAGCCATCCACCTCAGGCATTTGCACATCCATCAGAACCAGGTCATAGCGGTTTCCCAATACGGCCTCGATAGCCTGCGCACCGTCCGCCACCAAGTCCGCATTCACCCCAAGCTTCTTCAGCAGCATCAGGACGACTTTCTGATTTACCACGTTATCTTCCGCTACCAATACGCTCAATTGGTTGCCCGCGCACACTGCGGCCGGCAGAGCAGCGCGCGGCGCCGCGGGCTGCTGCGCATGGCCCATCGGGACCGTGAATCGGAACCGCGTGCCCTCGCCGGGCTTCGATTCCACGGCGATCGTCCCGCCCATCAACTCGACCAGCCGTTTCGAGATCGCCAGACCCAGGCCGGTTCCTCCATAGCGGCGGGCAATGGAGGCGTTGGCCTGATCGAACGATGAGAACAGGCGAGGTATTTGATCGGCTGCAATCCCAATACCGGTGTCGCGAACCTCGATGGCTATCCAACAAGATGCCTCGTCCTGGCGTTCCACGACGGCCGAGAGCACAACCTCACCGGAACTGGTGAACTTGAGGGCGTTCGAGATCAGGTTCAGTACCACTTGCCTCAGCCGGGTGTCGTCTCCGGCTACGTACACGGGCAATCCCGGCGCCAACTCGCAACCGAGGCGCAGACCTTTCTCCGTGGCCTTGGCGCGCAACAGCCATGTGCTTTCTTCCAGGGACCGATGCAGGTGGAAGGGCGCAACTTCCAACTCCAGTTTTCCGGCTTCCACTTTGGAGAAATCGAGGACGTCGTTAATCACCCTCAGCAGCGCATCCCCGGAAGAGTTGATCATTCGGACCATCTCCAGCGCCTCGGCGGGAACCGGCATGCCTTCGAGCAGCCTGCTCAACCCGATCACACCGTTCAAAGGGGTCCGGATCTCATGGCTCATGTTTGCCAGGAAGCGGCCCTTGGCTTCGCTCGCCTCGTCCGCACGCCTCTTCTCTTCCAACACCTTGGTGCGTTCCGATTCCAGCTCGGCCGTCCGCTCGAGCACCGCGTGTTCCAACTGGCGGTTCCTGCGCCGCAGCAGCCCGTTCCTCCACACAATGACGCCCCACACTGCGGCTGCGCCAAGCAGGCCCGCCGCCGCCCGCAGCCACCAGGTTTCCCACCACTTCGGATCGACCTGGAACTGGGCCACCGCCACTTTCGCCGAAACCGGCCCATCGCGAACCTGCGACCGGATCTCGAGCCGATGCCGGCCCGGGGCAAGCCCGGCAAAGGAGACGCTCCGCTCCGTAGCGGCGGTCCATGGTTCCCCGTCCAGACGGAACATAAAGTGCACCAGTTGCTCGCTCTTGTAACTGAGCGAGGAGAACTCGGCCCTGACGACCTGCGACTTCTGGCCCATCTGAAGCCGGGTAACGACCGGATCGGCAACCGGCGCTCCCGGCCAGCCGCCGCTGGGAGGCCGGTAGTGCGCCAGTCCGCCACTGGTACCGATCCAGACGCTGCCGTCCCGATCGGCCCAAAAAGCCTCCCCGTCGGTGTCGTTCCAGATCAGCCCGTCTTCCATGCTCAGATACCTCCAGGATCCGCCGGCCAGAACAGACACTCCGTTAGAGCTGCCCCGCCAGAGGCGCCCCAAGGCGTCAAAGCCGTGAAAGGCGGTGACCTCGACCGACATGGGATCGCCACTCAGGACCGGCGTCGAGCGAACGATGCGGCCGCCCGATAACTCCACCTTCTCAATTCCGGCGTCGAAGCGGTGGTGCAGCCACAGAGCGCCGTCCGGCGCTATCGTCGGGATGTACGGGTTGTCGCTCAGGAGGCCGTCCGCTTTCCGGTACTGGCGCCACCGGCCATCGCTCAAGCTCCACAACCCGTCGGGATTGGTGATCCACATGGTCCCCTGTTTGTCTTCCGCCAAGGCCCACGCCCCGTGATCGAGCGACGCCGGCTGATCGATCCGCTGGAAGCGATCGGAAGCTGTTGGCCGGTCGTTGCGGAAGAGGCCGCAGGCCGTCGCAACCCATAGCCTGTCCAGGTGGTCGACGAAACCGCGGTGCGAAGTCGCGCAAGGGAGCCCGTCCGCCGGGCCGAACAGACGAATCTTCCCGGTTGCCGGACGGATGCGCGCCACGCTGCCCGGCTTCACGACCGCCCACACGGAGCCGTCGGAAGTCTCGCCTAGCCATCGGACGTTGTCGCCCCCTAAGCCGTCTTTCCTGGTCCAGGTTCGTAGCGGCCCTTGCCCACCGAGGCGTGCCAGACCGAGGGAGGTGCCCACCCAGAGCGCGCCTTTGCTGTCGCGCCAGATGCTCCAGATCAGGTCGGACGGCAGGCCCTGCGCCTTAGTCCACGCTTCCCATTCACCGTAACCCAACCAGCGGGCCACGCCCGCCCCGATGGTCGCTATCCACAGCGATCCCTCGCGATCTTCCACCACAGCGCTGGTCATCGCCGTGCGCAGCCCCCGCTGGCCGTCTATGACTCTCCACTTGCCATCGCGGTGGATGGCCAGCCCCTTGTCGGTCGGGACCATGACCGATCCCTCACGGCCCACCGTCAATGCGCCCCAGAAGATGCTGGAAGCGATATCCGGATTTTCTTGAACCAGCCGCGTAGCGCCGGGCGGCTTCCGGTACAGTCTACCTGGGCTGCGGGTCCACACGGAACCGTCCGGCGCGATGCCGATCGCGTCCCAGGAGTCGTCCGGCAATCCTTCAGCCGGCCCGAATATCGACACGCGCCCGCGGTCTTCGACGCAGAGCCGCCGCCCACAGCCAAACCACAGTTGCGAACCGTTCCGCGCGATTCCGCGGATGGCTGTGCCGGCAAGTTCCGGCCCCAACGGATAGGGACGCGCGGCGAAGGCGCCGGCGCCGTCCACTTCGTACATGCCGGAAGGAGTTGCCACCGCGACGCGACCGTGCGCGTCAATCGCCATCCCCTGCGCGCTGGACAACATTCCGCTCAGTCCGGCGATGGGGTGGAAGCGCTGCCCGTCGAACCGGAAAATCCGCGCACAGGTATTGGCCCAGAGCGCGCCATCCGCCGCCACGAAGAGGGCATGGACTTCCGTGGCGCACGGCAACCCTTCGGCGGCGGCCATCAGACGAAAGCGGGTCCCGTCGTACCGGTACAATCCGCCTTCCGAGCCGGCCCAGATGTAACCTGCGCCGTCTTGCGCTAAGGAGAGGATGGTCAGATTCTGAAGTCCATCGGCAGCCCCGTAGTGGCGGAAACTATACTGCTGGGCATCACCGGCGCCATTCAATGCCAGAATCAGCGCAGCGCACGCGCCGAGGCTATGACGAAGACACATCGCAGGTTCCCACACGACACATATCGGCCGGAGGGCGAAGGATTGCAGGGAGACCGCGCCGGAAACTCAATGGTTGCGGGACGAGGCCGGTGATGCCACTTCGGACCGCTTCGGACAGGGTGCGCGACATAGAAGTGGTGGAATCCGCCGCAACTCAATTTTCGTCGATAGGCAAACCGCGTCCAAGAAACGAGAGTCAAGCCCGCCGCGCCTCCCAATACTCTTCAAATCGGCTGTTGAATTCACAGCAGCGCAAGGCCAGGATAGCGTTG
>PLDF01000450.1 GCA_003135055.1 Bryobacterales bacterium | reverse complement strand
ATTTTCCGGCGCCACCGTCACGTGACTCCGTTGTGACTCCATTCGAGCGGTGTAGCGCGCAGACCGGGAACCGCGTGCGCGCCATCGGGGCCCTTTCTATAATGCGAGGCTTCACGGCAAGAAACCCTCGCCAATTGTCACAAGACCATTGTGCAAGGGTGCATTTGCTCCTTTTTGGCTACTATCTGGCTTTGAACGGCTCGGGGTCGTAGCCCGGATAAAGTGCCTGAGCCAGAGAGAGCCTTTGTGTATGCGGATGAAACGACATTCGAGCGCGCGGGAGGTGGGCAAACGGTGGGCTACGGAGTGCTCGTCGTTCCGAGCGCTGTCGATAGGATCGTCGTCGTCGAAGCCCTTGCAGCGTTGCGCGCTGACCCGCCTGGCCCGACCGCCGGCGATCAACGTTTGGACAGCCATGCGCGGGCGCGGGCAAGGTCCTTTTTGAAGCCTGAAATCTAGGTACGGAAGATCTTAAATGGCCCGAACGTTACGCATACGAATACGCCCATCATCGCCGAATTTGTGTGCAGTTTGTGTGCAAATAGCGCCGAATGGTCCGCTATTTCCGCGAATTTCACTAAGATTTTTACTGAAAACACAAGTACATAGGCATTGGCCCTTTGCCTCCGGAGCAAAAGGTCGGTGGTTCGAATCCACTCGGGCGTACCATGCTTTCAATAACTTGCGGGTAGCACGATAGAAACTACCCCCACCCCCCCACAAAACGATCACTGAATCGATTCTCCAAGTTCAGTTTTCGGAGTTTCTGCGACCCGGCAGAGGTCCGTGTCCATCCTCTCGACTGCTACGCGCACTGACTCGGGGATCTCCTTCATGTATCAGCCGGTCATCTCCAGCCTGGAATGGCGGAGCTGTGTCTGGGCGTCTTTCGGCGAGCCATACGCTGGAAGTGTGTGGCGAAGGTCCGGCGCAGCGCCTGGTACGTGAGGGCCGGAATACTCGCCTTCTCTGCGATCGGCTTCAGGATGCGCTTGAGGCAGTTCCCGATGCGGTTCGACGTGCCGGCTTCGGTAGGGACAGCAGATCGTTGGGGGCCGGTGCTACGGTCTTGTGGTAGCCATCGCCAATGTTCCGGATTTGCAGCCAAGTCAGGAGTTCTTTCTCGATGTCGGGGCTCGTGGCGACGTAACCGTTGCTGGTAGTGCTCTTCTTCGTCTCCCCGATTCGATCGGGCCCTTTTCGGTTTCCTTAAGCGCTCTCCAGCGAGCCTAAACTACCGGCCACAACTGCGCCACCTTGCCTGCCCCGTCGCGCCAGAGGTGGTACCTCGTCGGGTATGTAGGCAGCGTGATCTGCAAAAAAAAGACTGCGTGGCCAACCTTGATCGATCACTGCCCCGCCTTGGTTGCGGCACTCCGGGGTACATCGGCAGTGAATGCATCCACGCGGGCGGAAACACTCGGCCTCAATCATTTGTTCCAGCACGCCAAAACGGCAGCAGTCTCGGAGTACGCGCAGATCGCAGAAACCTTCGCGCCGGAAGCCATGGAGAAAATCGCCGCCTGGATTCTGGCGGTGCAGTAACTCCACGCAGTTCCCTACCCTACTGCTTGCCGAAATCGATCGACGAATCCACTTCGAATTTGTGATATGCCGTGTACGTCACCACGTTGCCGAGTTTGCGATCGCCGTGCTCCATGCGCGAATCGGAATGCGAGGGCAGCAGGTGCTTGCCGCCTGCGACGTCGACGAAGTCGTAATCCACTTGCACCGAAGATGCGGTGATTCCGGTCTCCTTCGGAATATCATCCGCGTCAGCCGTCAGCCGCAGCACGCGCGAGGTATCCTGATCGAGCACAACTTCGCCGTGATATCCCGCCGCCACCGGCGCGAGCTTGCCATCGTCCAGCCGGCGCCCCAGCATATAGTGCGAGTTCGCGCGTGCGATGCGGTAGGTGTAAACGGCGGCGCGATGCTTGCGCAGAGTGTTCGTTTCCTTCCACTGAAAGTCCGTGGCGGACGACGGGTCGAACACGCCCAGTTCCAGGCTGCCGAATTCACCGCCGGTGATAATCCCATCGAGTGAAGAAAGCGGCTGCGTAGTGGGCCTTCCATTGATCGACACCAGCTTGTAGTTTTCCTTTTGGCCGGCGTAGCTGAGCTGGATGATCAGATGGTCGTAGTGGGAGACCGTGGAAAGTTGGCCGGCGTGCTGCAACTGGTCGGTGCGATCCACCTGCTCATTGCAGATGAACGTCGGCAGCTTGCCGGCGTAATGAATGGCGATTTCGCGGGCGGTGTCGAGTGTTTGGCGCTGCTGCTCGGGCGTGGGCTTTTGCCCGGCCGCCGGAATACAGAAAAGCGCACCCAGCGCGGCGTAAGTCAGGTAGCGTCGCATAGCAATCTCCTCGAGGCGGCACGCCAGCGCTTCGTCCGATCGACGCCAGCGATTCCAGCCTCTGTCCGGTATATGGCGGGGTCCCGTTGAAACGACTTGGGAAGTGTAGCACAGACAGGCGCCGAGCTAGTCTTTAAACGGCGACTGGTACGTACTTGCCGCGCGGTTTGACCAGATGTTATGATCAGTCCGTCTAACGCAGTTCCGGCTTGAGCGCTTAGAGCGCCGCACGCTGCTAGCCGGTGGCTTCGCGCAGAAACCGGCGAAACTCTCCTTGGGTCGTCTTTATGGAGAGGCAAATGCTCTCCTCCGCCTCCCGAGAAACGTAATAGCGCCGGAGCGGCGCTTGCATGTGCTCCGGGAGGGTGCGGATCCTGGCGACGAGCTCCCATTGCCACGGCGCGGGTGCGACGGCTGGAGCGTCCGGCCTCTCGCCGAGAAGCTTGCGAACGCCGCGAATTGCCCGGTTAACCACTTCCCGCGGACCGTGCGATTGTGGGGCCGGAGCATCCCGCAAACGCTCGGACAGAACCCGGCCCAGTGCGTTTGCGAGGTCCTCTTCAGGCATTCCTGCCTGCCCGTCGCGGGCGCGGCGAAGGCGGCGGATGCCGGTGGCAAAGCTTAAAATCCTCGGCCGCGGCTTCGAGATCCGCGACTTGGCGCTTCAAGCCGGCGACTGCCTCATCCAGCAGCGCTTCCGCGCATTCGATATCGAAGGATCTCTTATGGTTCTTGGGTACCGAAACCGTTCTTGGCATCCTATACGTCGATCATGCGACGGCGCCGTTCCTGGCCCTATCCGTAATTCTCCCGATATCCGGAACGGAGACTACCGGGCACGCGGCTTGCAATTACTGTGGCTTGTAAACCCGTGCGATTCCCTACCAATTTCCGGTGGAGCGCCCGTAGTTCTACGGATAGCTGGCCTTAGCCGATCCAGCGTCTAATTGAGCCATGGACAAGGCCGGTATGGCGTCGGACTTGAATTTGGAAAGCGATGTGCCGCGAAGGCCGCGCGTGGTGCTGGCCGACGACCATCCGGGAATGCTGGAGGAGATACGCCTACTTTTGGAAGACGAATTCGAAGTAGTGGGTTCCGCCAGCGAAGGCCAGGCACTGCTGTCGCTGGTGGCTCAGCTCAGACCGGATGCCGTAGTCTCGGATATCCACATGCCTCTGGTAGACGGCATCGAAGCCGGCCGGAGGATGTTGCAGGAGGGCCTGTGCAGCGCGGTCGTCATCCTCACCGTGTACAACGAGCCCCAGTTGGTAGGCAGCGCGCTCGCATGCGGCATTCGCGGCTATGTGCTTAAGGAGGACGCGGGCGAAGAACTGGCGCTTGCCGTAAAAACGGTGGCCGGCGGCGGCGCCTATCTCTCCAGCGGCATCCGCGGCATCCGCCATTCCTGATAAGCGCTATCATCAATAACGTAAAGTTCGGCAACGTACAGTTTGGCGATCATGCCCAGAACGAAAGTCCTTCTGGCGGACGATCACGCGGTAGTTGCGCAAGGCCTTTCGGCTCTACTCGAGGACACCTTCGACCTGGCCGGCGTGGTACACGATGGGCGCGCGCTGCTGGCGGCAGTGGAAACGCTGCGCCCCGACGTCGTGGTTACGGATATCTCCATGCCGTTGCTGAACGGGATCGACGCCGTCCGGCAGATTCGCGTGCGCCATCCGCACGTCAAGGTGATTATCCTGACCATGCACAGAGAGACGCAGTTGGCCGTGGACGCTTTTCGCGCCGGCGCTTCGGGCTACATGCTGAAAGTCTCGCCGGGGGAAGAACTGATTACGGCGATCGAGCAGGTGGCGATGGGGCGGGCTTACGTCACCACTCTGCTGGCCAAGGACCTGATCACGCTGCTCATGGAAGCGGGCCGGGAAAGTACCGCCGGGACGCCGCTGACCCCGCGCCAGCGCGAAGTTCTGCAACTGGTGGCCGAAGGACGCACCATGAAAGAAGTGGCATCCATCTTAAGCATTTCGCCACGAACCGCCGAGACTCACAAGTACGAGATTATGAGAGTGCTGGGCGTAGACAGCACGGCGGGATTGATCCAGTACGCTATCCGGATTAAGTTGGTGGCTGAGTAAACTGGGCCTTTCGTGAACCCGGCAGGCTGAGGGGGCTGACCGTCTATGAGCCAGACGCGCTTGTCCGCGGGCCTGTCCGCGCACCACAGCCGCATCCTGATGGCATCGCTCACGCTGGGAGCGTTGGCCATGATCGCCGCCGTCTGGTGGTATTACGTGCGCCAGCGGGCGGCGGTGGAAGAAGATGCCGAGCATGAACTGGCGGCGATCGCGGCCATGAAGTCGGCGCAAATTGAAAACTGGCGCGCTGAGCGAATCGGCGACGGCGGCGTACTGGCCGCCTCACCGATCATGCGTACAGCCAGGCGCATTCTGGCGGGCGGGGCGGTGACCCAAGCTGATCGCGCGGATTTTATCGCCGTCTTTCAAGCCCTGGAGAAACAGTTTCTGTATTCCGGCGGGGCCCTGGTGGACCGGCAGGGAGGGGTCCGAATCGGCTCCAGCGTGAACGGGGGGGATTCCCCGCGATACCAGGCGCTGGCGCAGGCGGCCCAACGAGCCGGCAAGGTGACCCTTTCGGACCTCTATCGCGATCCACCGGTGTCCGGACCGGTGCGCATGGCGGTGAGCATTCCCGTAGCCGATTTGGGCGCGATCGTCTTGAATATCGACCCATCGCGATTTCTCTATCCTTATATCGCATCCTGGCCGGCCGCCAGCCGCACAGGGGAAACGCTCATTTTCCGGCGCGAGGGCGACTACGCCGTATCTCTGAACGACCTCCGCCACTCCCCGGGTAGCACCCTCAATCTTCGGATACGCATCACCATGCCGAGGTTCCCGGACGACCGGGAATTTGCCGCCGGCTTTCTGCGCAAGGCAACCGACTATCGCGGCGTGCCCATCCTGAGCATGGTACGCAGCATTCAGGGATCGGGGTGGTATCTCATCGCCAAAGTAGACCAGGATGAGGTATACGCGCCGGTGACCCGGCTCTCCTGGGCATTGGCTCTGATCGTAGCCTTGATTGCCCTCGCCAATGCGGCGGGAGTGGGATACATCTGGCGTAACGAGCAGTTGCGCGCTCATCGCGAGCGCAGGGCTCTCACCGGCCACTTCGATTCCCTCACCCGTTACGCCAACGACATCATCATGCTAGCCGACGAAAGCGGACGAATCGTCGAGGTCAACCAGCGCGCCGTGGAAGCCTATGGTTACTCCGAAGAGGAACTGCAGTCTCTGCCCGCGGAAGCGTTACGCGCATCCGTGCCCGGGCAACCCCCGCTCTGGCCGCCCGGCGATGAGAGCGGACTCCGTTACGAGGCGGTGCACCGCAGAAAAGACGGCTCCTCGTTTCCCGTGGAGATCAGTGCGCGAACCATCGAGGTGGAGGGCGCGAAGTACCGCCAGGCCATCATCCGCGACATCAGCGAGCGCGCTCGCACCGAGAAGGAGATCAAAGCCCTAAGCGCGCGCTTGCTCAACGCGCAGGAGGAGGAGCGCAGCCGCCTCGCGCGCGAGCTGCACGACGATATCAGCCAGCAGATCGCGGCCCTCAGTATCGGCATGAGTAATCTGAGGAAGCAGATTCCCGCCGAACAGACCGGGGCGCGCGAGCAAAGCAAACGGATCCAGCAGAACATGGCGCAGGTTTCTGAAAGCATCCGGCGCCTTTCCCACGAGCTGCATCCGGCTGTGCTGGAGCATTCCGGTCTCGGCGCCGCCTTGCGCGACTACTGTTCGGAGTTCGGGCTGCTGACCCACATCCAGGTTTCGTGCAAGACTGACGGCTGCTTCGGCAACATGCCCCCGGAAGTGGCGCTTTGCGTCTTCCGCGTCACCCAGGAAGCCCTGCAAAACGTGGCGAAGCACGCGCGCGTGGCCCAGGCCGAGGTGGAGCTCACTCGCGCGGACGGCCAGATCTGCCTCACGGTTTCGGATCGCGGAGCCGGCATGGCGCTGGACCGCGCCGGGATGCCCGCCGGTCTGGGGCTGGTCAGCATCAAGGAGCGTACGCGTCTGGTGAACGGCACATTCCGGATACGCAGCGAGCCGAATCAAGGGACCACGCTGAGTCTGAAGATTCCGGTATAGGGCTGCCCAGTTTCCGCAGCCTGCCTGGCGATATGGCCGATTCCGGCGCCGCGGTGGTGCGCTGGACCGAGCGCTTAGCCGATCTGGGCAAGCCGGCTCCCGGCGACCGGCTCCTGACGGTCACGGCTCTGTAAGATCCTCGCCGTAAACCCAAGCTGGGGATGCTCGCAAAGATCTGTGACCGCCGCTGGTCACCTGACCATATATCGTTACGGGCCAGCCGCCTTTTTCCCTGTTTCCAAAGGACGAAGTTGGCCCGACTCGTGCACCTGCAAAGCAGTCGCCAAAGCCCCGTCCGTTGGGGCAGCACGACGGAGGTTGAGGATATGCCGGCTCAGTGCGAAGATACTGCCGTGTCTGAAGATGCCATTGGCGCGGCGGACGTGGTGACCGAGGTCCGGCGCGAAGCCGCACTGCTCAAGACCGGGGCGCTGCAGAACGCGATATTCAATAGCGCCAACTTTTCGAGCATCGCAACCGACGAGAGGGGCGTCATCCAACTGTTCAACGTCGGCGCCGAGCGGATGCTGGGCTACACCGCTATCGAGGTAGTGGACAAGATCACGCCCGCCGACATTTCCGATCCGCAGGAAGTGATCGCGCGCGCCAAAGCCTTGAGCCTCGAGCTGGCGACCCCGATTACGCCGGGCTTCGAGGCGCTGGTCTTTAAAGCTTCGCGCGGCATCGAAGATATCTATGAGCTGACCTATATCCGTAAAGATGGCAGCCGCTTTCCGGCGGTGGTATCGGTTACGGCGCTGCGCGACGATCTGGGCGGGATCATCGGCTATCTGCTGATCGGCACCGATAATACCGCGCGCAAGCAGGCGGAAGAGGCGCTGCTCAAGGCAGGGGCGCTGCAGACCGCGATCTTCAATAGCGCCAATTTCTCGAGCATCGCTACCGACGAGAGAGGCGTCATCCAACTGTTCAACGTTGGCGCCGAGCGGATGCTGGGATACGCGGCCATCGAGGTGGTGGACAAGATCACCCCCGCCGACATTTCCGATCCGCAGGAAGTGATCGCGCGCGCCAAAGCCTTGAGCCTCGAGCTGGCGACTCCGATTACGCCGGGCTTCGAGGCGCTGGTCTTCAAAGCCTCGCGCGGCATTGAAGATATTTACGAGCTGACTTACATCCGTAAAGATGGCAGCCGTTTTCCGGCGGTGGTGTCGGTTACGGCGCTGCGCGACGACGGTGACGGCATCATCGGCTATCTGCTGATC
>PLDF01000376.1 GCA_003135055.1 Bryobacterales bacterium | reverse complement strand
ACTTCAAATCGCTCGGACTTCCATCGTTGTTCGAGGAGTGCTGACGTAACCAATCGAACCGCCGTGTACGGACCCGTACGCACGGTGGTGTGGCAGGGGTCGGCGGGCGACCGCCGCCCCTATGCCGATCACTGGGTTTGCGGTGAGGCGCAATCTTTGGAGCCGGGCGGGTTTTTCCGCATAATTGCCGCATTAGAGTGGCTGCAAAGATGGGAGTTAACGCGAAAAGCCGGCTTGCGGCCAGGATTGGGCCCGAAGAGATGTCTCAGAAGCAACGGCTTGGCGCGGTCCGAAGCGCGTTCCCACTAGCGACGGACGGTCCCTTGGGGAGCGTCTCTTGCGGCGGAAAGCGGCGGGTGGGCAGGCGAAGAGAGTCGGCTGAAAGCCGACTGCAGCCACGATTGGCGCCACGATTGGCTGCCCCACAAAGCGTTCACACGAGTGCGTGCGCCACGGCGGTTAGCGGTACAACTCTTCCAATTTCCCCAGCGCCTTTTCCATCTTCTGCGGCCGTTTCAGTACGCCTGCAAACAGATCGCCCTTTTCCCGAAATCTTTCGCACGCATTGGCGATGTTAAAGTCGCGCGGGTTCAGCCCCTTCCGGACTTCGTCCCACTCCAGCGGCGTCGCCACCGGCGCGCCCGGATAGGCCCGCAATACATACGGCGCCGCAATGGTTTTCGATTTCGCATTCTGCACCCAATCGAAATACACGCGATTCCGCTCGCGCTTCGCCACCGAGCGCGGCGTGGTAAAGAGCTCCGGCTTCCGCCGCACCACAATGCGCGCAATCACCTCCGCGAACGTCCGCGTCTGCTCGTAAGCGTAATCCGTTTCCACCGGAATATAGACGTGCATGCCGCGGCCGCCCGTGGTCTTGGGATAACCCTCGAGACCTATCTCGTCGAGCACCTGCTTCACCAATAAGGCCGCTTCCACAATCATGTCGTATGGGCACTCCTGCGGATCGAGATCGATCAGGATGAAGTCGGGATTATCGAGACTCCCCAAGCGGCTCATCCACGGGTTCTGATCGATGCAGCCCAGGTTCGCCAGATACAGCAGGCTGGCGCGGTCCTGCGCGAACACGTAGTTGATGGGCGCCTCATTATGATCCGAATCGATCAGCTCAGTGCGCAGCCACGGCGCGAAACTCTCCGGGACATGCTTCTGAAAAAAGAACTCGTCCTTGATGCCGTTCGGATACCGCTTCAGCGAGAGCGGGCGGTCTTTGAGATGCGGCAGAATCAGGGCGGACACGGCGTCGTAATAGTTGATCACATCGCGCTTGGCGTAGCCTTCGTCGGGATAGAACACCTTCTTCAAGTTGGTGAACTTGAGAGTGTGGCCGTCCACTTCGAGCGTGGCTTCTTTGACGTCCGCGAGTAACTCGGCGGGCGGGGCTGCCACTGCGTCTTCGCGAACGGCTTCGGCCGGTTTCACGTCCTCACGCAGTCCCAGATACACCGGGGCGCGCAGGCGATTGTCCTGGGTCCAATTGGCGAATTTCACCTGCGCCACCAGTTCCGGTTTTGCCCAAGTCATGCCGCGATCGGGCTTCGGCCGCTCGGCGAATGGGCACTTCTCCACGATCAGAGGCTTGAGCCGTGAAGCGAGATACGCCAGGGTCTTCTGGTCGAACCCCGTGCCCACGTTGCCGACCCAGTTCAGTTTGCCGCCATCATACACGCCCAGTACCAGCGCGCCGAAATGCGCGCGGTCGCCTTGGGGCTCGGTGAATCCGCCGATGGCAAACTCCTGCTGCGTCACGATCTTGATTTTGATCCACTCGCTGCTGCGTTTCGATTCGTAAGTACTGGTGGCGCGTTTGGCGATGAGACCTTCGAGGCCGTTCTCGCGCGCGGCTTCCAGCAACTCTTCGCCAGCGCCCGGGAAGACTGTGGAGATGCGGAATACGGGGTCCGGCGCGACTATCTGTTCGAGCAGCTTGCGGCGCTCGTCCAGATGCACGCCGCGCAGATCGTATCCGTTGAGATAGAGCAGATCGAAAGCGAAATACACCACCGGCGTGGAGCGCGCCATGTGCGCAACGGAGTTCGGATCGGCATTCATGATGCGCGGCTGAATCAAGTGAAACTGCGAGACGCCCTTGGCATCGAGCACGGCGATTTCGCCGTCCAGCACCGCCGTTTCCGCCGCCACCTGGTGCGGAATCACGGCCAGCTCCGGATACTGCCGCTCGCAACGATTTCCGGTGCGCGATTGCAGATGGAGCGATTCGTTTTCGATCAGCGCGATTGCGCGGACGCCATCCCACTTCACTTCGAACAGCCAGCCGTCGCCGCGCGGCGGACGCTCCGCGATCTGCGCCTTCATCGGCTCGATGGCCGAAGGCATCTCCGCCTTGCGTGCGCCCTTCAGGCCGCTTGGATCGATTTTCGGATTTTTTTTTTAGGCGCCGGCGTAGACGAAGATGCCGCTGCCGTTTTCGCGGACTTCGCTGCGCCACGCGCCGCTGGCCGGCTGCTGGCCCACACGCGGTCGGCCGCGCCTGCCGTCTTGCGCTTCGATTTCTTCACCGGCAGATTGCGCGCGATCTCTTCCTGGGTGCGTCCGGATAGCGCGCTATGGGCGTAGCTTTCGATGTCCCACCCCAGTGCCGCAAACTCGTCGCGCTTCTTGATGATGAGCCACTCGTTACCTTTGCCGCGGCCCTTCATCAGCACCAGCGCGAATTCGCCATTCAGCTTTTCGCCGTGCAGGCGGAACTTGAGGTCGCCGCGCTTGATCTGGTCCTCGGCCGGAACATCGCCCAGCAAATCGAACGTGCCGCGATCCCAAAGCATCACGCTGCCGGCGCCGTAATTACCGGCGGGAATATTGCCTTCAAATCCGCCGTACTCCACGGGGTGATCTTCCACATGCGCTGCCAGATGCTTGACGCCGGGGTCGAGCGACGGACCTTTTGGCACGGCCCACGATTTCAGCACGCCGTCGATTTCCAGGCGGAAATCGTAATGCAGCCGGGTAGCGTCGTGCCGCTGCACGCAAAAGTAATTTCCGCCGGCCCCAGCATCTTTCTTGCCCGGCGCCGGCTCCGGCGTATCGGCGAACTTCCGTTTGGCAACGTACTCTTCGAGAGGCATCTGTTTTTACTTATACAACAGTGGCAGGAACCCGGTCCGGAGACAGGCCGGGAGGCCTGTCTTACAGCCACAAGGAACCGGCGGCAAGACCGCCGGCGTTACCGCAGTGGAAAGAGCCGGTCCGGAGACAGGCCGGGAGGCCTGTCTTACAGCGCCACAAGAACCGGCGGCAAGACCGCCGGCGTTACCGCAGTGGGAAAGAACCGGCGGCAAGACCGCGGCGTTACCGCAATTGAAGAACCGGTCCGGAGAGACAGGCCGGGAGGCCTGTCCTACCGCCCGTCCAACAGCCGGTCCAGATTGTACGCCGCGCTGATTAACCCCAGATGCGTCAGCGCTTGCGGAAAATTGCCCAGCAATTCGCCCTTGAAGCCGATTTCTTCCGAGAATAGCCCCAGATGATTGGCGTAGGAAAGCAGCTTTTCAAACAGCAACTGCGCCTCCTCCACCTGCCCCGCGCGCGCCATCGCGTCCACCAACCAAAAGGAGCAGATGCTGAAGAAACTTTCGTGGCCGGGCAGCCCGTCATGCGCGGCCTTGCCGATTTCATACCGCCGTACCAGGCAGTCCGATGCCAGCTCGCGGCGGATGGCGTCGATAGTCGAAATCATCCGCGGATCTTTGGGAGAGACGAACTGCATCAAGGGCATCATCAGCGCGCTGGCATCGAGCGCGCTGGCATCAAGCACGCCGCCGAAGCACTGCGTGAAGGCGCCTTTCGGCTGGTTCCATCCTTCGGTCATGATGGCGTTATAGATCTTATTGCGCTCGAAGCGCCACTGATCGCCTTCAGTAGGGAACGAGCGGTTTCGCGCCAGCCGCACGCCGCGGTCGAACGCCACCCAGCATTGCAGCTTGGAGTAAGTGAACTGCCTTCGTCCGCCGCGCACTTCCCAAATGCTCTGGTCTTCGCGCGCCCAGTTTTTCACCAGCCAGTCGAGCATCCGCTCGACGGAGATCCACATGTCGTAGGAAAGCGGCGCCCCGTACTTGTCGTAAAGGTACAGGGTGTCCATCAGCTCGCCATAAATATCGAGCTGCAAGTGATCCACCGCGGCGTTGCCCACGCGGACCGGCTTCGAGCCGCGATAGCCCGCAAGATGGTCGAGGGTCTCTTCGCGCAGGTCGTGGCGCCCGTCGATGCCATACATCACGTTCAGCGGGCCGGCGCTGCCGTCTTGCTCTTTAGCGTCTTGCTCTTTGGGCCCCGACTCCCTGGTACGCGCCTGCATGAATTGCGCGAACGCCGCGGCTTCTTCCGTATAGCCCAGCCGCATCAGCGAATACACGGTAAAGGCCGCGTCGCGGACCCACGTGTAGCGGTAATCCCAGTTGCGCACGCCGCCAATCGCTTCCGGCAGACTGGTGGTGGGCGCCGCGACAATGGCCCCGGTGGGGACGAACGTCAGCAGCTTCAATACCAGCGCGGAACGGGTCACCGTCTCGCGCCATCGGCCCCGGTACTGGCTGTGCAGCACCCATTCGCGCCAGAAGCGCACGGTCTCATTCAGCAACGCCTCGCCATCCACCGGCTCTTCCATCAGATGTCCCGCGCCGCCTTCGCAATGCCGCAGCGCGAAGACCGCCTGCTTCTCGCTTTCGAGCGTGAATTCGGCGGTTATGGCATCGTCGTGCGGCTTCAACGGGTGTGTGGACTTGAGCGCGAACTGCCGCTCCGGCGCGGAGAATAGCGCGGAGTTTCCATCCGGGCCGAGTTCCACCTGGTGTTCCTGGCGCGCATAATCGAACGCCGGACGGCACTCCATGCGAAAGCGGAACGGCCCGCGGATGGCCTTGGCGATGCGAATAATCTGCCGCGACTGCTGATCGGTTTTGCCGCCCGCGTCCTTGCCCACGGGCATGAAGTCGATCACCTCCGCCATGCCTTCGTCGCTGAAGAAACGCGTCATCAGCACGTTGGTATTGGGCAGATACATCTGCTTGGTCTGGCACTCGCCGGCCGGCGCCAGCGAAAAGAATCCGCCCTTCCGGTCGTCGAGAATGGCCGCGAACACGCTGGGCGAATCGAAATGCGGCAGGCAGCACCAATCGATGGAGCCGTTGTTTCCCACCAAGGCCACCGACCGCATATCGCCGATGACGCCGTATGCGCCGATGGGCAAGTAGCTCATTGCTCGCTGTAGTTCCAGAGCAGGCCGCCATCCACCACGATGGTTGTGCCGGTGATGTAGTCTGCGTCCGCCGACGCTAGAAACGCCGCCACGCCGGCGACGTCCGACGATTTCCCAAGCCGCGCGAGCGGAATGTTCTCGAGCAGCGGTTTGAGCAGCTTCGGATCGCTGAGCAGCTTCTGGTTGATGGGCGTTTCGATGGCGCCCGGCGCGATGTTGTTCACCGTGATGCCCAGCGGCGCCAGCTCAATCGCCAGGTTGCGCATCATCATCTTCAGCCCGCCCTTAGACATGCAGTAGGCGGTGAAATTCGGGAACGGCAGCTCCTCGTGCACCGAGCTGATGTTGATCACCTTGCCGGGCTGCTTCACGTCGCGGCGATGGCGCGCGAAAGCCTGGGTGGCGAAGAACGGGCCGTTGAGGTCCACCGCGATCACCGCAGCGTAGTCTTGTTCGGTGACGTCGAGAAACGGCGCGCGGCGTTCGATGCCCGCATTGTTCACCAGAATGTCGAGGCCGCCCAGCCCTTCCACCGACGCCGCCACCATGCGCTGCGCGTCCGCGGGCTTGCTCACATCGCCCTCGATCAGCGGCGCGCGCCGTCCCAGCTTCTCGATGCGGCCGCAGGTCTCC
This sequence comes from Bryobacterales bacterium, assembly GCA_003135055.1. GTDB lineage: Bacteria > Acidobacteriota > Terriglobia > Bryobacterales > Bryobacteraceae > PALSA-243. The sequence continues at coordinate 19,084 of PLDF01000376.1, read as the reverse complement.
TCCGCGGGCCCGCGATCCTGATCGCGTGGATAATCGATGGCGACGTCCGCGCCTTCCTGAGCCAACCGCAATGCGATGGCTTGCCCGATGCCTTGGCCGGCGCCGGTCACCAGAACTTTCTTGCCGCTCAATCTCATGAACTCAGCGTACAAGACGAATGCGGCGGCGCGCAGTGCATGAGCGTACGTTTTCGATATGCGCGGGAGGACCAAAGCGCGTTCACGCTCGTGTGAACGCCTTCGGTCAAGCCCTAAGCGCCGAGCGGATTCCAAACCAAAGAAAGATCGAGCACAAAACCTGCCACCGGTCCCTCGCCGCCGATCGAATCGATACCGGTACGCGTCTCCACCTGGCCCTCTGGACGATAGATCGCAACCGACCGGTGGTCCGGGTCGATGAGCCAGCCCAACTGCGCGCCGTTCGCAAGCCATTCCCGCATCTTGTCCTTAAGAATTCGCGGGCGATCGGTAGAGGATTGCAACTCGACCACGAAGTCGGGGCAAAGATGCCAGTATTTCTCGCGACTGGCTGGGTCCAGTTGCGCAATGCGGCTCTTCAGAGTCCACGCGGCATCGGGGGAACGGCGGGCGCCGTTGGGGAGCGCAAAACCGGTCGAAGAATCGCAGGCGATTCCGCGGTCGTCTTGCTTCGCCCACGTGCCAAGTTGACCGGATATTTCCGCGTTGCGCGCGCCAGTTATAGAATAAGCAGGCGGCATAACAATGATTTCACCTTCCGCCGTCATCTCAAAGAAGAGATCGGGATGTTCCGCGCAGAAACCGGCGAACCCTTCGTCGGTCATGGAATGGGCGGTGAGCGTCGCGGGCAGGAACGCGTCATCAATGACGAACGTCATGGCCCCAGTGTAACGCGGCGCCGGATGAATGCGTAATTCATCGCTGGTCCTGCTCAGTCTCCACAGTCGGGAGCCCCCGGCGACGAACTCCAAGTGGCGCGGGCCCATGGCTCGCAGCCCGCAGCCGAGTCTGCCGGTGGCCCTGCCTCTTCCCGCAACCCGAACAGTGCGAATCCACTTCCACGTCCTCAGCTTCGTTCCCCCGAAACTCCGCAAACCCCCGCTCCAGCCGCCCGCCCAACCGCGGCTTGGCGGCCTGGATACCCGCCCGGACGGCTCCCGGACACCCCCGCGAAAACCCAGCCATCTGCCGTCGATTCGCGACCCAAAGTCACCGTAAACAGCATGAAGACTCATTCCACCCGATTCTTTTGCCGGCGACGCAATTTTCAGGCGCCGCGCTCATTTGACAAAAATTGCCTGCCGTCCGTATGATGAAACTTCAGGATTTATCATGCCGGGCGCAGGTTTCGCGCGTCCGGGCTGCGCCCAAAATGGCAACCAGACAACTCGTTTTCGTCCGGGACATCTCAATATGATTAAAGTCGAGGGCCTGACCAAGAGGTACGCCCGCACCGTCGCGGTAGACAACATCTCTTTCGAAGTCGAAAAAGGGCAGATCGTCGGTTTCCTCGGACCCAATGGGGCCGGGAAGACCACCACCATGCGCATCCTCACCTGCTTCCTGCCGCCCACCGAAGGCAAAGCCAGCGTGGCCGGATTCGACGTGCAGGAACACCCGATGGAGGTTAAGCGCCGCATCGGCTATCTGCCGGAAACCCCGCCGCTCTATCCCGAAATGGGCGTCTCCGAGTATCTCGATTTCGCCGGACGCCTGAAAGGCATCTCGTCCGCCGATATCAAGAAGAAAGTGGATGAGGTGGTGGGCCGCTGCGCCTTGGGCGACGTGCGCCACAAGCTGATCGGCAAGCTGTCGAAAGGTTATCGCCAGCGCGTCGGCATCGCGCAAGCCATCATCCACAATCCGCCCGTGCTGATTCTCGACGAACCCACCTCGGGCCTCGACCCCAAGCAGATTATCGAGATTCGCGATCTGCTCCGCGAGCTGGCGGGCGAGCACACCATCATCCTCAGCACCCACATCCTTTCGGAAGTGGAGCATTCGTGCGAAAGGGTCATCATCATCAGCGAAGGCAAAGTGGTGGCTACCGATTCGGTGGCGAACCTCACCAACCGGTTGCGCGGTTCCGAAGCCGTGGCGGTTGAGATTGAAGCCGCCGGTCCCCATCCTAGCGCCGCCGAAGCCCAGCAGCGCCTCGAACAGGTCCAGGGCGTCAGCCGCGTTGTCGCCAAAGAGCCGCAGGACGGCCGTTTGCGGTTTGAAATCGAGAGTCTGCAAGGCCGCCAGATTCGCGCCGACCTGGCCCGCACCGTGGTCAACGCAGGCTGGAATTTGAGTGAGCTAAGTTCAGTCGGTCTGAGCCTCGAAGAGGTCTTCCTGCAACTCACCGCCTCCGAGCAAAAGGCCCAACCTGAAAAGACGCCGGAGCCCGTACCGGAAGGATCAGAGAAATGAAAAACGCACTCCTCATAGCCGGCAAGGAAATCAAGAGCTACTTCGCCTCGCCTATCGCTTACCTGCTGATGGCCGCGTTCGGGCTCATCTTCGGATTCACCTTCTATGTCTCCACGCGCGACTTCATCCGCATGGGCTTGCAGGCGCAAATGATGGGCCAGCAGCAGCCTATGAGCGTCAACGATATGATTATCCGGCCGTTGCTCGGTTTCGCCGGAACTATCACGCTCTTCCTGGTGCCCATGATTACCATGCGGCTGATCGCGGAAGAGAAGCGCACCGGCACCATCGAGCTGCTTCTCACTTCCCCGGTCCGCGACAACGAAATCATCATTGGTAAGTGGCTGGGCGCGATGGTGCTCTTCTTATGCGTCCTGGGGATGTCGATGATCAACATCGCTTTTATATTCATCTGGGGCAAGCCGGATGTGCAGCCGGTACTGGTGGCGTATCTCGGCCTGATCCTGCAAGGCGGTTGCCTGCTGGCCATCGGGCTGTTCATCTCTACCACCACCAGGAACCAGATCATCGCCGGCGGAGTGACGTTCTTCGTCTGCCTGTTTCTCTATCTAATGAGCTATTTTACGGGGACCGATAACGGCGTGGCGGCGCAGGTGGGTAACTATCTCTCGATCATCACGCACCTTGAAAACTTCTCCAAGGGATTGCTAAGCATGAAGGACGTAGTTTTTTACTTTTCCATGATTTTCCTCGCGCTGTTCCTGACTTCGCGATCCCTGGAATCGCTGCGGTGGAGGGCATAACATGGCTGCTAATTGGGTCAAAACCCGCCAGACCAAGTACGCCGGTTACGCCGCGGCATATATCGTCGTCATCGTCGCCGTTCTGGCCGCGGTGAATTTTCTGGCCAACCGCTACGACAAATCCTACGACTCCACGCACAACAAGTTCTTCACCCTTTCCGATCAAACCATCAAGATTGCCAAAGGCTTGAAGAGCGATGTGCAACTTCTGTATTTCGGAGACAGTGGCAGCTTCCAGGGAGCGAAGGATCTGCTCGACCGGTATTCCTCGCTCTCGCCCAAGATCCACGTGCAATATATCGACCCGGATCGCAAACCGCAGCAAGCCAAGGCGGCGGGGTTCCGCAGGGATTCGCCGGTGATTGTGCAAGCCGGCGTCAAAAATGAGCCGGCCAAGAGTCTGACGGAAGAAGAGATCACCGGCGCCCTGATCCGCGCCCTCAAAACCGGCGAGCGCAATGTCTGCTTCCTCAACGCCGCCGGCGAGCATAGCATCGACGACACGGAAGGCTCCGGCTTCTCGGTGCTCAAGACAGTGCTGGAGCGCGATAACTACAAAGTTCGCTCGGAATCGTTGAAACCCGCGGCGCCCGAAGCCGGCAAGCAAATCAACGTCAATCAAGCGGCCGCGCCCGGCAGCGCAGAGGTTCCGAAGACCTGCACGGCGCTGGTGATCGGCGGCCCGCAACTCGCCTATCCTCCGGCCGTCGCCAACGCTATCAAGACCTACGTTGAAAATGGCGGCCGCGCTCTGATCATGCTGGATGAAACCCTGCGCATCGGCCGTAGCGAGCCCGCTGCCGAAAATCCGGATCTGGCGAAAACACTCGAGGATTGGGGCGTCACCGCAAATAAGGATTTGGTGCTCGACCTCAGCGGCGTTGGTCAGATCCTGGGGCTCGGTCCGGAGGTGCCGATGATCGTGCAATACGAGTCGCACCCCATCACGCAGCCGCTCACGCGCATTCCCACCGCATTTCCCATTTCCCGCTCGCTTGAGGTGAAGAGCAGCGCGAAAGCTTCCGTGTCGAAGCTGTTCAACACGACCGAAGAGAGTCTCGCAGTGACGGAAATCGGCGCTGGCGGGCAGGTCGATCCTAAGAAGGGTAAGAAGGGTCCGCTCACGCTGGCAGCCGCCGGCACTTACTCCGGAACCACGCAGGGCCGCTTCGTGGTGATTGGTTCGTCGACCTGGGCGACTAATAGCTTGACAGGCTCGCGTCAGTTGGGCAACCGCGATCTGTTTTCTAACATGGTCAACTGGCTTTCTTCGGATGAGGACCTGATCTCCATTCGTCCCAAGGAAACCGAGGACCGTCCGCTCAACCTGAGCACGCAGAAACTCAACGCCATCTTCTGGATGAGCGTTCTCATCTTCCCGCTCGGCGTGGTGGGCTTCGGCCTGGCCGCGTGGTGGAAGAGGAGGTAACGCATGAAGCCGAAGGGACTGCTGATTGCCGTCGGTCTTTTGGCAGTGCTGGGCGGCCTGATCTGGTGGTCGAATAAGAAGCAGCTAGCCGCCAGTAAGGCGCCTGCCACCACCGAAACCAAAATCCTCGCTATTCCGGAGGATCAGATTCAGGAAATCAAGATCCAGCACGCCAATGGCGACATAGTAGATTTGCGCCGCGATAGCGGTAAGTGGCGGCTGATGGCTACGAGTGCCCAACCCAAGGAGCTGGCGGCCGATCCCGACACTTCGAGTTCTTTGGTGTCCGCTCTGACATCGGTCACCGCCGATAAGACCATCGAAGACAAAGCTACGGACTTCTCGCCGTATGGGCTGAATCATCCCACGCTCGACGTCACTGTTACTAAGAAGGATGGCGGCACTAACGAGCTGCTGATTGGCGACGATACTCTGAACGCCTCGGGGAGTTACGCCAGGCTGCCGAACGATCCGCGCGTGTTCACGGTCCTCAGCTTCGTCAAGACCAGCCTCGATAAGAGCCTCAACGATCTGCGCGACAAGCGCCTGCTGGCATTCGATTCCGATAAGCTCACGCGCGTCGAGCTGGCGGCGAAAGGCCAACCGGTCGAGTTCGGCAAGAACGGCCAGAACGAGTGGGAGATCCTGAAGCCGCGCCCGCTGCGGGCCGACAGCGCGCAGGTGGATACGCTCATCGGTAAGCTCAAAGACGCCAAGATGGATGCCACCGTGTCCGCCGACGATGCCAAAAAAGCGGCTGCGGCGTTCGCTTCGGGAACCAAGGTCGCGATCGCTACGGTAACCGATTCCAGCGGAACGCAAACCCTGGAAATACGCAAGGACAAGGACAAGAATTACTACGCGAAGGGCTCGGCGGCGGAGGGAATCTTCAAGATTACGTCCGACGTGGGCGATGCGCTCGACAAAGGCGTGGACGATTTCCGCAATAAGAAGCTTTTCGATTTCGGCTTCAGCGATCCCTCGAAGCTCGATATCAAGAACGGGGCTACATCGGTTACCTATACCAAAACCGGCGACAAGTGGATGTCCGGCTCGAAAGCCATGGACAACTCCACCGTGCAGAATCTCATCGACAAACTCCGCGACCTGAGCGCCACCAAGTTCCCCGCCGAGGGCGCCGGCGCCCCGGTATTTGAAGCAACCGTGACCTCAAATACCGGCAAGCGCGTGGAAAAGGTGGCCGTCACCAAGCAGGGAAGTCAATATTTCGCGAAGCGTGAGGGCGAGCCGAGCATCTATGAATTAGACGGCAAGGCGGTGGAAGACCTGCAGAAGGCGGCTTCCGACGTCAAAGAACAGCCGCCAGCGCAGAAAAAGTAATTGTAACGCCGGCGGTCTTGCCGCCGGTTGTTTCGCGGCGGTGAGCCAGCCTGTTGTGCGCCGGTAAGCATCAAAAGAACCGGCGGCAAGACCGCCGGCGTTACGCAAATGAACGGCTTACTCACCGATCTCTACGAGCTCACCATGGCGGCCGGCTATTTCCAGGCCGGCAAGGCCGAAGAGATTGCCACCTTCGAGTTCACTGTCCGCAAGCTTCCGGAGCATCGGAACTTCGTCGTCGCGGCGGGGCTGCCGCAAGCCGTCGATTACCTGCTCAATCTGAGCTTTAGCGGCGAAGAGATCGCGTACCTCCGCAGTCTGAAGCAGTTCTCCCACGCCCCCCCCGCGTTCTTCGATTATCTGCGCAGTTTCCGCTTTACGGGCGATCTGTTCGCCGTCCCCGAAGGCACGCCGTTGTTCGCGGGCGAGCCTCTGCTCTCGCTTCGCGCGCCGATTATCGAAGCGCAGATTCCCGAGACCTACCTGCTCTCGGCCATCGCGTTTCCCACATTGATTGCGTCCAAGGCAGCGCGGTGCGTCCAGGCCGCCGCGGGGCGTGCGGTGGTGGAATTCGGCACACGCCGCGCACATACGCCCGAAGCCGGCGTGCTGGGCGCGCGCGCGGCATACCTGGGAGGCTGCGCCGCTACCAGCAACACTCTGGCTGGGATGCAATTCGGCGTCCCCGTCTCCGGCACGTCCGCGCATGCTTTCGTGATGTCGTTCGCCTGCGAGATGGAGGCGTTCCGGCATTTGCAACGCACCCTCGGCGAATCCACCGTGCAGTTGCTCGATACCTACGACGCCATCGCCGGCGCGCGGCGCGCGGCAAAACTGGGAAAGCCCATGTGGGGAGTGCGCCTCGATAGCGGCGATCTGGCGGCGCTTTCCCGCCAGGTTCGCGGCATCCTGGACGAAGCGGGTTTGCCAGATGCTAAGATCATGGCCACCGGCGATCTGGACGAGTACAAGATTCGCGAGCTGGCGACAGGCGGCGCTCCCGGCGTCCCTGGTGCACCCATCGATGCCTTCGGCGTGGGCACGCAGCTCGCTACTTCCGCCGATGCGCCGGCTCTGAGCGCCGTCTACAAGATGGTGGAGCTGAGCATTAGCGGCATCAAGCGCTTCACGGCGAAATACAGCGCGGACAAAATCTCCGTGCCCGGCGCCAAGCAGGTTTTCCGCGGCGAAACGCGCGACGTGATTGCTCGCTGCGGAGAATGCGGATCGGGCGAAGCGCTGCTCCGGCCGGTGATTCTGAACGGCAGGCTGGCGGAGCCGCTCCCCACTCTCGAAGAGGCGCGCACGCGCGCGGCCCAATCCATCGCCAAACTCGCCCCGGCGCTTCGGGAATTGCAAGTGACCGAGCCGTGGCCGGTGATCTACAGCCGCGAATTGCGCGAGCTGATCGGCTGCACGCAACGGAATCTGCGCCCATGAAGACGGTCTTCGTCGATGTCTTTTTCGATATCGATACGCAGCTCGATTTTCTATACCCGGCGGGCGCGTTGTACGTACCCGGGGCGGAGCGCATCGTGCCCGCCATCGCGCGCCTCAACCGCTACGCCGCGCAGCACGGCATCCCTGTAATCTCTACCGCCGACGCGCATTTCGAAGACGATGTGGAATTCAGAACTTGGCCGCGGCACTGCGTGGCTGGAACCATCGGACAGCACAAAGCGGAATCCACGCTGCTCGAAAAGCGCGTGGTGATACCGAACCGCGCCTGCGATCTGGCGGGCGCTTTTGGGGGCGCGCAGCAGATCATTGTCGAGAAGCAGACGGTGGATGCGTTTGCGGCGCCGAATCTCGGCCGGATCGTCGAGCGGCTTCAGGCGGACCGCTACGTGGTTTACGGCGTGGTCACGGAAATCTGCGTGCTCTATGCCGCGCGCGGTTTGCTGAAGACCGGCAAACCGGTGACGGTGGTCACTGACGCGATTGAAGGGCTGAAGACCGAGGATTCCGAGCGGGCGCTCGAAGAGATTCGGGCCGCCGGCGGGACGCTGGTTACTGTGGGGCAGGTTGTCTAACCTGCGGCCGATCGTCAAATCGGCCTACTGACTCTACTGAAGCTCTGGCGCACGGCGCCTTCGTGCCCCCGCTTCGCCCGGACCGGTGGCAGGTTTAAACAACCCGCCCTCCATGAGTCGCGACTAACTCGAAGTTGCTCCCGCGCCGCCGCAGCGCCGCCGACCTTAGCAACACATCGTCCAGCGCGCGAGCAACGCGGTAGCCGAACCGCCATCCGGGCAACAACCCCGCCAGCGGCGACGACCCGAAGTCGTACACCTCGGTGCGGACTTCGAAGCCGGCGCGGCGGAACAAGCCGGCGGTCGCGGCCGCTTCCATCTCGCGCTCGTCGGCGGTCTGATACTTCTTCATCAAACCTGGGATGAGTCTGCGTCCCACCACGCCCGAAAGCCGGTCCCGGCTGGGATCAAGCGAATAGAAGACTCCGCCGGGCTCGAGGCACGCCCGTATCTTCCCCGGCAGTTCGGCCAGCGCCGCATCCGCCAGGTGGTGCAGGAAGAAGATGGCGATCGCCGCGTCATAGCGGCCGGGCGCTTCGCTGCCCACTTCGAAGCGCGCGTTGCGAATGCCCAGCCGCTCCGCATCCGCGCGCGCCTGGCGGATGGCCGCCGGAGATAGATCTGCGCCCACAATTTCGCGCACATGCGGCGCAAGCAGCAATTCCGTGTCGCCGATGCCGCATCCCAGGCTGAGCACGCGCGAGTTCGCACCGGCGCCGGTCATCCGCAAGATCCGCTGCGCCATGTGCGCCCTCAACGCCCGCACCGCGGGGCGCGCAAAATGCGCCTGCGCGAATCCGGAGTACAGCTTTTCGTGGTACGCGAGCTCGCGGTGAAGCACGTCTTGCGGGGCAGCCAATCTTGGCTGCAGCCGGCTTTCAGCCGGCTCGCGCCGCTCGCGGACGCCCCGGTTTTCGCCGCCAGAGACGTCGTTCCCGCCAGGGACCGTGTCCGCGCTCATGCCGCGGTCTTGGGGCGATTCAGGAAGGCCATCGTGGTCAGCAACAACGCGACCGCAACCATCGTGCCGTCGCGCAGCAGCGTCTTCCACGAAATTGTCTCGCCCGGACCGAAGCAGCCGCAGTCGATGGCCATGCCCTTCGAGTACGCTCGCAACATGAGGACGAAGAATGTCAGCAGCAGCAGCGAAACGATGGAGCCTGAAATTCGCGGCCATAGGCCCGCGATCAGCAGCAGGCCCACGGCCAGCTCCATCCACGGGATGACGCGCGCCGCCAGCTCCACCGCGCCCAGAGGCAGAATCCGGTAGGAATCGATGCTCATGGCAAAGAGCTGCCACGGGTCGCGCAGTTTGATCCACGCGGCGTAGACGAAAATCGCGCCGAGCCCAACGCGCAGCGCCACCAGCAAAATGCGGACGAGCTTACTTAAGGCCATCGACCATCGACCGGAAGAGCGTATAGTTGTTGAAGTTTGGCAGCGGGAACCGCCGCATTCCGTGCGTGAGGAAGAGGCTGGGGGTCGAGTTTACTCCGAGCCTCATTCCCAAATCGTAATCGCTCTGCACTTCGGCCATCACCGACGGATCTTTCGACAGCGCCAGCACCTTCTTCTGCTCGGCGGGAGTGAGAACGGCCGCGACCGTTTCCCATACCTTGCCGCTGGCGGCCCATTCCACCTGAGTCAGGAACAGCCTGTCGGCTACGGCTTCATACTTGCCTACGCGCGCCGCCGCGGTGGCGTAGGCGGCGGCTTCGCGATTATGTTTGTGCGCCGGAATGTTCAGCGGAAATTCGTGGCTCACGATATAGATCTTGCCGCCGGCGCCGTAATCCTTCTCGACCTGCGGCAGGATTTGCATATGGTACTCGCGGCAGGCGGGACATTCGAAATCGCTGAAGATATCCAGGCGGAAGGCCGCGGAAGGATTGCCGAACGCCTTATCCTTGTCGGCCGGAAGGGGCTGGCCCAGGCAAGGGATCACCGCGGCCAGCAAGAGCGCACAAAGCTTCATGCTTCTATTCTACCCGCTGTGCTCTGGCTGGAAAAACACTCCCTAACGGTCGGGGCTCCGCTTGGAGCCGCGCCCCGTAGCAAGCGGTTTTGCGTCGCCACCGGATCTCACGGTCGGGGAGCTAGTCGCTTCGCAGAACGGCGGCCGGGTCGATGCGCGAGGCGCGCCGCGCCGGCAGATATCCGGCTAACAAAGCGACCCCCAGCAGCACGGCCGCGGCGCCCGCGAACGCCAGTGCATCGGTAGTCTTAATGCCGAAGAGCAGCGATTGCAGGAATCGCGTGAGATAGAGACTCGCGGCCAATCCCACGGCGATTCCCGCCATTGCCAGCGTGAGGCTGCGCCCCATCACCATTCGCACTACGTCCTTCGCTTCCGCGCCCAGCGCCATGCGGACGCCGATCTCGCGCGTACGCTGATTCACCGCCTCGGAGACCACGCCGTAAATGCCGATAGCCGCGAGACACATCGCGAGAAGACCGAAAGCCGTGAGCAGGATGGTCTGGGTGCGACGGTGTCCGCCGGCTTCCGATACGCGAGCTTGCATGGTTTGGACATCATACACAGGCTGTTCTTTGTCGACGGACCAAACCGCGGCGCGGACGGCCGAAACCAACGCAGTGGGGTCGTTTTGGGTGTGAACGACAAGGCCGAGCGTGGAGATATAGAAGACGACGGAGGTCACGAAAAGCTGCGGATCGGCTGCGATCTCTCTGCCTTTGTACCGAACGTCGGCGGCCACACCGATGATGGTGGCGTATTCGGACACGCCATATAGCCGGATGCGCTTGCCGGTGGCCGTATCCCCCGGGTAGAAGCGCTTGGCGAAGGCTTGGTTGACGATGACTACCAGGGGGCTGCCAGTGGAAACGGTGCGGTCGAAATTCCTTCCGGCTAACAGGGGGATTCCCATGGTGTGGAAATAGTCCGGTGTGACCTCGCTGAGGGAGAAGTTGGGCCTTTGTCCAGGCGGCGGCGCCGGTTGGCCCTCGAACAGTACGGACGCAAGATTGGTGGTGGGGGTCAGCGGGAGCGAAGTGGTTATGGCGGCCGATTCCACGCCGGGTAGCGTTCGTACCTTGCCCAGTAGCGCGTCTACGAACTGGTCCCGTTTGGAGATTGGATAGCGGGAACGAGGCAAGCTCATTTGCAAGGTGAGCAGGTTTTCCGCGCGGAATCCGAAACCGACGGAGAGAACGTGTTGCATACTGCGCATCAGCAGGCCTGCGCCCACCAACAACGCGAGCGCCAGCGCCACTTGAGTCAGCACTAACGTGGAGCGAAGCCGCGAGCGGTATCCGCCTGCGATAGAGAGGGCGCCGCGCTTCAAGACCTCATTCAACTCAACGCGCGGCCCGGCCAACGCAGGCACGAGCCCCGCGGCCAACCCCGCGACGGCTGAGAATACGAAGGTCGCGGTCCAGAGAATCCAGCCGGTTCGCAAATCGCCGGACCCCGCCAGCGGGAATCCCGGCGCATGCCGTAAGAGCGCAGTGATGGTATAAGCGATCGCAATTCCCAACAGGCCGGCCGTCGCGCTCAAGGGTAGATTTTCGACGATCAACCAGCGAGCCAACCGGCCGCGGCTCGCCCCCAATGCCGCGCGAAGCCCGATTTCGCGCCGGCGTCCGGAGGTGCGCGCCAGTTGCAGATTGGCGACGTTGACGCAGGCGATCAAGAGCAGCAGGCCCACGGCCCCCAGCAGCGCCGCAAGGGCGGATCGCCGGTCTCCTACCAGCCATTCGCGTAGAGGAACCAACACGAGCGGGTTGCGCAGCAATGCATGTTGGAAGAATGGCGGAATGTTGGCGCGGTCGCGATCCGTGATGGCCTGGAGTTCGGTTGCCGCTTGGCGAAGGGCGACTCCGGGCCGCAAGCGCCCGAAGACTTGGAGCCTGATGAGCCCCCGATCGGTCCACGCGAATCCGGTGTCCTGGAAGGGGACGATCAACTCCACGTCATCGTCGCCGGGAAAGCGAAATTCGCGCGGCAATACGCCGGTCACGGTGTAAGCCCGGTCGTTCAAGGACACGATTTTGCCAACCGCGGCGGGGCTGCCGCCGAAGGTCCGCCTCCACGTGGAATCGGTGAGCAGCGCGACGCCTGCCGCTCCTGGACGGCCCTCTGCCATGGTGAAATCGCGCCCGATGGCAGGAACGACGCCAAGCACGGATAAGAAATTAGCCGTAACCACGGCCGCGTGTACGCGCTCGGGCGCACCGGCTCCGGTCATGTTGTAATCGTCAATTCCTCTTGCGGCCACGCCCTCCAATTCGTGAGTGTTGGCGCGCCAGTTACCGAACTCCGGTGAGGCGATAAAAGGCCGGCCGCCATCCATGTCGCGGCCGATGAACATCAGTTGGGCGTCATCGCGGTACGGAAGCGACCGGATGAGCGTGTTGTAAAACAGGCTGAAGATGGCCGCATTGGCGCCGATGCCGAGGGCCAGCGAAAGTACAGCCACCGCAGTGAAGCCGGGATGCTTGCGCATGGTGCGGAAGGCGCAGCGGACGTCCTGCCAGAAGCCGGCGAGCCAGTGAAACGGACGCACCTCGCGGCATTGCTCTTTCACCTGCGCCATGCCCTCCAGCTTCAGCACGGCGGCGCGGCGGGCGGCTTCCGGCGTCATGCCGGCGCGAAGGTTTTCATCGGTCGATAGATCGAGATAGGCGCGGAGCTCTGCGTCCAGATCGGCCTCAGAATTTCTGGGTCTGAAAATTCTCATATAGAAACTCTATATGAAGAGTAGGACCGTTCCCATGGAATGTCAATAGCGGGATTATTCATCTTATCGAGTCTCGCCGATACGGGTCACAGCGGCGGTTGGTCACCGCGGCGCAGGGTGGCGTCCGGATGTTCACCGACTTTGGATCCCGGGTGGCCCAATCGTGGCCCCAATCGTGGCTGCTCCCGGCATTCAGCTGGCGCTGGTCGTTCCGAAGACTCGCGAATAGCTCGAAAAAGCCGCCTGAAAGGCGGCTGCAGTCAAGATTGCCTGCCCCACTTCGATCTCGCCCCGTTAAGCCGATCCCGTGGGATGACGCGAGGCATCGTCTCTCGCCGGTTGCCGGCGCCGGACTCCCGGATCCGCCCAAAACGCCGGCGCAGTTCCCCAAATTTGCGGCATCGCTTCCCTCAGCCATCGGCGCGATGTTCGCGGGGTTTTTCCTGCGGAAGCAGATGCACGGAAGTGGCTTTGACGATGGCGCAAACCGCGTCGCCCGATTGCAGCGCGAGTTCCGCGGCAGATTGCGCCGTGATTAAGGCCGCCAGCGGAAATCCGCAATCGATCTCGATGCGCGCCAACGGCCCTTCGAGCGCCACGGAGCGGACCGTTCCAACGATTCGGTTGCGCGCGCTCGACGCCTGGTGCAGATCGCGCGTGACGGCCACATCTTCGGCGCGAATGCAGGCCGCGACCGGGCCCGATTCGCCGCCATCGACGCACTGCAATTGCCTGGTTGCGACTTCGAGCGTAAGCAAGCCGGCTTCGCGCCCCACAATCTTCGCGTCGAGTATATTTTCCACGCCCAGCGATTCCGCGACTTGTGGATCGGCCGGCTTGTGGAATACGTCCTGAATGGAGCCCGTCTGGCGGATGGCGCCATCGATAATCACCGCGATCCGATCGCCCAGCGCGATGGCTTCCGCGCGGTCGTGGGTCACGACAATGGCGGGGACTGAGCTGGCGAGCAGCGTGCGCCGCAACTCCTGGCGCATGCGCGCGCGCGAACCGGCATCGAGCGCCGAGAGCGGCTCATCGAGCAGCAGCAGCGCAGGGTCCGCAGCCAGCGCCCGCGCCAGCGCCACCCGCTGCTGTTGACCGCCCGAGATGGCGCGCGGCAGGCGCCGGGCGAATTCACCGAGGCTGAAGGCTTCGACTATCTGGGCGGTCTTATCGCGGCTGCGCGATCCGAAGGCGACGTTTTCGGCAACCGTCAGGTGCGGGAAGAGCGCATAGTCTTGAAACAGGAAGCTGGCGCGGCGTTCTTGCGGCTCGAGCCACGCGGAGCCGAACCATTCGCGGCCCCGGAACGAAATGCTTCCACTATCGGGCCGCTCCAATCCCGCGATCAAACGGAGCAGCGTGGTCTTCCCGGCGCCCGAGGGACCGAACAGCACCGTGACCGGCGCCGCATCGAGCGGAATGCGAAGGTCGGCGTCAATCCGGAACGCCGGTGAAAAGCGCTTCCGGCAGCGGCAAATCAGCTCGTCGGCCATAGAGCCCAAGCGCGGCGCTGCAATGCGTAAGTGAGCGCCAGAACCGTGAACGAGAAGCCCAGCAGGAAGAGCGAGGTTTGCCACGCGGCGGCGTAATTGAGCGCCTGCACCTGATCGTAGATGGAAATCGACACGGTTCGCGTCACGCCCGCAATGTTTCCGCCCACCATCAGCACCACGCCGAATTCTCCCATGGTGTGCGCGAAGCTGAGCACCGCGCCCGCCGCGATGCCGGCGCGCGCCAGCGGAACCACGACGCGCCGGAAGGTGGCGGCGCGAGAGACGCCCAGGCACCAGGACGCTTCGATGAGTTTCCGGTCCACGCCCGCGAAGGCCGCGGCCACGGGCTGAATGGTGAATGGCAGACTGTAGAGCACGGACGCGATCAGCAATCCGGGAAACGAGAATGGCAGCAGGCCTCCCGTCAGAGTCGCGTAAAGCGCTCCCACGGGGCTTCGCGGGCCGATGGCGAGCAGAATGTAGAACCCGAGCACGGTTGGCGGCAGAATCAGCGGCAAAGCCACCAGCGCTTCCACGAGGAATTTCCAGCGGCGCGGCGAGAACGTCAGCCAATAGGCGAGCGGGAGTCCCAGTATTAATAGGATGACGGTGGTGGCGGAGGCCAGCTTGACGCTGAGCCAGATGGCTTGCCAATCCATGTCACTTTTCCGGCAGGTAGAAGCCGTACTCCTTCAGCCGCGCGCGCGCCGCGCCGCTTTGCAGGTACGCGCAGAATTCACGTGCGGCGGCGGCCTCCTTGGCATGCGACAGCACCACTCCGGCCTGTTCGATTTTAGGATAGGCATCCAGGGGAATCTCCCAGTATCGCCCCTGCGCGCGAGTGGAGGGCGCAAGCGCCAGCGCCAACGCGACAATGCCTACATCGGCCGCGCCGCTTTGTACAAACTGCAGGGTCTGAGCGATGTTCTCCCCGAGGACCAGCTTCGACGCCACGCGGTCATAGACCCCCAGCGAGCGCATGGCTGCCGCGGCGGCGCGTCCGTAAGGCGCATGCTGCGGGTTGGCGATGGCGATGTGTTTCACGGAATCGGCCTCGAGGGCGTGGATCTGCAGGCGGGCGAGATCGAGCGGAGATTGCTTCGACGCCCAGACGACGATTCGTCCCACGCCGTATGTGAACATGGAGCGAGCGTCGGCATAGCCCTCCTGCGCGAGTTTGCGCGGATATTCGCTGTCGGCCGAAAGGAAGACGTCGAAGGGCGCCTGGTTGCGAATCTCGGAGTAGAAGTTGCCGGAAGATCCATAGGTGACCGCGACGTCGAGTTCCGGATGCGCTTGGCGGAAGCCGCGGGAGATGTCGTCGAGCGCGAATTGGAGATCGGCCGCCGCGGCAATGGAGAGCTTGTGCGGAGCGGCGCGCGGTGCGCAGGCGGCTGAAAACAGCACCGCGGCGAACATGAGGAAAACAGAGCCGCGACCGTGAGGGAGCGGAGTCCGCGAATGGGCCGCGAAATCCCCAAGACTGTCCAACACGCGCGTGATCCGCAAAGCACCATGATACACGGGCATTTGCTAGAATGGATGCATTCGCAAGATCCGGTGAGGTGGCAGAGTGGTCGAATGCGGCGGTCTCGAAAACCGTTGAACCTTTACGGGTTCCGTGAGTTCGAATCTCACCCTCACCGCCAGATTGTTTTCAGCAGTTTACAGGCAAAACCCCAAATCAGCGGGCAATAGCGGGCAACGATGCTACAATGAATGCATGCCCCTGAACCTCTATCGCCGTCATCGGCAGGAGTGCGAGGCCGCCCGCCCGGAGGAGTCCCGTTCCGGCGAATTTGAGGAGCGAAAAAAAGGCTGGAAGAGATGCGCCTGTTTCATCTTTGCCTCAGGGACTCTAGGGGGTAAGTTCAGGCGCAAGTACACCGGGAAATCCGATTGGGACGAAGCCAGGACCATCGCGGCAGTGTGGGAGGAAACTCAATCGTGGGACGGTGAAGTCGCGCCGCTGCCCGAGCCGGTCGTAAAGCATGGTCCGGCTCGCGTCACGATTGCCGACGCCGCGAAGGTATTCCTCAGCCACCGTGAAGCCGCAGAGATTGCGCCCGCCACGCTTCGAAAATACCAGACATTCACGAAACAACTCACGACGTTTACCGAATCGCGCGGCTATGCGATGCTCGACCAAATTACCTCCGGCGATATCGACGTGTTCTACAGCGGGTGGAGGCTCGGCGCGCGCACGAAAGGCAAAATGCTCGGAACGCTTCGGGCGTTCTTCCGCTTCTGCATGAACCGGAAATGGCTCGCGGAGAATCCCGTGAGCGCCGACATCAAGCCCCCAATCGGGGCGAACCGCCGCGCCAACAAAGCGCCGTACACGGACGAAGAGCTTCAGCGGATCATGGAGGCCTGCGACAAGGTGGGTGAGGTCGCATGGACGAGCGGGCAGGGGAGCGGCGTATGGACCGGCGAGGATGTGAAGGATTTCATCTGGGTGATGGTCTACACCGGCCTCAGAATTTCCGATGTGGGTCTATTCCACATGGACCGCCTGAAGGGGAATGAGGTTTTTCTTCGCGCAAAGAAGAACGGCGGCGATGTGTTTACCTATGTTCCCGATTGGCTCCGAGATAGGCTTAGCGCACGAGCCAAGAGATTCGGTCTCCGTCTTTTTGCTGTCGGACAATCCGACCGGCTCGAAACCATCACCGATATGTGGCGGCGGAAAATCGGCAAGGTGTTCGAGCTTGCCGGCAAGTTCGAGGAAACGCCGACACCACACCGTTTCCGGCATACTTTCGCGCGTGTTCTGCTTCAGCGCGGCGTGCCGGTTGTCGACGTTGCCGACCTGTTAGGCGACGACGAAAAGACCGTACGCGAGCATTATTCGCGGTGGGTTCCCGAGCGCCAGGCCCGGCTAACGAAGATTCTCATGGAAGCGTTCGACGACAAGCCGAAACCTAAACTGGTCGCGCTTCAAGGCGGGCGAAGCTAAGCGCCGGCGGCCACTCAAAACTTAGGGGCGTGGACTCGCTTCCGAGAAAGAATGCTGTATCCAAAGCCGGACAACGAAATATCATGCTAAGAGCTGATCGAATACAGCTGGCGATTCTCAATCTAATTATCGATTGGTCTGAGAACGCCGGCCGGCCAGTGTCGTTGAGTTCACTCGCAGCCAGTATTGCAATTAGTGGCAGCGCCTTGTCCCATTCCGAGTTGGTCGATGCTCTCCTCGAACTCTATCAGAGCGGCATTATCGAACTCGGCCGATATGTGGGTTCCACATTGGTTCGCTATGACGCCACCGAAGGCAGTACGTATTTCTACCATGGCGAATTTCGCTGCAAGGCGCTCCCTGCCGCCCGTCGCCGGCAGCAAGAGCTCTCTCGCAACAACCGCAATGGAATTTTCATAAGTCATATCGCGGAAGAGAAGCCGATCGCCTTACGCCTTCAAAGGCTGTTGCACGACGCGCTCTCGCCGACAGTTCCCATCTTCGTATCTTCGGATTACAAAAGCATTGAGAGCGGCGAAAAGTGGTACGAGGCGATTCTGGGCGGGCTCAAGCGGTCCCAGGTCGTAATAGTGCTTCTCTCACGCGCTTCGATAGAACGCCGTTGGATCAATTATGAATCAGGCTTCGGGATGGGCCAAGAGGCTCGAGTAATACCAGTCGTTTGCCGCGCACTGAAGAAAGGCGAGATTGGCATGCCCCTTAGCGAGCTTCATGCCCGCGCTCTCGACGACCGCAACGATCTTCAAGCACTTCTCAACGACGTTGCACTAGTTTGCCATATTTCCGGGAGCCATGAGCCAATTGGACAGTTCCTAATCGACCTGTCTTCGGTTGAAGCGCAGATCCCGTCTTCCGGGTTGGAGGTAGAGGTCTTCCGGAAGGACATGGCGCTGTACGTAACGATTCGTAACACCGGTAACCGCCCTCTCGACATGGTGGATGCGGAGCTTCTCATTCATGAAGAGTTGCGGGGCAACAACGCCTTTCGCGATACCCCGCCAGTCCGCGTAAAGTGCCGATACGAGGAGGGTAGCGTGCATTGGCTCGGCTACCGCCTCACCACAAAGGCGAGCCCGCAGTCCAACTTGGGCGTCAATCCGTTACCCGAGACGCTGTTGCGGGAAATGGGTGACGTTCCGGTCACGGGTCTGACGATAGGCCTTTCGGCAAATCTTTCACCGGCTGGAGCGGCCGTGGCAGTTCGGTATCGTGTGTCGGCGCGACAGGAATCCGTGGGCCCGGTTACCACATCGGTCTCGCCACTTGTCCGAAAGTAGCCCCTTATTCAGGCGTATCTGTTTTGATGCCGCTTCTGATGAATTCCAGAAACTTGCCCCCGAACGGCGAAAGGTAAAAACTACGCTTCGGCGGGTTGATAAGAAGCTCTTTGAGATGCATCTCCATTCCCGCAGCTTTTCAGGTAGCGCACCGGCAGCACGAGGTAAACCGTTGTCGGTTCTTTTTTCAGATCCGCAAAACTGAAGTCCGAACCGTCTAGACACTTCGCCATAATAGCGGGCGCACCGAGAAAGCGGGTTTGTGTCCGCGCCGTCGAGACGATAGACGCGATTTCGCCTTTGTTGCAGCATCCTTCTCCGCAAACGGTTCGAGCGTTTCCGCGACCGCTTCGTCTTGCCCGGCGTTCTCCATTTGCGCCTCAACCGCGTAGCGCCGTAGTCATTGACGGCGACGTAATCGCCCGGCGCAACTCCGCAAGATTGCGCTTTCGGTCGTCGTCCACGTTGGCGGCAAGGTGGCCGATCAACCCGGCCCACCAGCCCGCGCGCGCTGTCGCTCCAATGGTTATCGCGGTCGCCTTCATGTGTCACGATTGATTCCGCGATGTTGTCACAGTCCGCGCCGAAACGTGTCCGCACCCGGATCGAGGAGGGGGCCATAGGGTTGAAACTGCCCGAGCGGCCGAGCTCTGACGGTGGCGCCGGAAAAT
>PLDF01000237.1 GCA_003135055.1 Bryobacterales bacterium | reverse complement strand
GACCGGACCATCGGCACCCGGTTCTGAAAACCCCATGTGTCCTCGGCGAAATAGGGAGAAAGCTGCTTGACGTACTCCCACGCCACCACCCCGCCAGGATCCGCACCCGGCGGCGATGCCACCTTCATCCGAATATCCCCATAGAGAATGCATTCCCCGGCGCCTACATCGCCGGACTCTATGTACTCTGAATCCTTCATCGCGTAGTGGTGCCCGTCTGGCCCAATACTCCAGACGTGAAACGACTCGAGCTTCTCGTCCTTTGTAAACCAGGTCACAGGATGTGCTTCATCCCGCCCCTGCGGTCGTAGAATCCTGACCACCGCCCGATACCGCTCCACCGGCCGCCCGTCCGGCTGGACCGTGATTAGCGTGTCCTCGGGCAGGTAAACCGCCTTCGCGTCACGCCAATCGGCCTTCAGCGGCGCGTCGGTTGCCGCCTGTAACACCCAGTCCGGCAACTGCGCGTCCTTCGACGCATGCGCCATCGCCACGCATCCCACCATCAGCAGGGCGGCCGTCCAAATTCGCGCGCCGCGCAAGCTGGGCCGGCCGCTGATCGGTGAGGTCCGTGCTCTGCGCTCTTTTGTCTGCTCCCTCATTGGTTCGTCCCCGATCCGCCAGCCGCGCTGGCCGATACCGGCGCCCGATCCAGCACCACCTGCTGCTGATCCTGCGCGCTCGCCTTCTGCAGGAAATCGCGCAGCTCCGGATACTCGTCCTTGCTGTAGACCGTTTTGCCCAGCGCCATTAGCCGCGCCTGCTGATACACGCTGCCCGATCCGCCATACTTCGCGATATAATCCGCGTTCTTTGGAAACGGAATCTGCGCATTCGTCGGAAGGCTGTCGACCGTCAGTCCCGGCGCCAGCGCGATTTTCACCTGATCGCGCACCGCATAGGGATAATGCAGATCCACGGGATTCTCGCGCCTATCCTCCGGAAACAGCGGCCTGACATTGGTCTCAAAGAAGGAACCGGGCAGCAGGATTCTCTTCCCCGTCGCCGTGCCCATGCTGCCGCTCACTTCCAGCGTCGCCACCAGCGGCTGCGACTCGTCCGTTAGTCCCGTCAACCCCGTCGTCTTCACACGCGCGCCATCGGGGACCAGCGTCTGCAACTCCTCCCCAATCCGCTTCTTTGTCTCTTCCTCGTCGTTACGCAGAGCCACTTGTCTCCACCGCAGCGCTTCTACGCCCGTCATCGAGAGCGTAATCGTCCCCTGCAGCTTCCCATCCGGACCCAGTTGCAGAGTTGCCTTGCGCTCCACCACGCTGTCCTTGTAATCCGCCGCAGGAGTCAGCACCGCCTCGGTGCCGTTATCGGTCTGCCGGATGCCCAGAACCTGCGTGTGCTTCCAGTGCAGCTTGCCATAATCGCAATACCGTTCGCCCGGATCGAAATACATCTCTTTCCCTTCCACCGTCACAATGGCAATCTCATCCGTCAGCTGTTCCCAGTGGAGGTAGTTGGCATTCAGTACGCGCTCGTCGCGCTCGGTTACGATCATCGCCGAAGCCTTCAGCCCTGCTGCCCGGGTCATCGCGAGGAACAGCCGCGCAATTTCGTTTGGCGTCCCCCGCTTCTGCGCCCAGATGTCCGCCGCCGTCTTCACCTGCAAGCCTTCCGCCTTGTTCTCTGCCTCAGAGTGCTCACGTGAGAACGCCGTGTTGTCCACCGTCATCACGGCTTCATAAATCTTCTTCAGCTTTTGGTCGTCAGTGTCTCCCGGCGCCACAATACCCGCCACCGCCCTGCCGATCACGTCCGGCTGCGTCGCAAACCGGTCCACCTTCTGCGACCAGCTCTTTCCCGCGCCCTTCCAGAAGTCCTGAGCAGAAAAGTTCCCCGTGTAGTAGTAAAACAGCCGGTACGAGAAGCTGCTGAGCGGCGGCGAGTAAGGCTCATCCGGGATCGCAGCCACGTCGTTCATCACCAGATCGGTTCCGCTTGGCAGATCCTGAAACCTGGCCCCCGGCGGCAGCTGCGCATCGTATTGCAGGCGCGTCGCGGGAGTCAGGCGCCCCTGCGGATCGGGCACCATAAGAAGATTCGAACTGTTGAGGTCCATCGGGTACGGAATAAAGTGGTAGTGTGCCTCGTGCACGAAAACCCGCTCCTGCAGCGTCCATTCCGGGAAGAAGATCCACATATCGTCGTACTGCAGCTCAAACTGATACTCCAGAATGCTCCCCACCTGCACATCGGGCATGCTGAAGACCTTCGCCATCCATTTCACGTCTCCGCTTTTCACCAGCTCTTTGCTGTAGGGCTTTCCCGTGAACGGAATCACCGTCCCATCCGCGTGGATCGTGCGCCCCTCCACCGCCTTGATGTCCGAGCCACCCCCTTCATAGGGAATCTCGATGTCGCTGAAGTCCTCTTTTCCCTTTTCCGTCAGGATTTTGATCTGCGCGTACACGCGGTGAAAATGCACGTTATCGTCCACGGTTTCCTCGTGGAACAGATACACGGCCGGGGCATCCGGCGCTGCCGGATCGGACGTCATTTTCAGCTGTTCAGGCGTGGGCTGCGTCCACGTGGGCGCGCACCAAGCGGGAATCGCTGCGAACAGGGACAGGGTCGCGAGCAGGAAAGTACGGTGCAGGATGGTAACCACAATCACCTCACCAAATCAGAGAAATGCTGCGAAACAACTCCGCACGGATTCCCCCGAATCCGCAGTAACAGATTGAGGCGAGAAACGTAGCCCCTTTGTAAGTCCTCTTCGCCACTTATGCAAGACAATTTTTAGTTGGCGGCAGCCAGTCAATTTGCTCCTTCGTCCGCCGCGCGAATTGCTCTCGCATGAATAGCTAATCCCTTCCTGAGCCTGTCTCCTCGCGAAACAGATACACCGCCGGCGTCCCCGGCGCTGTCGGATCCGACGTCATCTTCAGTTCATCGGGAGTTGGTTGCGTGAAGTTAGAAGAGCTAAAGGCGGAAACAGGAGAAACCAGAGCAGCCAGCAAAAGATTGCGGCTCGAAATGCGATCCACGACAGGGCCCCCACGACGGAACGGGTTCAACCCATGCATTGCACACCCATTCCGCCCAATGCACAATCCAATTCCTGGGGGAGAATCGTTGCTTTCTCGTAATCGTCGCTCTGTTACCTATGGTGTCCGTCTACGGCGCCAGATAGGGCCTCAGGCCATCCCACGGATACAATCCCGTGGGGCCCAGGTCCGATTCCCTCTGCTCCTTCGAATCCCAGCGCACGAAGAATCCCACCACCTGGTTGTTGTAATTACGGGTGTTGTTCAGCGACAGAAAGCCGCCTGCGAACCAGTGATCGCTCAGGTGGTAGGCCATCTCGCCCTTGAAGTCGTAGTTGCCGCTCACGACCGACTCCGAGGAATACGACGCGTTGCTGTTGGCAACTTCCAGGGCCTGGTCCAGCGGGAAGAACGGCACGCTGTCCTGCTGGAACGCCTCGACTCCGAAAGCCGCTACAACGCTGTAGTGAATGTTCGCCCCATACCGCCCCTCGAACGAGAATGGCATGTTGGCCAGATAGTACGCCTGCGGGCTGAAGTATCCTCCCTGGCCATAAGTAAAGAAGTTCGAGTTATGCGCGTAATGCATCCCGAAGAAATTGACGCCCACCGTCAGATTGCCTTCGTTGGGAACTTCCTTCACCCGCCAGTAAGCGCCCGCGTCTCCATCCACCCGATCGTTGGTCTGCACGTGAACGCCGGTGAGATACTGCCCCCCGGCGCTGACATAAAACCCCGAGTTGGGATCGCTCCTGCCAAACTGCACATCTCCGCCCGTCGCGATCACGCCACCCCAGATATTTCCCTCAAACCCCGGTCCGGCCGAACCCGGATCGTGCAATCCCGAATACGAAAGCTGCGAATCCTTCACCGAATCGCGGGTCGCCGTAAACGTAAACGCCCCGTTCCCCGGCCTCCAGTTCAGGTGCCCTATTACATTCGATACAAGGAATCCCCAGGGCGTGTAGCCCGCTCCCACCGCGAAGTTCTCCGTCGCAAACTGCACCTCGCCGCCCACGCCGGTTGCGTTCTGCTGGTTCAGCACGGCATTCGGCTGCGCTGTGCCCAGTCTTTCCGCCACCCCTCCCGGCAGCAGCGGCGATTGCGTCGCCGATCCCGAATCCAGGAACACCGGATTCGTCACAATGGTCAGCCGCCCGCCCGCGCTCAGCGGAGCCGACAGCTCAAACGGAGCCTGCAGTGCCGTCAGCGAATCGAACCCCGCCGTCCCGCTGCGGTGATTCACAATTCCCGTGCCTCCCAGCCAGGGACTGTAGCCACCCATGATGTAGCCCAGATGGATCTGCGCCTGTTCCCGCAAATCCTGCTGCCGCACGATCGACGGCCGCTGATACGGCCCGTGCAACGGAGGCAGATTCTCCCGCATCAGTTCGTCGTCCGTCGCGCCCGGCTGCCCTGAACCGTTGCCCGAAGGATTCAGCGTTGGCGGCCGCTCAAAATAATCCGGCGGCTGGTCCTGATTCGGCTGAGCATTCGGTTGCAGGCTCGGTTCCTGCCCAGGCGGCGAGTATTGCGTCGACACCATCGACGGATCGAACGGCTTCTTCGCCGCATCCAGTGCCGTCTGCGCCTGCTGCGTCGCCTCATCCGTCGCGTTCGGAAGCGGCGTCAGCGCCGGACTCGTCTCCAGCCCCAGTTCATGAGGCTGCTCTTCCGGAATGCTCGCCTGCGTCTCTCCATTGCTCGTCGGCACCGACGCCTGCGGAACGTACGGCTTCACCGGCGCCTGCGCAGGCTTCGCCGGTTTCGTCGCAGGATTCGAATTACTCGGCGTCGCCATCGGCTGTGTGGTCACGCCGCTTCCCGCAGGCGCTGGATTTCCACTCGTCGGCGCAGACGCTCCAGTCCCAGACCCCGCATTCGCAGGAGCCGGCCCAGGCAAGGGCAGACCCTGCAGATCGCTCGCTCCCTCCGCACTCTGCGCGCCCGCATTGTTGTTAATCTGCACCGGAGCCGTCCCCATGTAATAAGGATCAGGCCCCAACGGCTGGTTGCTGGCTCGCGTCGGATTCGGATTGCTGTAGCTGGGCAGCGGCACTCCGCCCTCGCCCTCTACCGTCGCTTCCTGGTCCGGATTCAGCAGGTTCACCAGATCGGTCGGCTTCGCCGGCCTCGTCTGCTTCACCAGATCCGACTTATCCAACTCGTGTGCCAATGTCGCCGTCGGTGTCGGAGTTGGCATCGCATTCAGCGAAGCTCTCCAGTAATCCGCCGCCCGGGCGCGATCCCCGCGCGCTTGTTCAAACTGCGCCGCCGTCGCCAGCACCTTCGGATCGTTGGGGAATTTCCCCAGCGCATCGCGCAGCCACGCCTCGGCCTGCTTCATGTTCTGGACGGCAATCGCCGCGCCCACCATGCTCTGATAATCCGAGGGCGTCGCGTTCGTCATATCCAGCGCCTGATAGATCGCCATCGCGTCTTTCGGCTGCCCAGCCTGCACAAAACCTGCTGCCAGCGCTTTGCTCACCGCCGGATTTCCAGGGAACGCCTGCGCCGCCGCCATCAATATATCCACTGCACGACGCGGATTCCCCGCCGCCGCGGCCTGCGCCGCGCGCCGCTGCGCCCACGACGCCCAGATCGTCTGCACCTGCCGCCGCTCTTCGTCTTTCATATCCCGGCGATCGCCCATGCCCATCAATTGCCGGTAGAGTTCGCGGTCGTCACCCAGGTTGAACAGCGTCCACGCCGTGGCAATATCTACGCTCGCCGGCGGTCTCTTTCCTTCGCCGCGGTAGTAATCCTGAATCTCCATCAGCAGCGCCAGCGCCCCGCGCTGATCTCCGTTCGCCGCATAGATCGCCGCCAGGGTCTGCTGGTATTCGACATCCGTGGCCAGCGCCTTGCGCACTTCCGGGGGAATCTGCTGGATCTGCGCCAGCGCGTCCGCGTCGTGATCGGTCGCGTGCAGCGCCGCCATCAATCCCTTCCACCCATCCAGCCGGTCCGGATGCTGCGTTAGTACGCTGCGGTAAATGCCGTACGCCGCCTGCGGATGATTGCGCTCCAGGTCGACCGCCGCGACCTGCAGCTGCAGCGGAATCGGCAGCGGCTGCCCGTTCTCCTCGTAAATCCCGATCGCCCACTCCAGGAATCCCTCCGCGACATCCGGATGGTTCTGGCTCTGGTAAATCGCCGCCAGCATCGACAGGAACCCGCCATCGCGCAGCGCGTTGTCGTAGGCATCCGGCGGCATCCGCTCCACCATGGCGATCGCATCCGGATCGCGCCCCGCCAGGTGCTCCATGGAAACCATGCCCTGCCACGCGGGCACACTGTTCGGATCGGCGTGGAGAATCCCGCGATAGATCCCTGCCGCCTTCGTAAATATCTTGTCCTGCGCCAGCAGCGCGGCGTATTGCAGCGTGATCTCGGTCTTGATCCGCTCCTCGCCCGCCGGATAATGCAGATTGATCGCCTGCACCAGATAGCGCTGCGCTTCGGCATCCTGGCCAACCATCACATAGGCCCGCGCCAGCGTTCGCAGGTACTCCGGATCCTTCGCGGAGCTGGTTTTCAACGCCGCCGGGAACTCGGTCGAGGTCACCAGCGCCGCTCTTCCCTGCGCCGCCTCGACCTGCGCCATGAACAGCCCGTGCCACCACGCCGGCGCTTTTGGCTGCTTGTGCACCAGCAGGCGATACAACGGGATCGCCTGTTCCGGCTCCTGCATCTTCATGTAAGCGCCGGCTTCTCCGGTCAGTGCGTCCACGCTGCCGGGCCGCAGCACCAGCGCGGCCTGATAGTTCTTCACGGCCTCATCCAGCCGATTGGCATCGAACGCGTTCGTGCCCTGCTGCATCGCGTTCCAGAAGCGAGCAGTAGCCAGCGATTGGGTCACCAGCGAGTTGCGCAGCCCATTCTCTTCCGCCTGCTCGAAGAACGTGGCGGCCTCGGCAAAATTGTTCTGCTTCATGCGCACAAAGCCGAGCCCAGCCAGCACCCGCGGATTGGTGGGCTGCGTCGCATTCAGATCCTCGAACATTTGCTGCGCCGTGGCCAGACGATTGGCAGCCAGTTCCCGAAAGGCGGCCTGTTCCGCCGGCGTGCGCGCAATACCCGCCCCGGCCTTCGCCTGGCGCTGTTCGGTTTCCTCCAATTCCCTCGCCAGTTCCGCATCCGGATGCAGCTTGAGATACTCGCGAACCGCCGCAGCCGTCGCCGGGTTCTGCACATCCCATCCCAGCGCCTGGCGCAGCGCGGACTGCGCCACCGCGTCTTGCGGATACTGGCCGAGGATCTTCTCGCCCTCCGCCCGCGTTTTCGGAGCGTACGTCAGCACGCGCCCCAGGTCAATCGCATACTGCGGATCGCTGGGGTACTTCGCCATGAGTTTCCGCAGGCCATCGATAGCGTCGTCGCGGGTGGAAATGATCGCGGCTTCGGTGTCGTAGTAGGCCAGCGCCCAGTTGTCCGGTGGATGCGTGCCGAAGCTCTGGCGGTAAATCTTCAGCGCTTCTTCGTTATGGCCGTTTTTCGCCAGCTCCGCGGCCTGCTGCAGAAGCTGATTCTGCGTCTTGCTGCTGACCAGGCCTTCGATCTTCGCAATCTCCGGGCTGTTGGGATTCACCGCGCGCAGGCGCTCGATGTAGGTCTCCGCCTCTGCGTCGTTCCCGCTCAGCTTGGCCCAGCGCGCCAGCCCCGCCAGCGCCTCCTGATTGTTGGGATCGGAAAGAAGGATCTGCTGCCAGGTCTGCGCCGCCAGATCCAGATGCCCCGACTGTTCCTGCGACTGCGCCTTTTCAAGCAGCGTCGTTTCCGCCGCCGACTGCGCCCGCGCCGGCGCCCCGCTGAGGCAAAGAATCGCCCCCAGGCTTAAGCCCATCATCAGCGTGCGGAAGCTTCGGTTCATCGTTACTTCTTCCATATCACTGTGGGCCCTTCCGCGCGATCACCCGAAGGAGGTGGCACTATCCGCCCGGTGCCCC
>PLDF01000233.1 GCA_003135055.1 Bryobacterales bacterium | reverse complement strand
ATTTTCCGGCGCCACCGTCACAGAACCGGCGTTGGACGTATACCATGGGCTGCGAGCAACGGTTCCACCGTCGGGACTTCGGCCTTTGCGCGCTCGGCGATTGCCTTCAGCCACTCTTGGTTCTTCTTTGCCATGACCGTTCCTCTATGTTGTCGCCTTGATTTCCGCCAGCCGCCGCGCGACTTCGGCGGCGATGGACGGAATAATGCCGCCAAGCGTCGTCTCCGCGTAGGCCGCCCGTTTATATTGCGCTTCTTTCAAAGCTGCGCCGCCGCGGTCGCCGGCCACTTTAGCTACGAGCGCTGCGCGATCGGCGTACCACTGCAGCACCGGTGCTTCGACGAGACAGGTGTTGCACAGGGAGTCGCCCCGCGTTGTGAGGACGAAGTCGGTTTCCCTCACCTTATCGAAGCTCTTCACCCCAGTGATGCGGACGAGATCGCGCGATCTCAACAAAGCCAATGCATCATCGAGCCGGTCGAACGCGCCGAAGAAATATCGGATCATTGGAACGCGGCGCAAGTCAGGCTCACCATTACTGAAGATCGATTCGGCGCTCGCGAGCCAACCCGCGTCGCCCGTCGCTGAATAGAGGTCCAGAAGTTCGGCCGCCATGTAATCTGGATTTCGAATCCAAAAATCAAAGGCCCATAAGCGGGCCTCTCCCCTAAACATACCGACTTCATCCGGCAGGTCAGCGTGATTCAAGGGCTGAGCCCCTGCCCGGATGGCAAAAAGAAGCCGTAGGGCATCCCGGTGCGCGGTACGTATCGTCATTTGCCAGAGCCCTCCCCAGCTGACATGATTCGTACGCTGGGTGCCGGTGATTCGACCGGAAGACGCCGCAGCCAGCGAACGTCCACCGTCACGCATGACAAACATAACATTCGGGTGCGCAGCGGTGCGCCGTCGCTATCAGAAACGTCGGGCACCGTTCCGACGCTGATAAAATCACTTGCCGCAGAGGAGTGGACTATCATCGCCTGGCCTCTTGGAACTAAGTAGTATATTTGAGCACATATCGTCCGGACTGAGAAGCCCAGTTTATGTGTGCGGATGAAGGTGGGCGATAAGTTGAGCCGCAGCGGTGGATGGGGGTACGGACGGCAACTTGTCGTGAAGATTGCCAAGCCAATGCAACCTCGTGTGGAACGCTATCTTGAGGGTGCAGAGTCCGTGAGCGATGAGCGCAAAGCGGAGACGCTGGCTGTGGGAATCAGGCAAGCTCGTTGTCGGGCGCGCCTGTGAAGTCGGACCGCTCGAACCAGCGGCGGGTGTGGAACCCCAATCTGCTGTCGACGAGCTAACGTCGTCCGCACATCAGTCGTGTTAGGCATCTCAAGTGCGCCACCTCTGTGCAGAGGTCCAAGGCGCTCGGCGTGCCACACTGCTGATTTACCGGCCATCTTAGCCTAGGTTCGTCACGCCATCAGTCGTTCCAGGCTTTTTTGACCCCTCCGCTGGAGGCAAGTCCCATGCCTTCAATCGACGTTTTCCAAAACGACGATGTAGTGCAGACCTACCCTCTTGAAGAGGCTGGGCGGTCATGACACGATCAACTCAGAATGTTTCTGCGGTCGCACAGTCGCAACAAGGACGGCAAGGATCACACCTATTGGTCTCTGGTCGAAACCGTGCGCACCTCGGATGGCCCGCGGCAGAAGACGCTCTGCTACCTGGGTGAGTTGAACAGTTCTGTGCAAGCGCGCTGGCTGACCACCATCGAGGTCTTCAATGAACAGGGTGAAGCTGAGCAGCTCAAGCTCTTTCCCTCGCATGTGGAGCCGCCGCCCGACGATCCTCAGGTAGCGCGTGTGTTGCTCAACAAAGTGCGGCTGGAAAGAACGCGGCAGTTCGGCGCCTGCTTTCTCGGGCTGGAATTATGGAAACGGCTCGAACTGGATCGCTTCTTCGAACAAGCAGTCGATGACGACCCGGCCGACGTGCCATGGTCACGAGGTGGCAGCGTTGCTGGCGATCAATCGTCTCTGCGCGCCGGGCAGCGAACTGGCCATCGAGCAACGCTGGTATCCATCGACCGCGCTCGACGATCTGCTGCAAATCGAAGAAGGCAAAATCAACGATACGCGCCTGTATCGGTGTCTGGATCGCATTCTGCCGCACAAGACGAAACTGGAGCGGCATCTGAAAAATCGTTACGGCGAGTTGTTCGGAGCCGAGTTCGATGTGCTGCTTTACGATCTGACCAGCACCTATGTGGAAGGCGCGGCGGAAAACAATCCGATGGTGCGCCGCGGCTATTCGCGCGATCACAGGCCCGACTGCGAGCAGTTGGTGATCGCACTGATTGTCAACAACGAAGGATTCCCCTTCAGCTACGAAACCTTCAACGGCAATCGCACCGACGTCTCGACCATGGAAACGATCCTGCGCATGGTGGAACGTAAGTATGGCAAGGCGCGCAGGATCTGGGTGTTTGATCGCGGCATTGTGAGCGAAGAGAATCTGGCAGCGATTCGCAAACGTAACGGGCAGTATCTGACGGGCACGCCGCGCAGCCAGATGAAGCAGTTTGAAGCGGAGTTGCTGAAGGACGACTGGACGCATGTCCGGCCCGAGGTAGAAGTGAAGAAGGTTGCGATTCCGCAGGGCGAGGAGACTTACATTCTGTGCCGCACCTCGGGCCGCAAAGAAAAAGAGAAAGCGATCCGCAATCGATTTTCCAACCGCATGGAGACCGCGCTGAAAGGTCTGGAGAAAGCCATCGTGAAGGGGCGGCTGAAAGACCGCAACAAGATGGAGCGGCGGCTGGGCAGGATACAGGCGCGGCATCCGCAGGTCAACGATCTTTACGACTTGGCGCTGAAGGACACGGCCGAAGGTGTGCGCTTACTCTGGCAGATCAAAGAGGACCGCAAGAACTGGCGCGAATCGCGCGAGGGCGCTTATTTGCTGCGCACCAATCTGCAGGCGGAGACGGCGGAGGAGTTGTGGTCCAAGTATATGCAACTGACCGAAGCGGAGGCGTCGTTCCGCGCCTTGAAGAGCGAGCTTTCGATTCGACCTTTGTTTCACCAACTGGAGCCGCGCGTCAAGGCTCACGTGATGGTGGCGTTTCTGGGCTATGCGCTGTGGGTCACCTTGAAACATCTGTTGAAGCGCAGGCCAGCGATTGTCCCCAAGCCATCGGCGAGCGGAGCTGAAAATGTGCAGCCGATGACACCCATGAGAGCGATCGCTCTGCTCTCCACATTGCAAAGCGCCGACATCGTTTTACCCACCACCGACGATCGCGAGATCCGACTGCGTCGCATCACCGAGCCTACGGCGGAGCAAAAACTCTTGCTCCGTCAGCTTGGCATCAGTCTTCCCGAACATCTCCAGTTCCATCGCGAATGTAGTGCAGACTCGGCCATCGCCTAAACCTATTTTCAATGGTTTAGGCAGGGTTTGGCTGGTTTGGTGACGAACTTAGGCTAGGGCCGACGCGCATAGGGAACGAGAAACGCTTCCGACTGGCGATCGTTTTCGGGGCGGACATGCGGCGTCTCGGAGATCCTCTCTACGCTACGAGGGACCTTCGCGTCTTTAACCCCTCGGTCTGAAACTGGCTGGGCAACTCGCATCAGCGATCGACGGCTGGATCGGGATCAACGCGCGGCAACCTTAAGGGTTCAGCCCGAACTTGCGCCAACTTTATGGGGTCCAGCCTCGAAAAAAGCGCGCTGTGAACGAAGCCGCACTATTATATCGGCAGATTACGGAGACGACGGACACACGGCACAGATATGGTCCATAGCGGAAAGTTTATCGTTTCGTCACATGGTCTGTGCGCCGGCGGTGTTGTTGTTGGAACAAAGCAACCCTCAGCCAAAGGCTTCCGGCCAACCACCAATTCAATGGAGGTCTTGGCGAAATGGACGATCTTGGCCGGAGGCGCCTGCGATAGCGAGGCGATCCTGGAGCGGACCGAGGTGACCGTCATTCCAATCCGGGGCGCCTGCAGAACATATAGCCTTTCGGCCCGTTCCATTTCTGGCGCCGCTCTACGATCCAGCGTTGAAGTGCCACGCCGGCGACGCGATAAACCTTGCCGCTCGCAACCACCTCGAAGACCGTGGCCAACGTCGGCTTTGGCAATCCGACGGCGCGCTCCTTCTTCGCTTCAACGACGAACAGATGAGCGGCGTCGTAGGTGGACTCTGCAAGCACATCCAGGCTGTGCCGGCGTCCGTCTGGTTCAGTGACGGTCACGGTACACCATTTGCTCACGAAGAGGAGTATAACGCATGAGGCGAACAAACGGCGAATATAGGCACCCTGCCGCGCCCACCGCGTTCGCCAAGTTGCCGTTCCGTCGAATTTTGTCAAACCGACGGTCGCCCCGGTTTCCCCGAAAATGGGATTATCCCTATCAGGCCGATCGGGAGTAGTTTCAGATTGAGCGTCCGGGACGCAACGAACATGTTGAATCGTGATTTAATCCGCGCATCCGAAATCGGAGACTGGTGTTTTTGCCGGCGAGCCTGGTATTTGAACGACCGCAGAACTCGCCCAACGCTCATGCAGATTGAGAGGAGGCAGGCTGGCATTGCCTATCACGAACGTCACGGCCGCGTCCTGATGCAGTCGCAATGCGCGATGAGGGCTCGGAATTTCGTACTTGTCTTGCTGCTGATGTTGGCTGTCGCCTGTTGGCTCACCATGCGCCCGAACTGAACGGACTGAACACATGCTCATTCCCATTGCGCTAATCATTGCGGTACTGGCATGGTTGTTGGGGCGCGGCCGGTTTGCGCAAGCCGGCCTTCTGGCGGTAAGGATTCGGCATGCAGCGGTCGGGGCCATCTATCAGCAGCCATCTCTCATTTCCGCACGGTACGGACTCAGCGGCCGGCCCGACTACCTGGTTCGCGTGGATAGCGGCGTTGCTCCAGTGGAACTGAAATCGGGGAAGTCTCCCCGATCCGGCAGACCATACGACGGCCACCTGTTTCAACTGGTGGCTTATTGCCTTTTGGTAGAGGACGTATGCCAAGCGTTCGTCCCGTACGGCGTAGTCCAATACGAAGACCGCAGCATCCGCGTTGAATACTCTTCCTCGTTACGCAGAAGACTGCTTGTGCTCCTTGAGGAGATACGAACCGCCAAGCGTGGCCGGGAATTCCATATCGATCACGATTGTCGCGGGAAATGCAGGTCCTGCGGCTTCCGTGAAGTCTGCGGAGAGAGTCTCATTTGAGCATCCTGCGCGTCAAGCAATGGCACGGCCGCGGATTGAACGCTGCATCGGCGCGTTTTTGGGCACTCCTCCGCGGAACCATCACAGACAATCCGGAACTCTTCCTGCCGGTCGCCTGCCTGTTCGTTTGGCAGTTTACGGCGATCGCGACGAAGCCATCGGTGTTCGCGTGCGCCCTCTTGCTGACCCTGATCCTGTTCATTTACGGCTTTCGCGTGCTTGGAACAACCGAATGGCTACGCCGCCTAGGCTGGGTGTCACCGCGTCAAGGATTCTGGCTTTACAGCCCCATCGCCGGTCTTGCCGCTGCCAGTGGCGTCTGGTGGTTTGCCCGGATCTTCCATCAGTCCCTGGGACGGCTCCCTCCCCCGCAGCGAGTCCTCCTGGCTAGTTTCTCAGGCCCAATGATCGAGGAGATGCTTTTTCGCGGCCTCCTCTTCTCGCTGATATTCGAGCTTTTGAGGCGCATAGGCCTGCCGCTCACTGCGGCCGTAGGCGCGACAGTATTTCTCACGGCAATTGCCTTCGCGCTCTCTCACAATGACCGACAT
Source organism: Bryobacterales bacterium (assembly GCA_003135055.1). Lineage (GTDB taxonomy): Bacteria > Acidobacteriota > Terriglobia > Bryobacterales > Bryobacteraceae > PALSA-243. Next base: position 17,858 of record PLDF01000233.1, on the reverse strand, counting down.
GGCCCACGCCTCTACGCCACAATCCTGACCGGTATTGCGTTTGGTTGGATGCGAGTGCGGTCCGGGTCTACGGCAGCAGCAACGCTGATGCACGCAGTCTACAATCTCGTGCTCTTGCTGATCGCGATGCTTTCAGGTGCATGACCAGGCCGCCGGGATGAACGTCAATCAGCCGTGACCGCTCCCGGTCGCACGGGGCTACTCGAACGCTCCGCCGTCCGACTTTTGCCGTTCGCCTTTTCCTTTTCAGTGCGATATGTTCGCCGAAACTGGCACGATCCTCGATGGCGCAGATCCCTTCCGCAAGGGCACCTGTGATCGACCTGTTGCCCAAGCGACACCATTTTCCGGAACCAGTTGTCACCGGCGCTCGCGGAAAGTCCGAGCGCGTCGCACGCTTCCCGAATGGTCTTGCCTTCGACAAACACGAGGCTGTGAAATTCCGGTTTCTTCGACTGGGACGGATGGTTGATGCCACCCCGGAAGCTACGGTCGATGACGAAGCTTCGTTTGCAGTCTGGATTCATGCAACGCCATCCTCTGGTCCCGGAACTATTTCGTCCGCGGCTTTGTGTCGTACCCCCGCAAAAGATGCACGCAGGATTGCATACCGCCGCTCCCACGCGATTCCTGGCGAAGAGAAGGTCGAACAACGCGTTCAAGAGATGTTCTTGGCACTCTTGCAGATCGCGCGCCCATACGATCAGAGTGCCTTGCGCGTCGGGGGCCGTTACCGGGAACTTCCGGGCGCCCTTGTATCGCCGATTAAGGCAATGGACGAGCGAACTCGGCATCTCGGGGTTGAATTCAAAATTGAAGTAGCTCAAGGCGGGTCCTCCGTCGTCACACAGCAGCGAAGTCGCGTTTCGAACGCCTCAAAATGAGTTGTTCGAGTTGTTGGCCTCCGGACAGCACTTGCGTAGGCGAGACGCCCGTCAACTCGTCAGTCGGCCAGGGACTTCAGTTCTGCCGAATCGCGACTGGTGTCGATGTCCACCGCGGGAGTCCTGACCTCAAGCTGCAACTCTGGCGTGCCTGCCCAGTCGCTGATGTCATATCGCCCGCCGCATTCGCGACAGACAATGAATTCCTCGTTGAATGTTTCGTACGGCCCGCAGTCCAGGCCGTGTGTTTCAACCGACGTAGCGAACCGGAATTCCCCGGCCGACGAGCCACAGTCCGGACAAGCCATGGCGGTTCCTCCTGTGATGACCCCTGCTTCACGGCCAGGTGCCGATCGATGTTCAGCGCGGTGGCAGCAGGTTTGAGCGGCCCACTGCCACCGCCGTCGCACCGCCTCAGAACTTCCGTGCGAGCCGCTCTTCCAGGAATCCGCCCAACTTCGCCGTGGCTTTGAATTGCGGGATCGGGTCGAGTTCTTTGAAGGCCGACGTGAACGCATTGGACAAGCTCCACAGGGTCCGCGGCCGAAACTCTTCGTACTGTGGCTCGAAGTACAGGTCATGCACCCGCCGGGCCAGGTGTTTCGGGACCTCGAGTTCGCTTTCGATGAACGCCTCGTAGACGATCAACTTGGCTGCGACGTTGCTCAGTTCCATCGCCTGCCACGACTCCACCTGCTTTTGCATGGGACCGAAATTGCGCTGCATGCGATCCACGCCGACCGAAATGGAATCGACCAGATTCAGCGACTTCGAGTGCTTCGCGAGGACCGGTGTGAAATCGCCGCTAAAGGCCATATTCGAACATACGAAGACCCGATATCCACAGGTGAGCGCCAGACGCATGGTCTTGTCATGCGAATTGCGAAGCCCTATTGAAAATCGTGCTCCGTGCATCTCGGTTTCAAGGTCGAGCACGCCGAACATCTTCATGCCGTCCGGCGATACTGCGTATTCGTCGTGAACCACGCCAATGTGACGGAATCCAAGCGTCTCCACGAGCGCCTGGACGATTTCATGGTGCGGTACGGGTTGGTGAGTTGCCGTTGCCGGCGGTGTGGGAACGAGAGCCAGGTTTTCTCGATTGATGGTCCGGCCTGCGTACCCGATTAGAGTGCTAGTTTCTGACATTTTGTCTCCTGTGTTGCTGAATTGTGAATTGAACGATGTGCTACTCCGGCATGCTTAAGCCGGCGTAGAGTGAGCTTGCATTGGACTGATGTTGACTACCTTATGGTCTAGTGGAATTGCTGTAGCGCTTAGTCCGGCATCCGCACTGTGCGTCGCATTCGTTTCCAGACTTTCGGTTCTGCTCGGAGAGCGACCAACGCTCCGCTGGTCAAGTTCAGAAAGCCGCCGTGGTGCGCCATTGGCTCGCACCGAAAGAGACGGCTCAGCAGCGCAAGCGCGTGGTTTGCCAGGGTTTGGTTGATGAACGGATGCTGGCGCTCCAGCGCCTCAGCGGCGCTACAACTCGGTTGCTGATCGTCATCGAGCGCCGGATCGATAATCTCGGGGAAAAGCTCCGAAACGGCGCGAAGCCGGTGGGCCTTATGCCTGTTGGCCCGATTGATAGGCTGTCCGAGGACGAACTGCCCCGTGTCCGCGTTGTTGCCGAGATCGAGCCAGTAGGCGATGCCGCACCACGTGGCCGTGAGTGCGCCATGTATCTTGGCTCTGGCAGCGCGGCTGTCGACGCAACCGATGACGAGATCAAGATCGTTGTCCAGGTGGTGACCGGCGCCCAGATGCTGCGGGATAGCCTGCCAATGGAGTCCCCAGAACAGGTTCATCCGGTTGATGAGAACGACGGATTTGAACAGGCCAATCTCGCTCGCGGAGAACGGTTGGCGGACGCAGTTCGCGGCCGAGATCCGGTCTCCATCGATCACGGTCACGGACAGCCCGGAGGGATGTCCGCCCGCGATAAGCGCTTGGTGAAGATGCGGCAACCCGCCAACAATCGCGCTGCCCGTTCCCCCGCAACCGACAACCGCCACTTTGATGGTCCGCCGAAGCAAATGCGGGAAAATGGTGTGCATTCAGTCCTCCCGGCCTTGGACAAAGGAGGCGAGCGTGTCGCCGCTTTTGACGAGCAACTCCGCGGGGAACGCTTCCGCACTGCCCGTCAGGTCCCGCCACAATCCCAGGAAGCTCTCCGGGTGTGTAGTCAGCCGAGCACCTATGGCAGCATGGGTAAACTCGCTTTCAAAGAACGCCTTTTCCCAAGCCTTCATTGCTTCAAGGCACAGAGTTCCCGGAACACGCATACTGCCTTGGCACACGCGCCCGGCCCCGTCACAGTTCCAATACGGTGCAAACATGAGCGGCGTCTGGGATGTCGGCCGTTTGCTCTCAGCCAAGGCGCGTATCGCCAGTTCAGATCCGCATACTCTGAAGACCAGGGGCGGCTGGGGAAAGACTTGGCCGTTCAGTGTTCGGCCGTCGCTGGAGTCGCTGTAGAACATGACGCGTTGTTGCGGCTTGGTCCACCAAACGATTAGGTCTGGCGTGCGCGCCAGGACATTGGCCGGAAGAATCTCCCGCTGCACCGTCTGCCCGAGCCCTTTTGTCAGTTGCCTCAAGAAATCCATTGTGAGCGGTTCGCCGGCATCGAGATAAGGCGGCCCGCCATCCGGCGAGTCTCTGGGCTCGTGGACGGTCGCGAATGCTTCCTGGCCGTCCGAATAGACCAGGATGGCTTTCGAAAGACAATAACTCCGATTCGAGCCGAAATGCGTTGTCTTCATCATGGTCATTGACCTTCCCGCCGGATCGCTTCCCAGCCAGGCACCAGTTCGAGTACCTGGCGAGCGGCTGCGAGCGCCTGAAGTGCGCCGCTCAAGCAGCCAAACGCCAGCTTCGTGCTTGTCGGATCAGTCCCGTCAAACGGAATCAACGGCCACGGTTCCGGCGTCTGTTCGAGCATCGACTGGCGCTCTTCGTCGAAGCACGCCTCAATGGCGTCGCCTTGCCGGTAGATCGCCAGCAGGATCGGGACTGCGGGATTGCAATCGGAGAACAAGTCCCGGACTGGTTCTGGGACTTCAGGAAATCGGACGCTGCGCGATATGCGATCTAGTTGGAGCGTTGCCTTGAGTAGACGCCGTACTCGATTCCTGGGCGCCATCCGGGCCAGTATTGCTTTCAACGCACCGCGGCCCAGTGGTCGCTGGTTCATGCACGGCGGCAAGATGTTCTTGCGATCTGGCATAGCCGCCAGCGCCTCACGGTCCTCCTCGGGATCGTAGTAGCCTTCAAGAAATGAGAGGTGCTCTTCCGCATCGCGGTCATCGTAAACCCGGAAAAGTCGCCCGAGGCCATGCAGAAAGAGCCGGGCGAACGTCACTGGCAGCCGTGGATCCTCCTTCTCGCAAAGAGTGAGGGCTGGCCCAAGATTCACGAACCCGCACGACGCCGCCTCCATGTAGATAAACATCTGCGAACCGTCAGGCTCATCTTCGGCCTCGCACCATTCGTGCGGGTCTGTCGAAAGGGTCACGGAAAGCTCGAACGCGCCGTCGATAGCAGGCTCGGCGTGGCTCTTTACGAACCGGTCGAACGTCCGGCCCAGGAACTTCGCGGGTTCGCGGCCACATGCGGTCCAATCGGATGGACTGCCGATGCCAAGTTCGATCAGAATCGTTGCGAACCTCGCCGCGCCCGCATCGCTTCCGAATGACGAGTGTCGAAGGCCGACTTGATCGAGCCGAGGAACGCTCAGGCTGAATCCGGGCGCAATCAGCCAGGGGGCACGAGTCCGAGCGGCGTCTTCATGGCCGTACTCTTGCGCCCGTACGTATTGTGCTGGAGCGCCTGTACCAGGATTTGGCAGGACTGTTGGAACTGTGGACATGTCTTGAACTCCCGAACGATCCGGCTTGTCTTGCCAGGCTGTCCCTCGATTACTCGTTGGAGCTCGCTGAGCACCTTCTTCTTCGTCATCCCTTAACGCCGATCGCCTTCGCGAAGTGGTAGACCAGTTTGTTCCCGATCGCCTCCGGCCCCGTAACGACAGCCGTCGCGATCTCGGGATACGTCGCCGAAAATGCGGTCCGGACTTCGTCTATACTGAGCTTTGGACTGGGGTCTGGTAAGCGGACGGAGTCGTAGCGGAATTCTCGAGTCATGGTCTCGATGGTCATTGATTTTCTCACCTTTTCTGTAGGATTTCAGAATTGTTGACATTCGTGTCAGAATAAGTGACAGAAAATGTCAGAATTAATGACATAAGGCGACTCAAGCATTGTCTGCATAAGTCGCGTACCTTAAGCTTTCCGTTTTGATCGCTGTGCCCTTCTGAACCGGGCATACAGCGTCACTTCTTCGAGATCCCGATCGGGCTTGGAAGAATCCAAGAAAAAATTGGCGCACTCGCAATCAGGGAACGTGACTGCGAAACGAAATGTATGACGACCGTTCGGGAGTGGTCGGTCTTTCGTGGAAGTCCACGCTCTGGCACCGTCAACGATCCTCTCATTTAAATACGAGGGATTCCTCTCTCGATGCGTACGCCCCTGAAAATGTAGCGTGCGCCGATGTCGTGACGTGAAGCCGGGTGGCAGCCTTACCGAGCCCGCCCGCCCTGTGAACATTGCAGATCCGCCGCCCCAACCACCATCAGGAAAGGAAATATTGTTAACCGCCGATCCCAGCAACGCAATGGTCGTTAGGAGGCACCAAGGCGTTCTCATGGGCGAGCCTCGCCGCGATTGCAAGCGAGCACGCCATTCACCGGTCTACTGACCGTCACACTTCAATAGAAACCAAAGCGCGGCGCGAAGTTCCTTGGGTACTTGTCGAGAAACCAGCTTTCTGGAAACTACCGCTTTCAGATTGACTGGAGCCAGCCAGCTACAATCGAAGGTAGCGACATGCGCCTGGCCATCGAAGCCGCCACTTTGCCACCGCTCCATCGAGCGGCTTTTGAAGCCGACATCGGCGTGTTGCTTGACCTTCTCCAGGCTGGCGCAGACCCCAACGAACCTGGCTGCGTGCGCGACGAATGCGATGGCTGGAATACCAATCCGGGACCCAGCTATGTCGCCACGCCGCTCATGCTGGCAGCCGCCAGCTCGCAGCCGAAGACAGCCGATGCCGTTCGAATCCTGCTTCAGGCCGGCGGCGATCCGGAGCTGCTCTCTACGCGCGGGGATGCAGCCCTATGGTTTGCGGCAGCGGCAGGCAACACCCGCGGCATACGCGTGCTGCTCGATGGCGGGGCGCGGCCCGATCGTCCCGGCGCCAACGGCAGCACGCCCATATGCGCAGCCGCCGCGGCCCACAATCTCAACGGCGTCCGATTGCTCCTGCACTTTGGGGCTTCGCCTCATCCGGTAGCAATCGATGAACACGACCAACTCGTTGGGCCAGCCTACTCTTTTCGCATTCCGCTGTTTGCGGCAGCGGAGAGCGGCAGCGCCGCCTGCGTCCAACTGCTGCTCAGCGCCGGAGCGCGCGCCGCCACGCCGGATATCATGGGCGCCACCGCCCTGATGTACGCTTCCACCGCCGAGGCGATCCACGCCTTGCTTGCCGCCGGCTGCCCGTTAGGCGTTCGCGACGTGGTTGCCAGAAGCGCCATCGACTATGCCCTGGAGGACGGCAGCCCGGAGGTCCTCTTTGCGCTGGTAGGCGCCGGAGCGAACATCAACGAACGCGACTCATCGGGGCTGACGCCACTGCTGCGATATTGTTCGTCGCTCGACATTCGCGCCGGGATGGTGCGTGCAGCGATTGAGGCCGGCGCCGACGTTCACGCGAAATGGTTTCACGGACGCACCGCCCTCCACGAAGCGGTGCAACTCTTCGGCGGTGACCGTCGCGGAAAGCTGCGGGACGTCGTCTTCGCCCTGGTGGAAGCCGGCATCGACGTCAACGTTGGCGACGATTCCCTCTCCACTCCACTGCATTGCGCCGTTGGCGAAGAGGGGCTCGAACTGGGAGCCGTCTGCGCGCTGCTGGAACTCGGAGCCGATCCAACTCTGAAGACCGCCACTGGGAAACGGCCGCTCGACCTCGTCCCGGCCCATGTGCGCAGTTGGAAACATATCGTTGCCGAAAGTCCAAGCTGCATCTGCGACGGTTTGGATATGCCGGAGAACGTGCGGCAGCGGTTCCAGGAGGAGGAAAAAGCCGGGCGCATCACAGCGCTTACGGAAGCCGAAGAGGCGCTACGGTTGCTCAGCGACTGGCGGAAATGAAGAGTTCGCGCCAGCTTGATCGCTTCGACAGTCCATATGGACACGGACAGTGGTTTAAGCTGAAAAGCTTATCGGAGACTGGACACCTCGCTGACCTCGTTCCGCGCCATTGTCATTACATGGACGCGATGTCCCTCAGCGTTTACCATTGTGTCAGTTCCGAAAGCTCCGATGGTGTAGGTCCGCACACGCTGCTCGGCTGATCGGGTTCTGTCCGGAGCGGGCGGACGTAGGATTATGCCATGAATACTGACACAAATGTAGGATATTGACAATAATTGTGGGACGAATTGTCATGATTCATGACACAGATCCACATTCTGTCCTTTGCTGTCAACACCCGAGACGTCCATTAACTGTGGCATCCTACATTTTCTGTAGCATTTCAGAATTAATGACATTCATGTCAGAATAAGGGACACAAAATGTCAGAATTAATGACATAGGGCGACCCAAGCATTATCTGCATAAGTCGCGTACCTCAGGCTTTCGGTCCGCGGCGCCCTTACCGATTTTTCTTAGTAAAGCCCGGAAGGATTCTAGCAGGCGGTGATGCAGGTTCTGCAGAGGCTGTGGGACCGGACGTTTTGGGGGGACTCTGGGGGGTACTCGGACACAGGGCCAACAAACAGCCTGCCAGCCGCCGGTTGCTGCTACTCCGACCGCCGTCGCTAGCGCGCCGGCAGGCATCATTGACGGCCTATACGGAAGCAGGGTCCCAATGCTTTCGCGCGAATGAAATCAGAACTTGTCCGCGCGCGAATATTGTGTCGGCGTCCCAAATAAGTGCGCCGCTTTCATCTTTCCTCGCAAACGCTTCGAGCTCGAGTTGAGATTTCAGCGGCGTCTGTTCGTAATGTGCCAGCTTTTGAAAGAACGGATCGTTCCCTTTGCACGCGTTGTCGGAGTGCGTATCCAATACCAGATTGCCAATCGAATGCAACCACCTTCCCGAAAACTCCTCATTCCGGCCGGCTAACTCAATTTTTGAACTATCCACCTGATCGACCTTTTGAGCAGCAATGTGCTCAATGGAGAACTTCCATCGGGAGTTCTTGCTAACGAAATCCTGGAGGGGAATAGGGGGGAAGCTGGTTGACCGAAGATGATTCTCATACTTCCAAAGAAAATACCGGGCGTCGGCTCCTTGTTTGTAGAAGTCCGTTTCGAGCGCCTGGAAGAATCGTCGTTCTACATCCCAGAAGGAACTACAGAGTTGCTTGAGAAGCGTCACCAGGGTCTCAAAGTCGCCACAAAAGTCACGCGCCTGAACGTATAGGCTCGACAGGGCCATGTTCGCACGAACATCCGCGATGCCGTACGCCCGGAATGAGAAGATCTCCAGAAGCCGGGCAACGCGGCGGAAGTCAGCCCGTTCATCGGCAGAGCCTTTGTAGGTCTTGAGCAAAAGCGGAAGAAAGGGCGCGATTCTACCGAGCGCGAAGAGGTCTCCAACTTCGCAGTCTGTCTTGCCCAGAAGAATCAACTGCCATGAAATCTTGAAGCTCTCCAACAGCCGCGCGCAAAAACTTCGCACCCATTCGCAGACGGCTTCTGAATTAAGTGTCTGCACCGTATCCTTGATCAATTGTTTCGGATCGTCGTACTGTGATTCAGTCCATCGCTCGAACGCGACAAAATGGTAACGCAGGATGGAATCCTCATTGAGATCCGAACCGAGCTCGTCGCAATCTTCGGCGATCCGAAGGATCTCCTCGAACACGGCCTGTGTGTGTGCTATGAGGCGCTCGGGGTTTTTTGAGTGGAGTAGAGCCAAGTACATCAGGAAACTCTTGATCGACTCCAATGAAGTGAGTTTCTTTCCCCGATCGTTATTCAGTTCGAAGATCTGGGCCGCATCGACCTTGTTCTCGACCGCGTAAACGAGAATCTTTGCCGTTTCGAGCGTCCGCAGGAGGGCCGCGATGTTGGCACTCTCCATGACCTGCAATTCAGACCGGAAAAACGTCTTTGCAGCCCACAAACGGCGCTGAGAAGGGGTGTCGAAGCTGGAGGTCGGCGGCTCATCCCGGCCGAGAATGTACGTAGAGAAGAAGACTCCATCTGACGGGATCGTTCGGAACTTCTCCTCCCCTTCCTCCTTTAGCAGCCGGCGCCATAACCGCAACTGCCGATCGTCGTAGCCCCTGGTCTCCAGGATTGCCACTGCGACAGCGAGAAAAACTGTCAGCGTAGTCAGCCTCTGCTGTCCGTCCACAATCTGGTACTCTTCAAAGCCAGCGCCGGCGGCTTCGTCTGGAGATGAGCCTTCTGGCGGCGAGATGACAACCTCTCCACCTACTGGTTGTGCGTTCAGCCCTTCCCGCGTCTGCTTTTCCAAAAGCACAGCGCCTAGGAAGTATGGCCGGTTCATGCGCTGGGTCTTTAAGTCCCGCAGGAAATCCTGCAGATGCTTATCCTCCCATGAGTACGCTCTCTGGTACGGAGGCACTGCAAAGAAGCACGGCGCATAAAGGATCTCACGAACCGTGGTCTGGCCGTTTTGCATTGTTTCCCTGCTCCTTGCGGCGACAGTAAACCCATTATAGGCCTCGCCCGCACGTCGGGCGGCTTGTTCTTGCTAACGCGCCACCAGGGAGGTGCGACATTGTGCGATTTAGTGTCACAGTCTCCGTCTCAGGCGGAATGGACTGTGTGGGACACTGCTACCGACCATAAGTTCGGACCGCAGCCTTAAGAATCTGTGCAACGCGAACACGCAGCCAGGCAGGCCGAATGACCTCTGCCGCATCACCCCACCCCATCACCCATCTTGATATTTCGAATTTCCCGCCCGCCCGAAATGTCAACTCCAATCGCCCATCAAGCAACTCGCGGATACGTTGAGTCGGATGCCACTTGCGCTCCCGTATATACGGTGCCTGATCGGCAGAGAAACGAATCGTGACGTTTTCCGGTTTCTCGGACACCACGCCAAACGCTTCCAGGCGATATCGTTCCACATCGAAACCAGGATCCACACTGAACTCCAATTCCAGGATCTGGATTGCCGTGATGCGGTCCACAGCAAGAGTCGTGATGTTTTCGTAAGGTGGCACCTTGCCCAAGCAATAGAGCCCTCCGGAAACGGTGAGCAAACGATAGGGCTCATATTCGTAGGACTTTCCGGTCAGACTGCTGGGGGACCGATACTGGACCGCGCATCGGCGCCGACGTATAATTGCGTCTACGAGGCGCAGAATCGTTTCTCTGTGTGGCCCGTAGTCCTTTGCTCCCCATCCAGCATCTCCGACGACCCCTTCGATCCCCGCGGTCAGACCGTCCTGCGCGCTAACTGGCATCGCTCGCAATTTGGTTGTGGCCGACGCCAGCGCTTCCCCGAAAGGCGAACCAGCTTCGGCTTGTTTGCTCGCCCACAGGAGGCTGGCGATTTCGCGTTCCGAAAGCCGCACTTCGGGCGCATGACGGCGTGCCTCCGGAAGCAACCGTGGATGGCTCAACCGCCCCAGGTCGTCGCCTGCAACCGGATAGCCCGCATCTTCTAAGGCTCGCATGTCGCGGTAGATGGTCTCTCTACGAGTGCCGAACCGGCTCGCGAGTTGGTGAATGGAAGGCTGACCACCCTCCAATAATGTGCCGAGAATGCCCAGGATCCTTACCACCTGGCGGTCCCGCCTTTTGCTCGTTACGGCCGTCATCTCTCCGAGTATATGCACGGAGTTTCGCGCCGTGTGACGCTAGATCGCACAAGCACCGGTTACTTTGTAAAACGGAGATCAAATGCGACGAATACTCGAAGTCGGCTTGACATCGCCCGCGGAAGCGATGAATGCGTTTCTCGAACCGTACCAGGCCTGGATCGAATCGGTGACCGGCTGCTCGCGCTCGGAGACGATTACGCTGGAATTTGAATTCCCATTCAGCCATATGGTTGCGGAGGACCTGATGGCAGGGGTGACGCTGGACCGGCAGTGCCTAGGAGCCGCGGAAGCGCTACGCGCGTTGGTGCGCAAATGGGAACTGCCTCCGGGGGTCAGTCCCAGGATGGAGTTGCATGCGTCCCGCGACCGCAAGGCGCGAGTGACGGACCGTCGACTGGCTTGGGATCCTCACTGGAAGGAGACGCCGATCGCGATCTGGCTGGATGGCAGCGAACGCGCGATTGTCAGCGTCGACATCCCGTATGTCTCCTATATGGAGAAAGGGGCACTGAACTGGAGACAGTGGGTAATAGTGAACCAGCGAGAGGCTGCAGCGAATCTGAACTTACTACGCCAAATCGAGCCTCCACGCCGAATCACGGTGTTCGGAGGCCGCAATATCCCGTTGCCCGACAGGGGCTACGATTGGGAATCGGTCGTACTGGAACCAGAGCTACAGTCCATTCATGAAGACTTCGAGACGTTCTGGGAGAGCGAGTCCTGGTTCATCGAACACAGCTTACCGTATCGCAGGGGATTTCTGTTATATGGCCCTCCGGGAAACGGCAAGACGTCAGCAGCACGGATCATGGCGTGCCACCCATTGGTCTCCGCATTCAGTATCGATTTCTCTGCGGACGGATTGCCAAACGACGCTCTTTCTGATTTGTTCCAGTCGGCCGAAGACAGAGCGCCGGCGCTGGTGATCCTCGAGGATTTGGACCGGATATTCGGCGCAGACGGCCACAAGAACCGGACCGCGATCACACTGCCACACCTGCTGGCATGCCTAGACGGGCTCGCGATGCAAAACGGAATCGTGATCGTCGCCACGGCGAATGACCCGGCGACTCTCGATCCGGCGATCCTCAAGCGGCCAGGCAGATTCGATAGACTGGCGCTGTTTCCTACACCATCGCTGGAGGTACGCCGCGACTACATCGCTAAACTGACCGGTTGGGGGTTAGATGATCCGGCTGTTGGGGACGCCGCTAGGAACGCCGATCGGCTGTCTTTCGCGCAAATCCGTGAGGCCTATATTCTGGCAGGGCAACGGTCCTTCCATCACCGAGGTGGGATTGTCGCCGACGAGTTGCGGGCTGCAATCTGCTGCTTGCGGAGCGAGGCGCGAAGTGTTTCGCTACGGACCGACGGGCGGTCTGTAGGCTTCGGACCGGCGAGCCTGCCGGTTACGCCGGCAGATCTGATGGAGGCCAGCGACCGACAACGGAAGGGTTCACAATGAAATACACTTTGGTCAATCAGGCCGTTCTGGCGGATGGACTACCGGCTCGTGTCGAGATCCTGCCAGGGGATCTGAATGAGGCCAAGGTTGCCGCGCGAAGATTGAGAGGGTGCTCCGAATCTGACGGCACGTTTGGTGACGGTTACTGAACCAGCGCCGATTGGGGACGGATCGCAGCCTGGTCCCGCTGTTGTGCTTCCCTCTGATTTGTCTCGTCCGCGGCCCGCTGGCGAGCGGCGATTTCGTCGAGGGCGCGACGGTTCACTTCCATCCGGACGTGGGAATAACGCGATAGCATGGCGCGCGAGACGTGCCCGGCGATGCTCATGATCACCTCGTCACCGGCACCCGATTCAGAGGGCACGGTGACCACTGTTTGGCGGCTATCGTGTCGGTTCTTGAGATTTGCTCCTTGGTTTTCGGGCATATCGAATCCAGCGCATTCTTGGGATGCGTGAGCCGCAGGCTGCAATCGGCTCGTGCGGCGTCATAAGTCCCGATCTGGGAAGCGTCGGCCTCCTCTCGCGCTGCGGAGTTCACGCGTATACGATACTCTGCGAAGCGGCCACGGCAGGTTAAGAAGTCGCTGATGCGTTGGGATGTTGCGCCTCGGAAGTTGTTGGAGTTTCCCCGGCGGCACCCCCAGTGCTGGCGTCGTCCTCTGACGTCGGATTGTCGAATAGGCTCTGGCTTTCAACTGGCGGTTGGGGCGCTTTGCTCCCGAAGACCGGTTTCCCGTCCTTGAACTCAGCAGTTGCTGGCGGGGTAGTTGGAGGTGAGCTTGCGGGCTTGGACCCGTTTGCCTTCTTCTTGTCGTCCATCTTCTTCCTGTTCTCAGCTTCCACCGCCTTAATCGCGGCCGCGTGTTGGGTCTTTAGTTCGTCGAGGTTCGACCCGGTTTTAGTGACGGATTCGGTGAACGACGCCAGTTGGCCCGGCAATTCACGGTCGAGTTCCTCAGCCTTGCCCGTAATCGAGAGCGGCACGGTGAGGGCTCCGTTCTCGTCGGCATTGCCCTCCAGTTTTCGCGGGATGACGTTGACCCTGAGCAATCCCTCGCCAACATCCGAAATGGTGATCATGACAACGCGCTGCTTGAGCAGGGGCATCAATTCTGTAAACACTTGGTTTTTCTCCTTCCTTCTCTCTGAATGCGGGCTTCTCGTGGCGGAAGCCCGGTTGAACCTTCTGCAACCGCCAAAGCGGTCGCCCGCGTGTCCGGCTATAATCCAGCCAGAATATGAATCACACAAATCCCGACACCATGCGCGCGAGAGCGCGGCAAGCCATCGAGCTTCTGAAGACCCAGCTTGTTGACACCGGCACCGTACAACCGTTGGTCGCGCTATATTTCGACAACCACATCGAGCAGGTCCAGTTCGAAGATCCCTCCGTCCTGGACCACTTTGATATCCGGACCGCGCGGAGCTTCGATCATCTGCGTACCCTTGTGGGAATCAAGACACCCCAAGCGGCCATGATGACGCTGGATGTTCGAATGGGACCTTTCGAAGGCGACGAGCGGGAAGTTATGCCCGAGAAAACCGCAATCTTCTTGATGCTCGATTCCCCGCTTCTGACGATTCAGGTGATCCTGCCTTACACACGTTCAGGTGGGAGGATCGCCGTGTCAAGGGTTCAATACACGGAGATGCCCGGCGCCGAGGAAACCACGCCCTGCCAGATCTTCAAGCTTTTCTCCGATGCACCCGCGCGCCCGTGCTGACCACAAGCCGGTTCCCAAAGATAGCGGCGGCTGCTGACGGTCTTGAGCCGGGCAACCATCCTGGCCTCAGATCACCTGCAACTTGAACCGGTTAAGCGCGAGGTCCGCACCCTCGACTGCCTTCTCAAGGTTCAGCGCCTGCTTGATCGCCTCCAGGTCCAGCGAGATCTCCTGCTTCCGAACGCCCGCCAACACGGCGTTCCGAGCGTCATCCGAAGTTCCCGCGAGAAGCTGCTGCCACTGAGGAAGCGGGAGCGTAACGGTCACGCGCTTGTATTCGGCCGGAATCTTCTGTTCATCGACCACGTTCACCGAAGGCGGGCACTTCCGTTTCTTCAACGTGTTCGTGCGGCCCTCCAGCTTCTTCACGCCGAGCCAGTCGAGAACATGCAACACCATGCTGCTTACGCGTTCGGCAGTCGCTTCAAAGTGCTTTTGCCGGGTCTGGAGGCGCTTCGCTTCCGCCTTCGCCAGTTCCGCCATCCCTTCGCAGAAATGGATGAATTCCGCCACCCGGTCGCGTTTCTCTACCGCTCCCTCCAGATAGGCGGTCAACGCCCCCTCGATCTCCGGGGTCAGCCCTTCCTCTTCGGCCGACTCTGCCAACAGCACCAGGCTCTCTTCGATTTGAAACAGCGTGAGTGTCTGCGCAAGGTCTGTTGGATCCGCGGCCTCAGCCACAGCCGCTCCGGTCCCGTCGTTACTGTTTGGCATTGAGAGTTTCCTCCATGTGATTGAAGACCCGCACGGCTTGGTCGGGATTCAGCTTCGCCTTCGGGTTCAAGCGCAGCTCCCGCAAGATGTTCGTGTACTCGCCGCTGGTCAGCGCCCTCTTGGCCTCGCCAAACCGGGCTCGAAATGCATCGAGTAGCACCGGATAGACCTCTCGAGCCTTCTCCAGGCTGGGAATGCCCGTCACATCGCGATAACCATGCCGGCCGAGAATGTCGCTGTATTCGCGCGCGCCCAGGACCGTTCGCATGCTGCTGAAGCGCCCCGCCATGTTCCGGCTCGTCAATCCAGTTGGAGACGCGCCGCTACTGTGTGCGCCGTTCTGTGGGGACGTTGCCCTTGGCGCTGACTTCGGTGTTCCAGGTCTCGCGCCGTTCTGCCCACCAGCGCTGCAATCTCGCGGCCCCTGTTCATACAATCCCTTGTACACGTCCATGCCGATCCCGAGATAGCTGGCACATTTCGAGAGCGCATCGGTACAGGCGCCCTTGTAGGCATCGCCACGGTCGGGGTTGTCATTCCCGCCGAACTGCTCAATAGCGATGGCATACCGCGGAACCGACAGCGTCGCTCGCACCACCACCATCCGCCCGGTTTCCACAACTTCGTTATCCACATGCCAGCCATTGAGGCCGAACACGTCGTTCAGCCGTTCGACGACGTAAATCACTTTGATCACGGATAGGCCTGGCTTCTGGGGATTGGGCGAAACCGCCTCGCGCGGAAGCGGCTCCTTCAGCTTGGCCATTACATCCTGAGGAAGCTGACTGCTATCGATGGAGTTCTCCGTGGATGGCGGCGGTACCGGCGCGTTGGAATCAGCGTGCTCGACACCATTTACTGGTTGCATGTCTCCTCCCTTCCCGATCGGACCTCGGATCTCTTGCCACGCCCGCGGCTTGACGTCAGAGCCAGTAAGCCATTACTCCTCATGGATATACGCTCGGTTTTGGCTCGATTCGGCCTTCGTTTGCGCGCCTCTGGAATCCGGGCTAAGCTCAGGCAGCATGAGTTCGATGATGGAATCGGCCGTGGCTACCCCTTCCAAGCCTGCAGCGCCGGTGTTGGCTCGGGTGCTGGAACTGAAACCCCAAGACTCAAAACTCGCCTGCGCGACCGTCGACGGACGCGAATTCATGCTCACGCGCCTCATTGGTTCGAACGTACGAATTGGCGATGAAGTGGCTGTGGCCGATTCCACAGGCACGGCGACCGCGAATTCAGAGATCTACATCCGCAAGCCTTCCGTCCGAGGAACCGACGTCTATCAGCTCAAGGCCGGCTATGCTGCGTTGCCGAAGCAGGATAAACGAGAAGAGTCATTCGTGCGTATTCAGGTCCAGGCCGGCCAGTTCGGAATCGACGCCGTCCACATTCCGTGTCCCGTAATTCGCGATTACTTCTTTGCTGTCGACCGAAGGGCCTCCTGGGCAAAACAGCCGACCTTCTACTATCTGCTTCGCCTCCCACGGGACGTGACGTTCAAGGAATTGCGCCTGGCTTATCGACTGCGCCGCATGGAACTGCAGAAGGAGAAGGCATCTACCGTCGAACTCGCCACGCTCGAACGCGCATACAACCTATTGGCGGACCCGAACATCCGCGTCCAGTATGACAACCTGCTGAGGGATGCCACGACTCCTGTTGCATTCCCCTATTCGGGATTTGGGTCGCTCATCGTACGGGGAGAGCGATCGGCGGACAGTGGCGTCTTTTTCGCAAACCGGATTCTGGCCTTCTTACCTGAGCGACGCCACAGGACCGTTCCTGTGCCTCTCCGCAAACTCGATTATTTCGAGGACTACGCCATTCTTCGAGACCACAATCGCAAGATCGAGGTTCTCATCGACCATCAGTTGCTGCCGCTCCGATGGGACCCAACCTGGAGTCGATGGCGCAACCTCATTTCCGCGACCGTGCAAATCTCGGCGGACTTCGTTCACACAGGCCACTATCGAAAACGCGGCGGCGAGTGGAAGCTGATCGAATCCGAGACCGCCCTGCCCAGCCGGACAGAACTCACCGTGCCCGATGGTCTCGAAGAGGAGATCTTGAAAGCGCGTACGGCGCACACGCGCTTTGGACAATACTGGAAACAGATCGACCGTCTGCGCGCCCACGTCGAGGAAATTCCTACCGAACGTGATGAACTGCGGCGGCTCTGCTGGAATCAAGGACTACCAGGCGATTTTGATGTCGCACAGATCAACTGGCGCCCCGATTACGACGCGTACTACCACGAGCACCTCAACAAACGTGCGCGGACCATGTACGTCTTCCGGGATGAATACATTTTCGATCTGGAGAAGTCAGTGGTCGTTGAGGTGCCGCAAGCCGGCCACGCTACTTACGTTTTCAGCAAACCCCGAGACGTCAAGCATTGGGTATGGCAGTACGCAAAGACCACCCGGCAGGACATCCGCAACAACCGCAATAACATCGCTGAATCGCTCGGTTTCCAAGGCCGCATCGTTCACGGCAAGAACAAATCCGAATGGCTTCGGGAACTCCGACTGCGTACCGGCGAGCCGCCCGACCTCGCGATGCAGCAGCAGAGTACCTGAGCCGCAGGCAGAGGCCGGCGGAAAGGCCCGAGCTACCCTGGGTATCCTCAGCGTCACTCCTTGGAGATCGGGGCGTTGTCGTCAAGTCCACGCGGCCCGGTAAACACTTCGTCGTCAGGGAGGATCTGGCCGCGCTGGACCGGCAAATGTCAGCAACGGGCGTTATCCGGCCCGATCCGTATGTGGCCAGCTCTGGTACCGCCGATAATCTACTCGGTATCTTTGTCTCAACTTGTCGACCTGGTTGGCCGGCCCCCCGCCGCCTCCTCCGATTACCTCCCTCGCAGGTCTGCGGCATCGATGGTCATGCCAGCGCCATTCCGCAGCGCGCTGGCCCTGAGCACCTGCTTCTGTCAGTGGCGCCGAGCGAAGGGGCCATTATGGCAGCGCCATATGGGGCCAAGGCGCCAGGGCTCGATGTCAGCGAAGGCGCCCGCAGCCTTTGACGGCCATGCGGACCTACTAACCGCGCTCGGCAGGGCGAGAGAAAAATGAGAAGCACGGGGCGGCGGCCCCTGGCTCTGCGATAAACTCTTGAGTCTGAGCTGAACCGGAACCTGCTGCGCCCTGGAGAGGAGTGAGGTCCCCTCCAGGGCATGAGCTT